>WTHU01000132.1:13028-14443 GCA_011523005.1 Acidimicrobiales bacterium
CCCTCCCCCTTCCACGTCGTCAAGCCACCAAATTGCTGTTGCTTGGACGATTTCATAGTCGTTGAAAAGATGAGACCACGTCATTGCTCGTAATAGCCACATGGGTGTGTTTGCTCGTTCACGTCCGTGGAATCGTGAGTTATCCGTGTGGGCGGGGCCTCCATCATTTATTGCCGCCATAATATTCACGTACACGCTGTGGGGTTCTATGATGTCAGCGTTATAGAACGCTTTTGACTGTTCAATATATGTGTCGTTATTGAGAAATATTTCTGACCCTTCCGCAATATATGTGTCGTGAACCCAATCATTTTGGAACCACATAGGACGCGTTTTCGCGTGAGGGTCAGCTCCCGGGTTATACCATCCACCCAAGGGTGTGTATGGGGCATGGGTTGTTAGAAGATCTTGCACTTGTTGAATGTTTGGGAAAACGTCTCGGAGAATCAGTGGTGGGTCAGCGTAACTCAGCATTTATGTGAATGTAAGGCCGTCAAAGTTTCCTCTTTCAACCCATTCCTTCAGATAGTTAAAGAATGCTACGGATCCTTCTGGGTAGCGTGCTGAGCTGAAAAGGTCCCGGTCGGTTGTCATGTGTCCTTCGTTGTTGTAGTAGCCAGGTGTGCAGTTTGCGAGGAAACCACGGTCTTGGACCTCCAAGCTATTCACCCATTGTGTTTCTGCTTCGAAAGTGGGTTCAAGAGTTTCGTGCCCCTTTTCTATACATTCGCGAACCATGGCTGCTATTGCAGTTGAGGATTCGCTGAAGTTATGGGTCACGTTGGCGACAAGGTTTCCTCCTTGCGCTAACCCGAGTATGAACAGGTTTGGGAACCCGTGAATGTTGATGCCGTGGAGGCTTTTCATGCCGTCACTCCAGTGTTCACTGAGGCTTTCACCGGATTTACCATATGTTTCGTAGTGTGCGGTGTGGACGATGTGCACTTCGAATCCAGATGCGAGAACAATGCAATCGAGCTCGTAGTGTTCACCATTTGCCCATATGCCGGTTTCGTCGATGCGCTCAACGCCCTTTCCGTCTGTGTCGATGAGGTGTGTTGAGGGGTTGTTGAATGATTGGAGGTACTCGTCATGGAAGCATGGCCGTTTGCATAGTTGTCGATACCAGGGTTTGAGCGCTTCAGCGGCTTTATCGTCAGTAACGATGGTGTTGACTCTGGCTCGTATTTCGTTCATCTTTTCGTCATCGGATTCGCTGAATGCTTCAATCCAGACATCGTCAAGGCTTGCTCCGGGTGTGTCTTGAATTTTGTTGATGATGCGGTCTCGGATACGTATGGCGATGTCTGTCCATCCGTCTTTGACGAGGTCTTTGTCGGCGATTCCACCCGATTGCAGTGTTGCGAAATTCATGAGCCATTCTCGTTGCCATCCGGGTTGAAGGTCGTTGAAAT
>WTHU01000142.1 GCA_011523005.1 Acidimicrobiales bacterium
AAGAGATTAAAGAACTGTATGAGAAGACAACACGACTGTACGACGATGGAACACCCAGAACTCATCACGCAACGACTAATATCACTCTAGAAATAGACAGTAATTCTGCTTCTACTTTTTCCTACTACACCGTTTTCCAACAACTTGAGAATTTACCTCTTCAACCCATTATCGCTGGTTCCTATGATGATACTTTTCTCTTCGAGAACGATGAATGGCATTTCCAAACCAGGGAAATCAAAGTTTCTTTAGTAGGCGATATCTCCCAGCATCTCCTAATACCATTTTCCTAAGAAGAGGAAACTTGCATACCCTATATTAATGGTGTACATTAATAAGACATAGCACAACTGTGCATAATACAATCCTCGGGAACGGGTGAAACTCCCAACCGGTGGTAAAGGCGCCAAATGCCAAGCCCACGAGTCTCTTTTACAAATTGACTGATTTGGTGAAAATCCAAAGCCGACGGTTAAAGTCCGGATGGGAGAGGAATTTTAAAGGCTTAACATGCCTGTACTCCTGCTCGTCCCGATGGACAAGGAGAAATGTGTTTACAGGAATAGTTGAAGAAGTCGGGATAGTTTCTAAGATAACCCCCTCCGGATCTGGAGTGCGAATCACCCTCAATGCAAAAACCGTCATCGAGGACATTTCTATTGGCGCATCCATAGCCGTCAATGGATGCTGTTTGACGGTAACAGAATATGATGAGACCTCTTGGTCTGCAGATGCCGTGCCGGAAACAATGAGCCGAACTAACTTAGGAACCCTTACACAAGGAAGCAAAGTTAACTTAGAGCGACCACTCAAGTCGGAAGGGCGCTTCGGAGGACACGTAGTACAAGGGCACATAGACTGCACCACACAAATCGCCAGTATTTCAAATGAAGATGACGGATCTTACCGGTACGAATTTAACCTTGGTGACGACTGGGGTCGCTATGTCTGCGAGAAGGGGTCAATTGCAATTGATGGAATTAGCCTCACCGTTGCAAATGTCTCTAACGACAAGTTTTCCATTGCGATAATTCCTCATACCTGGAGTGAGACGAACTTAAACCAAAAGTCGGTGGGCGATATAGTGAACATTGAAGTTGACATCCTCGCAAAATATATTGAACGACAGCTCAACTATAACGAAAAGGAAACAACCATAAATGTCTGAACTTAACACGATAAGAGAAGCCATAGACGCAATCGCTGCAGGCAAGTTTGTAGTCGTAGTTGACGATGAAGATAGAGAAAATGAAGGAGACCTGATTATCGCCGCCGATTCAGTCACCGCCGAAGATATGGCTTTCATGGTCAAATATACAAGCGGAGTTGTATGCTGCGCTATTACAAATGAACGAGCGGATGCTCTTCACTTACCACTTATGGTTGCAAACAATACCGAAGCCATGGGAACAGCTTTCACAATTTCTGTAGATGTAGCTGAAGGAACAACCACAGGTATTTCAGCAAGCGATAGATCACTTACATGCAAAGCGTTAGCTGATCCAGAGGTCGCTGCGAGTGGTTTCGCTAGACCTGGACATGTCTTTCCGTTGCGAGCTCGAGCAGGTGGTGTCCTAAAGAGAGCTGGCCATACCGAAGCAGCTGTTGATTTAGCTACCATGGCTGGATTGGCACCGGCTGGCGTGCTGTGTGAAATCGTTTCAGATGACGGCACTATGGCTCGCTTGCCCGAGCTAATAGAATTCGCAAAGACTCACAAGATTCCAATAATATCAATTGCAGATATGATCAGATATCGGAATCGCCACGAGAGGCTCGTTGAGCGTTTCTCATCCGCGAGAATACCTACTAAATATGGAGACTTCTCTGCCCATATCTACAGAAGTTCATTAGATGAGGTTGAGCACTTAGCTTTCGTGTACGGAGATTTAAATACTGGTGAACCGCCTTTGGTTCGTGTTCACTCTGAATGCTTGACAGGTGACGTCTTAGGCTCACTTCGTTGTGACTGTGGCTCGCAGCTAGATACAGCTATGAAGCTCGTTGCTGAAAACGGTAGTGGGGCAATCGTCTACTTGCGTGGTCATGAAGGACGCGGAATAGGCCTAGGGCACAAAATGAGGGCCTACGCCCTTCAAGACGAGGGATTAGATACGGTTGACGCTAACGTCGCCTTAGGCTTCTCTCCTGATTCTCGAGAGTATGGGATTGGCGCTCAAATTATCGCCGATCTCGGAATTCAGAAAATGAGAATCTTAACCAACAACCCGAAAAAATACGGTGGCCTTCAGGGATACAATTTGGAAATCGTAGAGCGCGTGCCACTCGTAAGCGGACTGAACCCAGAAAACGTTCGGTATCTAAAAACAAAAGAAGAACGCATGGGGCACCTGATGGACAATAGCGACACGTTAAAGGACAGTAAATGACACCCGAAAACTCTGAAAGCAATCTAGATCAATCTTTATCTATCGCTATCGTAGCTGGAAAGTTCAATTTAGAAATTACTGAAAGACTTATTGACGGTGCGAAATCTTATCTTGAATCTCAGGACGTCGCCGCTGATTCAATACTCACTTACTGGGTTCCCGGCGCCTTCGAGATCCCTTTTGCATGCAGTGCCATTGCAAAGAACGCAAATGTAGATGGAATAATAACGCTAGGTGCTGTAGTTCGGGGCGGGACTCCCCATTTTGAGTTTGTAGCCGGCGAATGTGCAAGAGGAGTTCGTGAGGTAAGTATCGACACCGGTATCCCCATAGCATTTGGTGTCCTTACAACTGATACTTTAGAACAAGCTCTCCAACGATCAGATATTTCTTATATTGACCACGATGGCTCAACGGGAGATAAAGGATCAGCAGCGGCCTCAGCTGTTTTTGAAATGATCAATTTAGTCAGGAGACTAAACGCCTGACATTATTATCGCCGCTGAGGCTAATCCGAGTTCAAGAATACCGTCACTAAAGACGGCATCCCCTACCGAAAACTTGATGTCGGACATTTCTTCCCCTAACTTCAGTTTCTCACTTTGCCCCCCAACATTAATAGCGCAGAGAATATCAGCTCTTGTAAATGCTATGACCGAAGAGTCCCGCGAGGTAATCCATTTCAACGGCGAGTTAGGATCTAACCGCTCTGACCGAAGTTGAAATAATTCTTTATATTTAAATAACGTCGACCCTTGATCAAACCTCTGGGAATCAACCGTCTCCTCTTCTGACCGATCGCCCATCGGAAGCCAAGGTTTGACAGTTGAAAAACCGAAATTCTCCCCAACGTGCCAAGGGATCGGAGACCGTGCACCATCTCTTCCATCAGAGCCATCTTCGTTCCTGAGCGCAACAGGATCAGCTTGATCCTCTGGCTTAACTATGATGCTTTCCAAACCGAGCTCATCCCCTTGGTAGATAAATGGAAGCCCAGGAAGAAATAATAAAAGGACTGAGTATGCTAGCGCTCTTTGTTTCCCCTCTTCCCCCCCTCCGAAACGTGTAGGTGCTCGAGGGTCATCATGACTACTCAGCGCCCAAGAGAGATCCTCAGGGGCAGCATCAAGAGCATCACGGAATGTATCCCACATAGGTTCAGGAGACCAAGGAACATGCATGGGTGCGAAATAGAAAGCTCTATGCAAAGAATCCTTTGATGCAACATAGCGACTTACTTTATTGGGATCATTGTCACGCAGGTACACCTCTCCCAAAAGTAACGCATCATTTTCATCAGCTAATTTTCTCCAACGTTGATAGATTTCAGTATTACCAGATTGATCAAGGTCATAACGGTGATCGTAAGAGGCGAAGATCTCGCGAGGACTCATGTCTTTATGTAAAGGGAACCTAAGCGGATTGTCAGCCATAAGCATATTTTTCACAAGGCCTTGTGCTACATCTATTCGAAACCCATCAACATCCCTTGCAAGCCAGAATTTGAGAATATTATCAAATTCTTTCACTACATTTGGGTTGTTCCAGTTCAGATCTGGTTGCTCTGGAAGAAATAGATGTAAATAATATTGTTCAGTTAGCTCATCAAATGTCCATGCTGAACCCCCAAAGTGGGAAACCCAGTTATTAGGCGGGCCACCATTTTGTGACGGATCCCTCCAGTGATAGAAACCCCTCTTATCACTGTCCATAGATGATCTAGAGTCAACAAACCACTCGTGCTCACTTGATGAGTGATTAGGAACCAGATCTATCAGTAGCCGCATACCAAGTCTGTGTACTTCGGCAACGAGGCAATCAAAATCTTCTAAAGTCCCGAATATAGGATCAACATCACAATAGTCACTCACGTCGTAGCCAAAATCTGCCATTGGAGAGGGGTAGAAGGGCGATACCCAAACTAGATCAACACCTAACCATGCTAAGTAGTCAAGTTTCGATACTAGTCCTTGCAGATCGCCGATTCCATCCGCATTACTATCAGCAAAAGATCTAAGGTACACCTCATAGCCGATTGCCCCATCCCACCAACCAGAGTTATCTTTTCCTAAAGTAAATTTATTCACCTCTTTATCATCCAGATCCCATGCGGTTCGTGTAGGTAATGCGAGAGAACTTTCGTCTCAACTAAAACAAACCCTAGCCTTTTAGCAACAGATTGGGACCGATGATTATCCGGCAAGATAGTACTGAAGAGACAATCCTCGTCTAAATCTTCGAATGCATACCTAATAGACTCTGCTCCGGCTTCCGTAGCGTAGCCTAAGCCCCACTTGTCTGGATGAAGTGCCCAGCCAACTTCAACCCCCGGCCAATCTTCGCGCTCTGGGTTATGCAAACCCGCTCTTCCTATCAAAGCCCCTGATTCTTTATCTTCTAAAGCCCAGTTTCCAGTTCCTCGAAGTTCCCACTGACCGCGCCACCAAGCCATTTCGAACCAAGCTTCAGTCCTCCCCTTACCATCAGGAATACGAAGGCTCTCACGCAATTCAGGGGTATCCATCATCGCAGCATAACTATTTAGGTCATCATCACGAAATGGCCGCATGATTAACCGTTCTGTTTCAAGCGTCGGGCAGGCTGTCACCGCTTAGCCCTGCTCATATTCAACTCAGGTTCCGAAATCTATAACAGCACGCACGACTTCGCCGTTTTTCATTGCTGTAAAGCCATCATTTATTTCATCCAAGGTAATGGTACGAGATACCATTTCGTCAAGTTTAAGTCTGCCGCCAAGATAAAGATCGCATAAGTGCGGCATATCAACTTTGAAGTTATTAGAGCCCATTATTGAACCCTGAAGGCGTTTAGCCGACAAGAAAAGGTCCGCACCATCTATTTCAAGATTTACACCAGGAGGGATCATTCCCATAATTGTCGCTAAACCTCCAGCCCTAATCATACCGTAGGCTTGTTCAGCAGTTTGTTTAAGCCCTATAGCCTCAAAGCTATAGTCCACCCCGCCACTTGTGAGTTCGAGGACCTGAGCTACGGGATCGCCATCATTAGGATTGACTGTATGGGTAGCTCCTAATTGTGTTGCCCAGTCAAGCTTTTGCTGTTCCAAGTCAACAGCTATTATCTGCCTGGCACCTGCTAGATGAGCACCTTGAATAGTAGATATTCCAACCCCTCCGCAGCCAACGACCGCAACGGTCGAGCCTGGTTTAACCTCTGCACTCCGGAAAACAGCACCGACTCCCGTTGTGACTCCGCACCCGACCAACGCTGCTCTATCAAGAGGCATATCATTACTGATTTTAACGACTCCGTTTTGATGCACGAGCATCTCTTCTCCGAAAGAGCCGATGCCCGTAAACTGGTTCACTTCTGCACCATCATTATCGATAATTCTTGGCTGGTTTCCAGGTTGGCGGGCTTGTACTTGTTGTCTTTCTGAACAGATATAGCTGTGCCCCGTCAAACAGCGTTCGCAGTAGCCGCAGAACATTGATAGACAAGTAATCACATGATCACCAGCCTGAATACCGACGACGTCCTCACCTATAGCTTGAACGACCCCTGCAGCCTCATGACCCAGAAGCATGGGGTACATAGCTAGAAAAGACCAACTGCCATCTATGAAGTGAAGATCACTGTGACATAACCCTGAAGCAACTGTCTTGATCAGCACCTCATTACGGTCAGGTTTATCAATTGTGACGTCCTCTATGTTTAAAGTACCACTGTCATCTCTTAGGATTGCTGCTCTCATCAAAACTCCTTTTGGTGTTGCTTGCACTTTAGCGTAATATTCGAACTCATAACAGCGTCCAAGAGAACCTACTTAGTCAACAACCTCAAGTATTCTCTCAACAATAGATTCCAATAACTCAGGACTTGTGGCGAAATTAAGGCGCGCAAATGAGTGACTTTGAGGGCCGAACTTACTTCCAGGTTCTAAAGCGACTCGACCTTTCTGAAGGATGACTTTTGATGGGGCCTTAGAAATATTGGTGTTAGAAAAATTTAACCAAGCCAGATAAGTAGCTTGAGGTGAATCCATCTTTATGTTCGTCTCAGCAAAAGCTTTAATTAGGAAGTCTCTATTCTCATGTAATTGCATCAGGATATTTCGTAGCCAAGGTTCACCAGATTCCCATGCAGCAACTGTTGCCGCAGCCCCGAAAGAGCTTGGTTGACCAAAGTAATGCTCAGGAAATGCTGAAAGTTTCTCCCTAATGGATTTTTCTCCAATGTGTGACACGGAGCATCTAGCTCCTGCAAGATTAAAAGTCTTGCTTGCAGACCCTACCGTAACAATGCGCTCTCGAATCTCTTGCCCATGCGCCGCAAGAGGTTTATGCGATTTACCATCAAATATAAGATCGGCCCATATTTCATCACTAATGACCAATAAGTTGTGCTTGATTACAATTTCAGCAAACTCTGCAATTTCAGTCTCAGAAAAGAGATGTCCAGTCGGATTGTGTGGTTGACAGAATAGAACAACTTTAATTTTTGATTTAGCTAATTCATTGAACTTCTCTAGATCAATCGTCCAGCCCTCTTCAAGAAGCGGGATATCTATGAGCTTACGCCCTGCACTTTTCACCGCCTTTGCAAAAGGATGATAGACAGGTGAGAACAAAGCCACGCCATCATTTGGATTTGTGTGTAAGACCATTACAGCTTCAAGTGCATGTATCGAAGATGTAAAGACAGCGCAATGAGCTTCAGGTAGTTCAAGGCCATCACGCCTGGAGACCCAATTTGTCCAAGCTGGTATTAGACGGTCAATATGGTTAAATTTATAACCGAAGTCTTTAAGCTCCACCATTTCTTTTAAAGCGTTATAGGCAGAGTTTGGCGGCTCAAAATCCATATCAGCTACAAATGCCGGTATCACATCCTTTTCATACTTAGTCCACTTCATTCCCTTTATAGAGTGAAGTCGATCAAGGTCTACATGTGGTGAGTCATTCATTAGATCACTCCCGAATGCGTAGCCTGTTTTCTAAAGGGATGTTAGCTGCAACCACTAGTGGATCCGCAACTTTGGCATGTGAAACAACTGCCAGATCTTTGCATACCTGTTCCACATTGCATGCAGAATGGGGCGTCATAGCTGATGAACTCGTTATCAACTTCAATTTCTTGGGATGGAGGGTCTGGAAGAATATCTACCTGCTGAGCTGATGCTTCTGCTGCCTCTTCCACACCTGGCAAAGTTGGCTGCATTCTCTCATCGCTAGTGACTATATTTAACGATTTACGCCTCGAAGTTGGTAGGTACTCTACTGCTAGCCGTCGAAAGAGATAGTCAATGAGGCTTGACGCTATCCGCAATTCGGGATCATCTGTAATTCCGGCAGGCTCAAACCGCATTCCAACAAACGCTGAAACATAAGCATCTAATGGGACACCATATTGAAGCCCATGGCTAACAGCCATTGCAAATGCATCCATTATCCCTGCCAAGGTACTCCCCTGCTTGCTTACTCGAATGAAGATTTCTCCTGGCCTCCCATCAATGTATTCCCCAATAGTCACGAAACCTTTACAATCAGCTACCCGAAACTCAAAAGTTTTACTTGAACGAGAACGGGGCAATCGCTCCCTTTGAGGGAGCGCAACATTAGCTCCAATAGATCTTGCGATACTAGCTGGAGAAGCTCCTTCGCTACCATCAACAGTCAAGGGTTGAGCGACTTTGCAATTATCTCGATAGATCGCAACTGCCTTTATTCCAGACTGCCATGCTTCCTTGTATAAATCCTGAACATCATCTACTGAAGCAGAGTGCGGAAGGTTGACGGTTTTAGAAATAGCTCCAGATAGAAATGGCTGAACAGCGGCCATCATTTTGATGTGCCCTAAAGGCTCAATCCAATTATCACCCATGGAGCAGGCAAAAACTTTCAAATGCTCTTTCTTGAGATGAGGAGCTTCCTTTACACTTCCAGTTTTCTCTATACAGTCAATTATCTCTTCTCGCTGTATCAAGTCGTACCCTAGTGTCTCTAATGCTCTTGATATCGTTTGGTTAACAATCGCCATCGTTCCGCCACCAACTAAGGTCTTCGTCTTTTTCAGACCAAGGTCAGGCTCAATTCCTGTTGTGTCGCAATCCATCATGAAACTGATAGTGCCTGTTGGAGCCAAAACGGAAACTTGAGAGTTGCGAACACCACTTTGTTCGGCGAATCGTATTACATTACCCCATACCTCAACAGCAGCAGCACGAAGCGCAGGTGGGACCGCCTCGTTGACAGGAATATTAGCAATTGCTTCTCTGTGTGCATTAAGCACAGACAACATTGCCTCTTTGTTTAGGTCATACCCTTCAAATGAACCTAATCTCGCAGCAATTTGAGAAGATGTTTTATATGCCTCCCCAGTCATTATTGCAGTGATGACCGCTGCCAGACTCCTTGCATCATCAGAGTCGTAAGCAAGACCCAGCGCCATTAACAAGGCGCCTAGATTTGTGTAACCCAGACCCAATTGGCGGTACTTTCTGGCATTATCACCTATCGTTTCAGTTGGGTAATCAGATGGAGATACGAGTATTTCTTGGGCTGTGATCATGATTCTCACAGCATGCCTAAATCCGTCAACATCAAACTCGTTATCGTCGTTTAAGAAATTCAATAGATTCAATGAACTCAAATTACACGCTGAGTTATCCAAGTGGACGTACTCACTGCAAGGATTACTTCCGTTGATGCGCCCACTTACTGGAGTCGTATGCCACCTATTGATAGTCGTATCAAATTGAATACCAGGATCGGCGCATTCCCAAGAAGCTTGGGCTAGTTGTTTGAACAAATCTTCAGCCTTGATCACTTTGATTACTTCACCGGTGGTCCTCGCCTTCAATTCCCAATTTTCGTTATTTAGAACTGCCTCCATGAATTGATCAGTTACGCGAACAGAATTATTGGCATTCTGATATTGCAAAGAAAATAGGTCTTTGCCATCAATTCCCATATCAAAACCCGCATCGGTGAGTGCTCGAGCCTTCTTTTCTTCTGTTGCCTTTGCCCATATGAATTCTTCAATATCGGGATGATCAACATCTAGCATTACCATCTTTGCGGCGCGACGCGTCGTTCCTCCGGATTTGATAGTTCCAGCACTAGCATCGGCGCCTCGCATGAAACTTACTGGGCCACTGGGAGACCCTCCGCCTGAGATTTCCTCTGAACTAGCTCGAATTCGGCTGAGATTCGCCCCCGAGCCAGATCCACCTTTGAAAATTTTCCCTTCTTCAACATACCAGTTAAGAATGCTGTCAATAGTGTCATCTACCGAAAGTATGAAACAAGCGCTACTTTGTTGCGGTATATCCGGTACACCAATATTGAACCAGACAGGAGAGTTAAACGATGCCTTTTGGAGTAGCAATAGTGACATCAGTTCATCAGCGAAAACACCCTTTTCATCATTGCTGGCAAAATACCCACCTTCATCGCCCCAATTAACTATCTGGTTCACAACACGATTCAAAAGGTCCTTTAGTGACTTTTCCCTTTGTTCAGTGTCTAATGCACCCCAAAAGTATTTCTGAGTTACTATATTACTTGCATTGATTGACCAGTCAGTCGGGAACTCTACGTCTCTTTGCTCGAATACAATTGAGTCATCTTGCCAGTTAGTGATGGTCACATCCCGCTTTTCCCATTGAACTAAAGTAAATGGATTTGATTCTCCATTAGTTAAGCGTCTGCTGAACCCTATTGATGGTGACTCTCTGACTTCTCTCATGTTATGTGTCCTCGTTGAATCTAAATAATGCGAATGTTGTGACGGACCTGCTCCAAAGACAGGTTAGAAGTACTGTTTGAGTGATTTCCATTTTGGACTTCCAAGCAAATAGATAAGCAATGAGCAAGTAAAGCCGTCTTTTGCATTTCAATCTGCCACCATTCCGCCAATAGGCGTTTAGATCCGTCACTGAAATGTAATCTAGCTAAAGTGGACTGTGGATTACTATAGGAATTCAATGTGGATTTCTTTGTGGAAATACTTATGTCTTTTCCACAGATAGAAGAGGAGATACAGCGATTAAAGCAAGCATAAGCGAACTCAGAGAAATTTATCTCAGCGACAAAAGAAATCATGGTGAAAATAAGCCTTGGATTATGTTGAACATGATTACCTCATCTAACGGGTTAGCTACTCTAGATGGCCTCTCAGGCAAACTTGGTGGCGATGAAGATCGAGAGTTGTTCAGGACATTAAGGGGTATGGCTGACTTTATTTTAGTTGGGCTCAAGACAGTTTTAGAAGAAAGATACAACCCACCTAAATTAGACAACACAATGGCAGCGTTTCGTAAGAATTCTGGGAAGGATAAATTACCTCGGGTGGTCGTTGTAACTAACAGTTTAGAAATTGATCCGGGAATTCCTCTTTTTGCATCAGAGCTATACTCTCCTATCTTGCTCACTTCTAAATCATCTCCGTTAGATAAAAGGGAGAGCCTTGAGAAGAGATACGATGTTGTCCTATCTGGAGAAGATCGGGTTGACTTTAAGAAAGCTATTAATGCTTTGACTAAAGGTAAGGGAGGGATTGTCCTAGTGGAGGGAGGCCCTTCAATTAATAGGCAACTAGTTACTGCGGACCTTTTTGATGAATTATGTATCACCGTTAGCCCTTTACATTCAAATGATGCGAATGGGGAATTGGTTACTACGGACAAAAGCTACCCTCATGGGCACATGGAAGAGGCGAGAAGGATTGAGGTGAATGATTTCACCTTTTATCGCTATCTTCGGAACCGATGAACTCAAATGAATCTCGCTAATCGTTGACTCATTCAATTAGTAGTATCAGTTACTTAGGACTAATCGTTGCCCGATGTAAAGATTGCTTCCGCCGTTTAATTCCGCCAGGCGATCTATGGTGTCTCTTGGGTCCCCATCAGCATCGAACGTCATAGCAATAGACCAGAGAGTGTCACCGGACTGAACGACATAAATTTCTTGTGGAGCGTTGGGAGATATATCCGCTCCTACTATGTCGTTATTCAGCCCGGCAACATGAGCTAATACCGTCCAAACAAGTGCGCCAATAATGGAAAGAACGATTCCTGCTATTACTCTTCGAATTGCATAGCGACGTTGACGAGACCTCACTTCGTTAGTTGTTCCCTGGGGGGAACGACTTGAATTAGCTATGCAATATTCAGAATTAGACCTATCAACGTTAAAGGCAAGCTGGTCATTGAAGCTTTCTTGTAATTTGTGGTTGAAGTTAAGTGTGTTCTGCATATTCTGATCCTCTCAGAGCGATGTGACATTTTTTTACTAAGTACTTGACAACGAACAGTTGTTCGGCGAACATTAGTTCTACGAACATATGTTCACTATATACGAACATATGTTCGGTTACAACCTTGTAATTTGGATTCGCATAATAGAGGAGCTTTATGTCAAGCACTGAACCAACCCCCCGCCAGAGGAAAATTCTAGAATTTATCGATCAAACAATAAAAGAGAATGGCTTCCCACCAACTGTGAGGGAAATAGGTAAAGCAGTAGGTTTGAACTCCCCTGCCACGGTGCATACTCACCTGAGCACCCTCCAAGACCGTGGCTATATTCGCAGAGACCCAACAAAACCTAGAGCGATTGAAGTCCATTGGGATGCTGGCTCAGGAGCGATCATAGACAGAAGACCGGTTACCCACGTACCTGTAGTCGGGGATGTCGCTGCTGGGACAGGGGTCTTGGCCGCTGAGAATATTGAAGAAGTCATGCCTCTTCCTTCAGACTTTACTGGTGAGGGAGACCTCTTCATGCTTCGTGTGAGAGGCGACTCAATGATAGAACTTGGAATTCTTGATGGCGACTACGTCGTAGCTTCGAAACAACCAACGGCAAATGATGGAGACGTGGTGGTAGCTGGGATCCCAAATGATGAGGCGACGGTAAAAAGCTTCAGTACAAGAAATGATCAGGTCGTTCTCACTCCTGCGAATCCCACAATGTCACCAATGCATTTTTCAGCAAATGAAATAACAATCTACGGAAAGGTTGTCTCAGTCCTCAGGAAACTTTAGACGCCTTCAGTGATAATTTGCTTTAGTGCTAAATAACATTGTTCAATTGACGATCGCTCTACTTGTTCGTTGCTTGTGTGCGCCAAAGTAGCATCTCCAGGCCCGAAATTAGCTGCTGGAACGCCCTTTTGATCGAAGAAAGCCACGTCTGTCCATCCTAGTTTGGCTTGAACGTCAAGCTCATGTGTTTTGATCATTGAGGCCAGTATTGGGTTAGATAGTCCGGGTTTAGCTGGAGGGGCAGCGTCTATCACTTTGAGTTTGTCGCCAGCTTCCATGAATGGTTCTAGCAGGCATCTAATTTCTTTCTCAGCGGTTTCAAGATTTCTGTCTGGGGCTACTCGATGATTAATTGTCAAAGTAGTTGAATCAGGGACAACATTTCCTGCTATTCCACCTTCAACCTTTACTACTTGTAGCGCTTCTCTGTATTGACAGCCTTCAATTACTGGGTTTCGGCTTTCATAGTCTGATATTGCAGCCAGTACGCCTGATAGCCTGTGGATCGCATTCCTACCCATCCATGGCCGAGCAGTATGAGCTCGTTCCCCTTTCAGTTCAAGTGTGAATCTCATTGTTCCCTGACACCCAGCTTCAATATTGCCTGAGGTCGGTTCACCTAGGATCGCAAGGTCCGCAGTCAGTAATTCAGGTTGATTAGCTTCTATTTCTAGCAATCCGTTGTGCTTATGTGCTACTTCCTCGCGGGCATAAAAGACATATGTCATATCCACAGCAGTATCTGGAACATTGAGGGCTAGAGATAGCATGATAGCGATTCCGCCCTTCATGTCGGCAGACCCTATTCCCCAAATAGAGTCATCTGAGAGTCTAATTTGATCATTTCCTTGTGCTGGAACCGTGTCTGTATGACCTCCTAATAGAAGTCTTTTCTCTGTTTTCTCACTTGTTTTAGCAACTATATTGTCCCCAATTCTAGTTATATTTAGCCATGGAGCTTTGGATAACTTATCGGCGATAAAGTCTACGATTGCTTTTTCTTTGAAGCTTTCTGATGGAATGCAAACTAGTTCATGTGTCAATTTGAACAGGTCACTTAGTTCAGTTTTCTCATCAGACATACAAATATTGTACTTGTTCTTTCAAGACAAATGTGCGTTGACCCTGTTCTTGAGTAGTGTGATCACTGATTCTGGTTGAACTGCAGCGATGCGGACATTCTCGGCGCAATTCGATCCAAAAAAGTCTCCTGGAGTGGCTAGAACACCAAACTGGGTAGCGAGTTCAGAGATTATGTCCCAGCAGTTAAGCCCACCTTTTTGTGCCCAAAGGTAAAACGCACCTTGGGGAACATTCACTGAATAACCCAACTTCTGGAATAAGTCAGTAAGCACGCTGAGTCTGCTTTTGTATATTTCTCTCTGATGATCCACGTGAGCATCATCACTCCAAGCAAGTGCTGCTGCAGCTTGGACAGGGCCTGGGATCATCTTCCCACTATGTTTTCGGACCTCACTAAGCCAATGGACGATATCTGGGTCTCCGGCATAGAACCCCGCTCGAATACCTGCCAAGTTTGAACGTTTTGATAAAGAGTGGACTGCGACTACACCTTCGTTACCGTGATGCAAGATTGTTGATGGCTTTTGTCCCCAAATAAATTCTACATAACACTCATCGCTGAAGATAGGAACATCATTGTTCCTTCCCCATTCAACTAAGGATTGAATATCTTCCAAGACACCAGTTGGATTGCATGGTGAGTTTATCCATAGGAGCAAAGCTCGTTTTACATCTTCTTGATCTACCTTTGATAAATCAAGTTTATATTCGTCATTTACTGGCACCGGAACTGCTCGGCATCCTGCTAATTCTGCACCCATCGCATACGACGGATAGCTAATCGCAGGATAAAGTACTGTATCTTTTTCTGGTGATTTTAGTCGTAGGTCATTTGGGACAGAAGCGACAAATTCTCTTGTTCCAATACATCC
>WTHU01000060.1 GCA_011523005.1 Acidimicrobiales bacterium
ATGCCAACCATGAGGGTTCAGCAATGAGGCGTAATCGGCAGTTGGACCCATAGCGCCACGGGCCGTTGAAAGCGCCAGAGTTTGCCCCAAAGAACGGGCATGCATAATCGCATCCAAAACACCGCTGGTAGGTTCACCTGATTCACCAATCAGTGTCCCATCAACATCAATGCACACCAACTGCAACATAAAGCAATCCTACAAAAATAAAAAGATAAATAGCAGCAAAGGTGCACTCTTACCTGAATCCTTGTCAAGGCTAAGGTAGCTTCCGATAAGATTAAGGAGCGCTAGCAAGTCCCCATATGTGAGGAAAAATTGAATCAAAGCGAACTATTAGAATCACTCAAAGGTGAAGAATGGCTTAAGGAAATAAGGAAGTCAGCTTTAACAACTGCCGGAGAATTGAAATTCCCAACAGGGCAACAGGAAAAATGGATATACAGCCCTATTCATAAATTATCCCTCGATGCATACAAACCTGTAACTCTTCCTCCCTCACAAACCAAAAATCCCGAACACACAAATTACATCGAACTATTAGACGGCCACCTCATTAGCGAAGCCAATTCAGATAACTACGAAGTCAAAAAGTTGAATCAACAATTGGAGCCATTCAATTTCACTACTCCATCTGATTTCTTCTCTCAATTGAACACTGCCTTATCTCCAGACCCTGTCATAATCGAAATACCCAGGCTCGCGCAGATAAAGAAACCCATTGTTATCCTCAATTCAACTTCTACTGATTCCGGAATGTCGTTTCCTAAACTATGCATAAAGGTCGGAGATGGTGCCCATGTGCAGATTGTCGAAATTTTTGAAAGTAATGAAGTCAAAGCACTCTCAGTACCCGAAACGCGAATAGAGATAGGAAATGACGCAAACGTAAAGTATCAACAAATTCAAGCTAACCAAAGGCAGATCTGGCAGTTAGGAAGATTAGATATTAGCGTGGGGAAACAATCTGAGTTCAATGGTGCAACTGTCGGTTTAGGTGGAGCCTATTCAAGAATGGAAACAACGTGTCGTCTCACCGGCCGCGGAGCATCCGCAACACTTTCCGCCATATATCTAGGGGATGAGGATCAAATTCTTGACTACAGAACCTACCAAGAGCACATAGGGAAAGATACACAAAGTAATCTATTGTTCAAGGGTGTGCTTGATGACAAAGCATCATCAATTTACACAGGGCTTATTCAGGTCCATAAAGAAGCATCTGGAACAAATGCTTACCAAACCAATCGAACAATAAAATTAAGTGAAGATACATGGGCTGAATCTGTCCCCAATCTCGAAATTGAAAATAATGATGTTCGTTGTAGCCACGCTTCAACAGTAAGTCCCGTTGATGACGACCAACGTTTCTACCTCGAGAGTAGAGGAATCCCCACAGAGTCCGTAGACCAACTAATTGTTCAAGGATTTCTCAATGAAGTAGTGCAAAAGCTACCCATTGAAAGTGTGAACAATACGATTCTCCAAATGCTACTAGCGAAACAGCAGTCAGGAGGTCTCTAGTGGCCATTGCCAATCAGCAGTCTGGCCCCAAACCCGCAAAAGAATGGGAGCTACTTTGTGGGGTAAACGAACTTAAAAGCGGGGAGGCTACACGATTAGAAATCGGTGATTTGAAACTTTCTGCTTCCAAAATCAATGAATCTGTCTATGTGGTTAGTGACATGTGTACACATGCAAACTATTCATTATCCGATGGACCTCTGCATCCAGAGAACCTAACAATTGAGTGCTGGAAGCATGGTGCTCAATTTTGCCTATCAACAGGTGCGGCATTAACCCTGCCAGCGACAAGAGCTCTTGACACGTTTCCAACAGAAGTACATGGAGAAAACGTATACATACATCTTCCTAAGAAAGAGAAACAATGAGCGAGCTAATCATCACGGATCTACATGCCAGAGCAGAGGAAAAAGAAATCCTTTCAGGAGTCAATCTCACAATACTGTCAGGGGAAGTACATGCGCTCATGGGGCCAAACGGTTCGGGCAAATCAACACTCGCACATATCCTTATGGGAAGGCCAGGTTACGAGATAACCCAAGGCAACATTACGCTTAACGGTGAGGACATCACTAATAAACCCACATGGCAACGAGCACAATTGGGTCTTTTCTTAGCCATGCAATACCCAGTAGAAATCGATGGAGTAACGCTACCGGACCTACTAAATGAATCATCATCAGATGTTCCCAACATCAACGAACTAATCTCACACGAAGCTGACCTTCTAGGACTTGAAAAGATCGATATGGCACGCGGGGTTAACTCAGATATGTCAGGTGGTGAAAAGAAAAGAATGGAAACTTTACAACTAGTCGCTCTCAAACCACAGATAGCAATTCTTGATGAACTCGATTCAGGGCTAGATGTAGACGGCCTTAAAATTGTAAGTAGCCGAATAGAGAAAGCCACAATAGAGGACGACCTAGGTGTGCTTGTAATAACTCACTACAGTCGACTCCTCGAAGAATTAAAGCCTGATCATGTTCATATCTTTGTCAATGGTCGGATCGTTGATTCTGGGCCTGCCGAACTTGCACATGAACTTGAGAAGACAGGGTACGAAAAGTGGACCACCTCACTAGAAACCTCAGTATCACTAGGAGGTCTCTAGATCATGACCCAGCCTGACAGGAAAGAAGTACTTGCCAGGGCTGACATACTAAAAGGGAAATATAAAGCACTACCGTGGGATGTTTCCGAAAAGAGCCTCAACAAGACTTTCGTTTTCAAAGAGTTTACAGAAGCCTTTGCCTTCATGACTGAAGTTGCAAAAATTGCCGAAGAACTTGACCACCACCCAGATTGGTCTAATAGTTGGAATACAGTTGAGATTTCAATCACCAACCATCAGGCCGGTGGTATAACTGAAGTGGATCTCTATATGTGCGCAAGGATTGAAGAAACGGCAAAACGATGGGGGAAATAAAAGAAAGCAAAGTTGCAATAGTAACGGGAGCAGCTTCGGGAATAGGTGCTGCCTTAACACGCCACTTAATAGATACTAACCACCTCGTCTTAGGCGTAGACATAAACTCAAGCAAACTCAATGCGCTCAGCGACGATACAGGGTGTGCAACAATAGTAGGAGACATTGCCAGAGAAGAGTTCAATCAATCAGTAGCTAGTCACGCCAATGAAGTATTCGGAAGATTAGATTATGTGTTCCTAAATGCAGGAATTCTGGGAAGAGATATCGAACTCCAAGGAACTGAATTTAAGATCGATGATCTTGAACAGGCCAAATACCACAAGACAAGATCCATTAATTTCGACGCAGTAGTCTTCGGAACAATAGCAACCAGTCCTTATCTTGCTAGTGGTGGTGGAGGGTCCATTGTAGTGACAGCCTCAATAGCCGGACTTACCGCTTGGAATCGCGACCCCTATTATACGGCTACAAAACATGCAGCTATAGGTTGGGTCCGCGGAACTGCACCCGCACTCCAATCCCAAATGATCTCTATAAACGCAATATGCCCAGGGGGAGTAGCAACACCTCTCGTCGGGTTAGAGCGTCTTGAATCTGATAACCCAAACTTACTAAACCCTGAACAAGTAGCACACGCAATGCTAGAGATAGCCCAAGGGAATTCGACAGGTAAAGCGTTCGTGATAAAAGCTGGGCAAGAACCACTCACCCAAATATATGACTTCGCAAGCATTGAAGGGTTTCCTGTTTAAAGGAGGTAACAATGAAATTTTCAAGGCAAACAGCAATCGTCGGTATAGGGGCAACAGAATTTTCAAAAAACTCCGGTCGAACACCAATGCAGTTGGCAACTGAATGCAGCTTAAAGGCTTGCGAAGATGCCGGAATAGAGCCCTCACTCATTAACGGAATCTCAGTCTTCAGTGCTGAAAAGAATACTGAAATTGAGGTCGCAAGAAATTTAGGAATACCTGAACTCACCTTCTTTTCAATGATTCACCATGGAGGCGGAGCACCCGGAGGTGTTATTCAGCAAGCCGCAATGGCAGTAGATTCAGGTGTCGCTGACTACGTTCTCGTATACAGGGCATTCAATGAAAGATCTTGGCACCGATTTGGAACAGGAGTCCAAGGACGTCATCAAAGCCCCGAAGCATTTGATGTGAGCTTCAGCTGGAGCTCACCATTCGGGTTACTTACTCCGGCCTCATGGGTAGCGATGTATGCGACTCGATACATGCATCAATACGGGGCAACAAGCGAAGACTTCGGAACAATAGCGGTAACAGACCGAAAACACGCAGCAAACAACCCTGCCGCATTCTTCTACCAAAAACCAATAACACTTGAAGACCACCAAAACAGCCGATTTATAGTTGAGCCACTACACCTCCTCGATTGCTGCCAAGAGAGTGACGGTGGGCAAGCCCTTATTGTTACAACTCTTGAGAAGGCAAAAGATCTCAAACAAAAACCGGCAGTCATAGCGGCAGCAGCACAAGGAGTTGCTAAAGATCAACATATGATGAAATCTTACTTTCGAGAAGACATCACAGGAATACCCGAAATGGGTGTAGTAGCAAAGCAACTTTGGGATGCAAGTGGTCTAGGTCCAAAGAATATTCAGACAGCAACAATTTATGACCACTTTACCCCGCTAGCTCTGCCACAATTCGAAGAATTCGGATTCTGTGAGCGAGGAGAAGCAAAAGACTTCATCAAAAATGGCAATATCGAAATAGGCGGTGAACTTCCAATCAATACCAACGGTGGTCAATTAGGGGAAGCCTATATTCATGGGATGAACGGAATAGCCGAAGCCGTAAGACAAATTCGAGGAACTTCGGTTAACCAAGTCAAAGATGTTGAAAATGTCCTTGTAACTGCAGGTACAGCAGTGCCAACAAGCGGACTAATCTTAACTCAACCAGAGTAAAAAAGAATCAGAATCTCACATTAAGGGCACACGATAAACATGACAGACCCACTTGCTAAAACGGCAACCAAATACACCAAAGACGCTAATTCAAATGCCGCTGCCCTCATAAATTTTGACGACGACGGTGACTTTCGGCGAGCGCAACAAGGCCTTATCGCTACTCACGAAACAGGTAGAATTGAACTTGATGGAAGAGCTGTCTGGGACACATCTTCACATGACTTTCTTCGCGAAGGAAAGCAATCACCCGAAACAGTGCACCCTGGCTTATGGCGACAGGGACAGCTCAACGCCATTCATGGCCTCTTCGAAGTTACTGAAGGAGTCTGGCAAGCCCGAGGCTATGACATATCTAATATCACCTTTATAGAAACCTCTAACGGGTGGCTTATCATTGACCCACTCACAACGAGTTCCACGGCTGCAGCATGTCTCGCCCTCGCAAATAATGCATTAGGTGAGCGACCAGTACATACAATCATCTACACTCACAGTCACCTTGACCACTTTGGAGGCATTCTTGGGGTTACAACTCAAGAGGAAGTTGATGCAGGAAATGTCCGTATCATTGCTCCTGAAGGCTTCCTGGAGGAAGTAGTTAAAGAAAATATCATTGCCGGACCGATCATGGCTCGTCGCGCACATTATCAATTTGGCCCGCTCCTACCAGCATGGCCACAAGGTCAGGTTGATATCGGTTTAGGGCAATCGCTTCCACTCGGAGCCTCACATCTCATACCTCCCACAGAAACAGTCTACGAAACAGGAACAGAACTAGACATAGACGGTCTGCGAGTGATATTTCAAAATACTCCCGACGCTGAAGCTCCATCAGAAATGAATTTCTTTTTCCCGGAAAAGAATCTTCTCTGTATGGCCGAAAATTGCACACATACTATGCATAATCTCTATCCGATACGCGGTGCTCAAACCCGAGATGCCCTTGCATGGAGCAAATATATTAATGAGGCTCTTTTACTCTGGGGGGAATACGCCGACACCATGTTTGCAACGCATCATTGGCCAAGATTTGGAAAAGATGATGTAAAAGACTTTCTATGCCTACAAAGGGATGTATACCGGTGGCAGCATGATCAGACAATGCGACTAGCTAACATGGGATACGTCCCTACAGAGATAGCTGAAAAGCTGCAACTACCAAATGAATTCCTAAATGAATCTCACGTGCAGGGTTACTACGGAACTGTCTCACATAATACAAAAGCCGTCTATACAAAGTATCTAGGCTGGTATGACGGTAATCCAGCAAATCTCAATCCTTTACCGCCAGTTGAAAGTGCGAAAAAGTATGTTGAATATATGGGAGGCACCGCAGAGCTCATTACGAAAGCTACAAAGGCTTTTGAAGAAGGAGATTATCGTTGGGTAGTGCAAGTAATGAACCACGCAGTTTTCGCTGACCCCAACAATGCCAAGGCAAGGAACCTCCAAGCTGATGCTTTCGAACAACTAGGCTACCAATCTGAATCAGGAACCTGGAGAAACGCATATCTCACAGCAGCACGAGAACTACGGTATGGGTCACTGCGTATACCCGCATCAATGGGGCGACAAATCGCTCATGCAATCACAATTGATCAACTCTTTGACATGATTGGTGTACGGTTTGACCCTGAAAAATTTGATTCTGGGCCGTCTCGAATTAATTGGCACTTTTCTGACCTGGGAGAAGACCATGTGCTTGGCATCCAAAATTTAACTATTTATCACGACCCAAACACAAGCGACGATAAGGCTAACGCGACTATAACCACCACCAGGAAGTCGATATCTCAAATACTTGGTGGACAAACTACTTTGAACGAAACTATAACGGCAGGCAATTTTGTTATCCAAGGCGATGAGCAACTAGTAGAGAACTTTTTCAATTCGCTGGAATCATTCATAACAGCACCACTAATCGAGCCGAAATAACTATCAATAATTACCTACTAACTTGAATTCTGGATTTCATCAAACGACTGGGTGAGGGTGTTCCAAGCAAGTGTTGCGCATTTTATTCTAACCGGGTACTTGACCACCCCTTGAAGAGCTTCTAGGTCGCCAAGATCAATATCAGAAGTTGAACGCCCAGCTTCTTCCCCAGATAACTCACTTTCATAGATATCCATCATCTCTTTAAAAGCATGGATAATTTCTTCAGCTTCGGAAACGCTTTTGCCCTTTATGATCTCAGTCATCATTGATGCAGAGGCTTGACTAATTGAACACCCTTGCCCACCAATCTTTATATCATTGATCTTTTCATCAATTAATGAAACGTAAACAATGATCTCATCACCACACAATGCATTGAACCCCTCACAGCGGTGAGCAGGTGGAGCAAGTTCTCCTTGATTCCTTGGAGACCGATAGTGATCTAAGATGATTTCTCTGTAAAGGTCGTCAAGTGAGGACATTGCTACAAACCAACTAAAGGGTAAAAAGATTACGTACTTTATGTAATCCTGCAACTAGGGCATCAATATCGGATTCGTCGTTATACAAGTACATTGACACTCGAGAAGTAGCTCCAACGTTCAAGACTTGCATTAACGGTTTCGCACAATGATGACCTGCACGTATACATATATTTTCTTCATCCAGAACTTGCGAAATATCATGGGGGTGAGCTCCGTCAAAAGTAAAGGAAATCACGCCCCCACGCTCTGTTGCGTCTTTGGGCCCAAAAATTGATATCGTTTCGCCAAATTCCGAAGTAAGTTTTCCAAGAGCGTAATCTGTTAGTTCAATTTCATGATTTCGGATTTCGTTCATGCCAATATTAGATAGGTAATCAATAGCAGCACCTAAACCAGCGGCCTCGGCAACCATAGGCGTTCCGGCTTCGAACTTCCAGGGTAACTCATTCGTTGAGAAACCTTCTTTAGTTACGTTAAGGATCATTTCTCCACCACCAAGGAAGGGTGGCATAGAGTCAAGTAAGTCTTCCTTTCCCCAAAGAACTCCGATTCCCATGGGCCCAAGTAATTTATGACCAGTGAAAGTTAGGAAGTCAACCCCTAAAGCTTGAACATCTGTGCCGGTATGGGGGGTGTATTGACTTGCATCAGCGTGAACTACCAGCCCTAGTTCATGAGCTCTTTCGGTAAGGTCTTTTACCGGGGTAAAAGTCCCAAGGACGTTCGACATTGCAGCGAAGCTTAAAAGTTTCGCACCGTCAATGAGCTGATCAAAATCCGATAAATCAAGGTGCCCGTTATCGTCAATCTTGATCCACCTGATCTCAAAGCCCCTCTCGGCAGCGAGCATTTGCCATGGCACAATGTTTGCATGGTGCTCTAGCTCCGTTAAAACAATCGCATCACCACTTGCGAGATTCTCTCGTCCCCAAGTGTTAGAGATCAGATTCATCGCTTCGGTAGCATTTTTGGTGAACACAACTTCTTTCGTTGAATTTGCGTTAATGAAGTTTCGAACATTATCTCTGGCTCCTTCGAGAATAGCTGTTGCTTCATTGGCAAGTTGATACGACCCCCTATGAACATTCGCATTAAATTTTCGGTAATAATCTTCCATAGCATCCATAACTGATGCCGGTTTTTGCGATGTGTTTGCGGAATCAAGATAGACGAGCCGCTTTCCATTGATATTTCGTTGGAGAACAGGGAAGTCTTTCTTGATTATCCCTACATCTAGGCTCATACCCATGCCTCGTATCCCTGACTATCCAATTTCTCTACTAGTTCAAATCCTCCAGACTCAATTATTTTCCCGTCTACTAAAATATGGACGTGATCAGGCTGGAGGTGATCAAGTAAACGCTGATAGTGGGTGATGGTCAGTACTCCCATATCAGGTCTTTCTTTACGAATTTCGTTAACGCCTTTTGCGACTACCTGTAGAGCGTCTATATCCAAGCCGGAGTCGGTCTCATCAAGGACTGCAAAATCTGGTTCCAGTAGTGCCATCTGAAGAATCTCATTTCGTTTCTTTTCCCCTCCGGAAAACCCTTCGTTCAAATAGCGGTCTGCAAATGCCGAATCCATATCTAATTTTTCCATCCATGACATCATGAGTTTACGAAGATTTAATATCGATATTTCTTTTGAAGTACGTGCTTCAACCGTTTGGCGAAGAAAATTTAGCACTGAAACACCTGGAAATTCCTGTGGATACTGGAATGCCAAAAACATACCTAATTTGCCTCGCTCAGATGAGTCGAGTTCGGTAATGTCCTGACCTTTGTACCGAATAGTTCCTCTGGTTACGACATATTCTGGTGAGCCTAAGAGCGTTGATGCAAGAGTGGATTTCCCACATCCGTTAGGACCCATAAGGGCGTGAGTTTCTCCCTCATTAATCAATAGAGTTACGCCATTGAGAATCTCGGTTCCATCCTCAGCTGTTATATAAAGGTCAGTTATTTCTAATAGAGGCTCGGCCACACTTTATCTTACCTACCGAAAGGGACTTAACTATTTACCAAGTCGTAAAACTCCGTGAAATTTGGCTCACCAGCCGCGATCAATCCACTCATCTAAATGGGGCTGCTCATCTCCGATCGTTGTGTTATCACCATGGCCAGGCAAAACAGCCGTCCTTTTGTCAAGTGTGAATAATCTCCTCTCAATCGAGTTGATGATCTTTTCAAAATCACCACCCTCAAATTGGGTTGCACCTGGTCCACCAGGGAATAAGGTATCCCCGCTAAAAAGTATGGGTTTATCTTTTACTTTGAAGCACATTGAACCTGGAGTGTGTCCGGGCGTCAAGATTGTTTCAAGCCTTACCCTCCCTACATTAATTACTGACTCGTCTTCAAGTATTTCATCGTAGCTCTCAAGCATGTGAGCATCTGCCTGCGTTACATGCACTGAATAGCCTGCATCTCTTACATGCGGAACAGCTTGGATATGATCCCAATGCCCATGGGTCTCGATGACGCTTTGGACATTAAGTTGTTTGCAGAGATCCAAGAGCAATTCATGTTCATTAGCAGCATCGATAAGAAGGCCTTCTCCGGTTTGCTTGCAACGGATTACAAAAACGTTATTATCCATTGGCCCTACGACAACTTTATGAATCTCCAACTCAGAATCTTTAAAATGTAATGTTGACATGGCTCCTCCACTCAAAGATTACTTGTTATTCTGCCGAACGGCTAACGTTAGATAAAGATGTGGCCCTATATAGTAATCGCTTCAATAATAGTCATTATTCCTTCGTGGTTTGCCGTGGTCATGGTTTCAGCTCGGCTTAGAAACACTCCCGAACAGATCGTTTTTGATATTGACAAAGCAACTGATTACGTAGCAGATAATTTACCTGAGGAGATAACAAGGAAAATTTCATACCTTGACGTTGAAACACTAATAAAACTTGAGCTGACTTATCTGCGACAACGGGGTATCGCAAGTTATGGGAGCGTTGATTTTCTTGCTGAAAAGGCATCAAAATCAATTGATACTGTTCTCGCTCATGAAGATGAATTAGTAGACCAGTTGCTTCGGCAGGCTAATGAACGGAATTTAGAACTTGACGCATTAGATATCGTTTGTGTAACCAATTTGGTGAATGAATATTTCCTCAAGCTAGGTGTAGTGGGCGAAGAAATAAGCGATGTCACATATGGTGAAATTGAAAGCACTGAAAGCTAGCTAGAAAACTTCTTCGTTGCTAAATATTGAATTAGGATTGGGGTACCAACGAAAGGAGGTGGTCCAACTGAGTAGTAAATTTTCTGGGACCTTGGAGGTGGCCAGCCATTAGCGGCCCCTGGACCATTTGTGAATTCAAACTGGTCACCCGCAAAGAATCGGTCAGGTTCGGTCCCACCTGATCCAAAATTTGGAACGTGACTTTGTGAACCAGGTGAGATGGGGAAACTTTCGAGTTTCCCCATCTTTTATTTAACAGAGTCGCCAAACAAGGTATAGATTTCCTACAATTACAAATGGAGGACTTATGAAAAGACCTGTACGTGTTGAACATTTTCGATGGCTAGGCGACAAGCGAAACCAAATAGTATATGACTTGGACGAAATCACCGACGAAGAAATTATAAACGAATTAATAGAGTCAGAAATGTATCTAGTCTTTAGCCCCGACACTCTTCCAGAGGCCCGAAATAGGGGATATCGGCATCGGAAAGTATAAAGAGAGTCTGTGATACTTCGCTTCGAATCCGATGGCTTAGAACTAATAGGAAGACTATCGAAACCTGAAAAGATAGCAAAGGGTCACGAAACTGGACTTATCCTTTGTCATGGCTTCCCATCCCTGTCTTCAGGCGACCACGATATTGCGAAATCATATTATGACCTAGCAGATTTAATCTCTGAACAACTCGGATGGACAGTATTCGCTATTACTTTCCGAGGGTGTGGAAGTTCACAAGGAAACTTTTCTCTACAGGGGTGGCTAAACGACATAATCAGCGCCGCCAATTATTTAGTCCAAGAGCAAAATATAGATTCTGTTTATGCAGCAGGATTCGGAACCGGTGGAGCTATGGCAATTAATGCCGCTAGTAAATGTAAGACTCTGGCTGGTGTGGCTGCTGTTTCACCGCCGTCTGATTTCAACGATTGGATTGCTGAACCCGAAGACCTTCTCAACTATGCAAGGAAAGTAGGAGTAATCAGTGATCCAAAATTTCCAACCGATTTGGAGGGGTGGACCAATGAACTCTCTCTGATGCAAACAATTGAAGCCGCCGAAGCAATGGGGGAGAAGCCGTTACTTCTCGTGCATGGATCCGATGATCGAGTTGTACCCTCATTTGATGCCCGAGTGCTTGCAGATGCTCATGGATCCGCAGATCTTCGAATAATAGATGGTGCAACTCACCGTCTACGCTTTGACCCTAGAACAACAGCAGTTTTGATCGGTTGGTTAGACAGAATAAAACGGGTTGCGTATCAAAAAAATGAACCTCATTCTTACATAAATGGAGGGCAATAATGCCAGAGCGAAATCAAATTTATACA
Source organism: Acidimicrobiales bacterium (assembly GCA_011523005.1). Classification (GTDB taxonomy): domain Bacteria; phylum Actinomycetota; class Acidimicrobiia; order Acidimicrobiales; family UBA8592; genus UBA8592. Next base: position 11,849 of record WTHU01000060.1, read on the forward strand.
GATGGCGCATGTAGCGGTAACCCCGGTCCGGGTGGTTGGGCATGGATAACCACGACTGGCTACTTTGCGTCGGGTTTCGCTGAGCAAACAACAAATCAGCGTATGGAAATCACAGCCGCTATGGAGGCAGTTAAAGATAACAACGGACCTCTTGAAATTCTGAGCGATTCAACCTACGTCGTTCACTGTTTCAGAGATGAGTGGTGGAAAGGGTGGCTAAAGCGAAATTGGAAAAATAGTCAGCGAAAACCTGTTGCTAACCGAGACCTTTGGGAGCCATTCATTGAGGAGGTATTGGATCGTGATATTACTTTTACATGGGTTAAAGCTCATGCAGGGGACTATTGGAACGAAATGGCTGATCAGTTAGCTGTTGAGGCAGGTTACCTTCAATCAGCGCGGAGCGGGGATCAAATCCCCAAGGACATTGCATCTCCTTAGACATAAACCTACATTGCGTACTAGCCTAATTCTGTCGGCAAGGGAGGTTAGCAATGCCGTATCCGCAGGAGATAATTGACCTAGGAGAGAAAGTTAAAAACTGGGGTCGTTGGGGAGACGACGACGAAATAGGAACCATCAATTTCATCACCAATGAAGTTGTAAAAGAAGCCACCAAATGCGTTAAGAGCGGGAAAAGATTCTCTTTAGCATTTCCTCTCCAACAGCAGGGGGGACTACAGCTTGGATCAATGCCAGGCAGAGTTAACCCGCTTCGCACTATGATTCAGCTAAATACACCTGTCATTGGTGACCCAACGTTATTTTGCACATCCGACGACGTTGTAACTATGGGACTACAGGCTGCAACACACTGGGATGGGCTATGTCATGCCAGTTGGAATGGGAAAATCTACGGGGGCAGAGATGCTTCAGCTATCACCTATGATGGCGCTTCTGTTTGCGGAATTGAGAAAATTACCTCACTTACGAGCAGGGGGGTCCTTCTTGATATCGCTTCTCTTTATGGCCTAGAGGAACTTCCGGGAGGTCACGCAATTAGCTATGAGGATTGTCTCAATGCAGAAAAGAAGCAGGGCGTGGAAGTGCGAAGTGGTGATATTCTGTTGCTTCGCACTGGCATGATGGCAAAAGCGAAACGAGGCGATGTTGTAGCCTACGGAAGCGGAACGCAAATAGAGAATTCACCAATGCCCGGATTTCCAGGTGTCGGACTAGGGGCTGTTGAATTTTTCTTTGACCGTGAAATCGCAGCTGTCGCCACAGACACGATAACGTTTGAAGTGATGCCCTGGGACCCCAAAGTGGTGGGTGCCATTTTGCCGATCCACTGCATAAACCTCGTAATGATGGGTTTGACACAGGGCCAGAATTGGGATTTGGAGGAATTAAGCGCCGACTGTCAAAACGACGGAAAGTGGGATTTTCTTTTAGAAGCGAGCCCACAACCATTCGTAGGTGGCATCGGGTCACCCGTAAACCCAATAGCAATTAAATAACTAACTTACCCATACCTGGTGATCGGCCATTGCAAGCATTTCTCGATCGCCTCGAGAATTGCCGTATCCCCAAATTTCCGCTGGCTCTTCACCAAGCCATTCTTTCAATAAACGCGCCTTTTCTAATCCTCGTACGTTATTGCCCTTAATCTCGCCAGTGAGAAACTCCGCTTCTACTTCCAGTTCAACTCCGATGACATGATCAAAGCCCAATAGCGACCCGATTGGGCGAGTGTAAGAAGCTAATGATGCAGTTACCATCACCAGAATATGACCTTGCGCTTTATGGTCGGCAATATGGTCTAAAGTGCCTTCCCGAAATTTACTGTGAAGACTCTCCGCATAAGCCATTCCATCGTTGAGGAATCTCTCGATTGGATACCCTGCAAATATTTCCCTGAGAGCATTTGCCTTTAGTGTGTTTCTAAAATTCCCTTTTTTTACTTGCAATGCTGTCTTAAATGCTGAACGGATAATCTTTCCCGACCCGTAGGAAAACAAAAAAGGAAGAAAGGTATCTCGTTTCGTAATCGTCCCATCAAAATCAAAAACAGCAACTTTACGTTTGTGCATTATCCGCCAAAAAATTTGCAAGGCGGTCCAGCGTCCGCTCAATGTTTTCAGGGTGGCTTTCGGGATAACCAGCTACTTCAATGAGTCGAGGGAATACCGAAAATGACCAATCAAATGTCTCAGTTATTCGTGTGCCGTCAGGTACATCATCAAGTTCGTAGCGCCATCGGTGCTTGCCAAGATGCGCCCATGCTATTAAACGGTCTCTCTCGTATTCAACCACTGTGCTTTTGACACGGTATCTTATTCCCCACATTTTCATCTTGGCTTTAAATGAATCGCCAACAGCGTTCAGCGGCCCTCCAATTACGAGACCTTTGACTGACCCAGATCCATCAAATTCGCAATGAAGTTCAGGATTTGAGATTACATCAAAAATTTGGCCACGAGGAAAAGGGACTTCAATACTTCTGGAAATGCTCTTCTGAGAGTACTGCTTCTTTACCATTTTATTTTTTGAGAATATCGGGTAGCGA
>WTHU01000054.1 GCA_011523005.1 Acidimicrobiales bacterium
CCCGTGTCGAGGGTCGAGTTGGTGAGTGGAAACCTGCTTGCGAGCTGATCGTCGGCCTAAAGCCATCGGAATCTCCAGACTCAATCAGGTCATGCTTCGGCCGGCTAGACACCAGCGTGGGGTTGCCAAAGAAATGAATGTTGGTCCGGATGTTCTTGACCAGGTCGTCATGGACAACGATGTGGTCTGCGAGCCAGTCGAACTCACCCGTTGCGTCCATACCCGTGGAGCGCATCGTGCTGTAGGCCTCAACCGCTGGAATGAAGCCCAGTGAGTTGGTCAGGGTCCGTGTCTGGCCAGGTCGGTAGTTCAGAACACTGGCGTTCGAGTCAAAGCTCGGCTTCTCGCTCGTGATCGTCTCCTTGATCTGATCACGCTTGACCGACAGCTTCACGTAGCGCTGGCTTCCTTCGTCCTGCCCAGGCATCGCCAGTGGGCCAAGACCAGAACGCACGTTGAACGTGTAGATCAGTTCAACTTCCTCAAGCTCGCCCTGGGAGTCGTAGTAAGCCCTGTAGTTCTCCTTGCTGAACCACATCAACCGGTAGGTATCGTTCACCGGTCGGAAGTAGAACAGACCCTTGCCGTCAATCAGGAAGTCATCAATGATGCCTTCCATCCGCATATCAATTTCGTTCTCCTCCACCAGCTGGGAGATGAACTGTTTGCGGAATCCAAACGTATCTTGAGCTGGATAAAACTCCAGTCCCTGGCGCAGCATGAAAAGCCGCATTTGAGCCAGGTGACTGTTCACGATCATCGTGTCAGTCCCGCTCGCGCCGTCACGCTTTCGCGCAGCTTCGAGAATGCGGCGGAAACGCTCGGATTTAGGCTGGTTCATACGTTTATGTTAATCCCATGAAATTTGTGCGCCCCCACGGCGCATCAATCCCTGAACAACAATATTCAGTGAATCGGCACAATCATCGTGAGGTGAATGACCGAAATTGACCACTTCATCAATCATGCAACGGAAGTCGCGGTACTTGTTGAAGATGATCTTCTTGCCTTGGAACAATCCGATAATTCCACGAAGTCGAGCTAGCTTGTCTCCGCGAAATCCTTTAACTGGACTGATACTTAGATTGTAGAGCTGCCACTCGTTGAACAGAACTCGCTTCAAATCACCCTCGAAGCTCTTCTGATACGCCACAACTTCTGGCCAGATCACAACAGGTGAATCCGTCATGAAGTACTGGCCCTCGTCATTCACAGCGAGCAAGTTCCATTCGTGGAGCAGCTCGCACAAGGCCTCGACCTTCTCGATGTTGCCCATCGAGCGCATGCGCCTGTAGTCAATGATGTAGACCTTGTCGCCTACACGGCCCGCAAGCGTGAACACCGTCCAGTCGTTCCGCTCGCTCATGCCAGCAGACAAGTCGATGCCGACGCCGATCATGTCGTAGGTGTCAGGCACCTCACCTTTGACGAACAGATCAGGCGAGATCCCCAGCTCCGTCGTTCGCACGGGCTGATTCAGGTACTGATACGAGAACGCCGCACGGTCCTCGTTCTGCAGCTTCAGCAGGTATTTGACTGACCACATCGAGGGCCAGTAGCTCTTAGGCACCCCCTCATCGCTGTAGCTCAGGGCCTGCTGCGTGATGACCTTCCAGCCCTTCTTCTCGCAGAAGGTCGTGGTGAACAGGTCATCGAAATGGAATCGGGTTCCAAGGGCAATGGCTCGAGCCCCCTGAAACATGGTGGGAACAATGACGTTGTTCCAGTTCGTCTCCATCTCCCGGCGGATATCCGGGTTGGCAATAGCAGCAGCACTCTTGATCGCGTCATCAACGATGATCAGCGAACTCCGCTTGGAGGTGATCGTGCCCTTCAGGCCTGCGCAAGCCACCGTGAAGGCGTCCTCACCCCTGACGTCGATCTCCGCAAAGTCGAAGTCGATGGACCAGAGTTCATCGCTCGTGCGGGCCTTCGATAAACGAACTGTCGGAAAAATTTCCTGATATTCCTTGTTGCTTATCAGGTTCTTGATCGCAGCACTCTTGTTCCGTGCCACGTCGACGTTATACGAAACGTACAACGTTCTCAGGAGCTTTTTGGCTAGGGCATGTCTACCGATCAGCCAAGCGACCAGCATGCCAATCACTGTCGACTTGGCTGAACCCCGCGGACTCAGCAGGCATGTGTTGGGTCCTGCGATGTCCAGCAGGTGCTCATTGCTTTGCCCGGTCAGAAAGGCGTGATGCCAATCCTTCATATGCCGAGCTGGGGCTTTACCCATCAGCTCGCAGAAGTAGGCGAAGTTGTCTCTTGCTTTTAATACGTGAGGAGGAGTTACCTCGACCTCAGGTTGTTTTTGAATTGACTTAGCGGCAAGCTGCGCACTTCTACGACGAGCGAGCGCAATCGAGGCGTTTGACATATTCCCACTGTAGTGAGAAAAGCAGGCTCCCCTTAGCTTCTGGCGTTTTTAAGTATCAGAAATTTTTTGGCTATTTCTCGTCGGTTAATGCAGCCCAAACGCTCTCATAAGCCAAGTCCAACGCTTCAGTCACGTCATCATTGCCTTTGAAGATTGCACGCAGCTCACGCATCACCTTGTCAGCACCGGACAGGATCAAGCCACGGCGATCGAAGTTCTTGGTCATGCGGTCGACTTCCACGACATGACCACGAAGCTCCTTCGACAAGTGAGCAATCCTCGTCGCAGCAGCATCAGGCTTTACGAGGTCAGCGTGCACCTGTTGCCGCAGGAAGTCGATGTCAGCCTCGAGCTTCACGATCTCAGCAAGCATTAGCTGTCGCTTGTTCAGCTTCGGGTAGTGCTTGCCAACCCACTCAGCAAGAGCCGTAAAGCTGCCCTGATAGCCCAGTACCGAGGCATACAACCAAATCTCGTAGATCGAGTAGGTCAGCTCGGCGTAGGTCATGAAGCCTTCCCGGTGCCCGTTATCTAGAGCAGCCAGGAAGGTCGTGACCTGTTCAGTTTTGCTTTCAACCATTAACCGAAGAATCGGGCACCGGAACGTCGGATTGCGCCGCGAGCGTCAGCCCGCAGGTTTTTCTGTGCCTGGGTCCGCTCACGAACACCCATTCGATCCTGGTAGCCGGTCTCACGAATGCCCAGACGCTGTTGCTCACCGGTCTCGCGGATGCCCTTGCGTTGTTCGTCGCCGGCAACTCGAAGGCCTTCTTGCTGCAACTTGCCCTGCTTGTCCATCAGGCCACCAGTAATGGCGCCTTCTTGTGCCATCAGCTTGGAGGTATTTGCAGTCCGCAGGTTCTCGAGGTTGCCCTGATAACGACCCATGCTTTCGTACATGGCGTCGTTGTACTGGATCGCAAGACCAGTGTTGGCTTGAGTCCTCGCAATATCGGCATAGGTGCCGGTAACGAGACCGCCAATCATCTCGTTGTCGCTGTACTTGTTGCCAAGTTCGGTCAGGCTCATCAAGCCCTGGTCAACGAGCGTCGAGCCAGTGCCAGGGCGATCGAGGCCTGGGCCACTGGCATAGCTTCCACCGCGACCGGGCCTCGGAGCCATTCTCTTGCCGCTCGACATAGGCCGGCCATCGGGGCCAAACGCCGGCAGCGTTATTTGAGGCATTCTCGGAAAGCCTGCTCCGCCACGATCATTCGACGGAGGTCCTGAATTAGGCACGCTTGCCCCGTCCCTACCGTCCCCAAAACGACTCTTGTATTCAGGTGAACCGGCCATTTCCTTGCGGATATCGCCAATACTCCGGCCTTCCCGCATTTGCTGTTGATAATGCTTGAAGCCACCCTTGTCAGGAGCTCTGCCAAGGATTTCTTGATAAGCCCGTGTCAGACCCCTTGCCCCGGCCCTTTTAGCTTGATCACCCAATGTTCTCGGTCTTGACATGATTTACCTCAGAGAGCGAATAGGGCAGCGCCCCGCAAAATGTTGTTGATCATGTTGGTCG
>WTHU01000147.1 GCA_011523005.1 Acidimicrobiales bacterium
CCCAGAAGATTTCCGCACAGTACGCACAATATTCAACGTAGGCCCAACCGAACAGCTTGTTGCTATGCAAAAGCAAATGCCATATACGGTTCAGGTCACAGCTTACGGCATGACCGAAATGGGGGGATCTGTGGTTATGAGCGACAGATCGGACGATATCTCAGGACGATCCGAATCATCTGGCAAAGCTCTTCCCGGTAATGAAGTCCAAATCCGTCACCCAGACACTCGAGAAGTTCTGGGACCCCATCAACAAGGCGAAATAGCAGCAAGGGGAGTAGGTGTCTTCTCTGGCTACCATAATGATGCCACAAAGACAGAAGAATCCTTTGATTCCGAAGGATGGTTCTTTAGTGGGGATCTGGGCTCAATTGACGAGCATGGAAGAGTAGCTTTCCTTGGAAGATTGAAGGACATGCTAAAAGTTGGAGGAGAAAACGTCGCTTCTGTCGAGATTGAAGGTTATTTGGCTACACACCCAAAGATTAAACTTAGCGCTGTTGTCGGATTAGAAGATGAAAAGTATGGAGAAGTACCCGTTGCGTTTGTGGAACTGAAACCTGGTGAGACTGCTACCGAAGAGGAGATACAAGACTTTTGCGTCGGGGAAATAGCCTCTTTTAAAATACCTAAACACATCCGGTTCTTACGAGAATGGCCGATGGGTGCAACAAAGATTTTAAAGTACGAATTAAAGGAGCGCATTGAAAGAGAAATTAAAACAAATACTAACTGAATTCACCAATACATCGATCCTAAGATCTTTGCGCTAATACGTACCTTTATTGATGGAGTGGAATAAGCGACTACGAAGACATACCTTCAGTTCAGAAGATATTGCGAGAAGGAAGTTAGTTCTTAACCGACTTGTGTTTCAGTTTGGTCGAGATAATAAATATTTTCTTCAAATTCATGCTTTTGAAATCTGGCATCGACTTGAAGACGATAGCCAGATCAATAATCTTCGTAAATTGCGAGACATCCGATCTGGTCTTCGAAATGAAAAGGAAGTACGAGAAAATCTTAAAGAAATGACTGACATTGAACAAGCTATTTACTTTGACCACAACGCCTTAGGGACTGACTGCGGGTGTGTATCAACCATTAACATTAAAGATTCAAATAACTACATCATCATCAACGGTGTCAAAGAAGAATAGACATAGGACGAACCGTGAGATTAAATCAAGTGAAGGACTGCTTTAACTAGCGTCCCAAAGGCGCATATATTGTCAACGGAGGCAAGGATCATGGCTACTTTAAAAGGCAAATCAGTTCTTATTACCGGCGGAGGGTCAGGGATTGGGCGCGGAGTCGCTGAACATTTTGTGCAACGAGGAGCAAAGGTTGTCATAACAGGTCGCCGGGAGGAGAAACTGATAGAGACGTGCGAAGAAATCAGCGGCGATATCGCATATTTTGCTGGAGACGTCACCGACGACGGGGACAGAAAATCGATGATTAGTAAAGCATTAGCTCATGGAGGGAAACTTGATGCCCTAATTAGTAATGCAGGTAACATGTACCGGTGCGACGTAGCGGATTTTGAAGAAGAAAAGCTAATTGAAGTCTTTCACGCAAACGTTATAGGCGGGATGATGCTTGTGAAGGAAGCATTTGCGAACCTCAAGGAAGCTAAGGGATGTGTAGTTTTTGTTGGTTCAGTTCATACACAGAGAGCATTTCCAAATGCATCGCCATATGCTGCCACCAAAGGAGCCTTAGAAGCCTTGACGGGGGTTCTAGCTGCCGAATTAGGTAAAGATGATATAAGGGTAGGATGTGTGCGCCCTGGCGGAGTCCCCACAGAAATTAACGTACGAGCCGGGCTATCATCGCAAGAAGAGTCTGATAGGAGACTTGCAAATATGGGAAACTTGCACGCACTCGGAAGACCCGGTACATCGGCTGAAGTTGCTGAGGCCTTTGAATATTTAGTAAATGCGAACTGGGCGACTGGAAATGTTCTCACAATTGATGGGGGACTGGGCTTAGGAGTTACCTACGAGTAGCACTCTTAAATATTAGAATCTAGGCGTAGTAGCGACTTGGCGTTCGTGTTTAGTTTCTCAATCATCTCTGCAGGGTAGTGCGCGGCACCCGAGTCCCATCCGCCAAAGTTTGTCCCAAAGACTAAGCGATCTGTATTTAATTGGGAGATAGCAAAATTAAATTCATCTTGACCAGACACATGGCAATCAAACCATAGGCGATCTAACTCCCTATCAAATTCTCCTGGTTCACGTATCCACTCAGGAGAAGAAGGACGCCGCTCAGCAAGAAGCCGAAGCTTGCTCCGGTGAAGCATTGTTGAGCCCCCGCCATGTGATATACAAATATCCAAATTGGGGAAACGCTTGGTCACGCCACCAAAAATGATCATTGATGTTGCTACTAACTCTTCGTAGGAGAATTCGATAACTAGGTCCAAGTCATATTTTCGCATTCGAGGATCCCGAAGTGGTCCATCAAGACCCGAAGGAGCGGGATGAAGAAATAGGGGGACGTTAAATTCACAGCACGCGGCATAGAAATCATCCATTTGGGGATCATCGAAATCAGTGCCGAAATCAGTCCCGATGTATCCACCAAGCAAATTTAATTCCTTAACGGAATATTCCAGTTCCTGAATCGCCATGCCAATGTTTTGCATCGGTAAAGTAGCGAATCCCAGAAAACGATCTTTATGCTCAGAGACAAGTGAAGCCATAGCCTCATTGTGAGTTCTGCAGTAGTTGGAAGCATCATTCTCATCTATCCAATGAAGATACGTTAACGGATTAGGTGATAAGGCTTGCAAAGAAATCCCATTTTCGTCCATGGCTTCAAGTCTTAATTTCGCTTGCATGAAAAGAGATTCCCTATAGGGAACTCCGTCCAATCGCCAGTCACCGACCCTAAAGAATGTGGTTCCATCGGGATAATTGCCAAGCTCAGGTCCGCATGCCGCTCCAGCTGCGCCCATGCTTTCCTCTAAGACAACGTGCCCATGCACATCAATAAAACCACTCATTTGCTCACTTTATTGACCTTAAGTGGGTTACGCAATCCCATTGCTGTTGACATCGATCAGTGAACTTGGGGTACGGTACATTAATGCTTTCTGGATTGAGCAAATATGGATGTTGATCGACTGGAATGGATCAACAATGGCCAAGAGGCACCTGTTGACTCCACACAGAGAATCATAGACCCTCATCATCACTTATGGGAGCGTGGCGGTAGCAGATACCGCGCAGAAGAACTCAGTCAAGATACAGCAAGAGGTCACGCAGTCTCAGACACAGTATTTGTAGAATGTTTAGCTAATTACCGGAAAGAGGAGAAAGAGGAACGTCGTTCCATCGGAGAAACTGAATTTGTCGTTGAGGAATCGGTTAGATCTAAAGAACTCAAAGGGGGCGATATTTCTGGGATCATTGCGTTTATTGATCTTTCACTAGGCGAGAAAGTCAATAATTTACTTGATGCCCATCAAGAAATCAGTGGGAACATGTTGAAAGGTATTAGGCATGCTACTGCTTGGAGTAGTGATCCTAAAATTCCCGTTTCGCACAGCAAACCGACAGAGGGATTAATGGGCGAGAAGGCATTTATTGATGGGGTTCGTTATCTTGGGAACCGAAATCTTAGTTTTGATGCCTGGATGTATTTCGATCAACTACATGAGCTTCACAACTTAGCTAAAAAAGTTCCAAACACCCCAATTGTCATCAATCACATGGGTGCGCCTTTAAAATTAGGAAGATGGCAAAAGAAACAAACTGAAATGCATGGCATATGGAAATCAGAGTTGCGTAAACTTGCAGAGGTAGAAAACGTATATCTCAAAATAGGCGGAATAGGTATGGAAAATTACTTCGGAACCAACTGGGTGTCTAGAGCATTTCCACCATCATCTGATGAAGTGGTAACTGTGTGGAATGAGCGGATATTGTGGTGTATCGAAACATTCGGAACGGAGAGATGCATGTTTGAGTCAAACTATCCGGTAGATAGACAGACGCTTCCATACTCTGTTATCTGGAACACATTTCAAAAGATAACTCAACCCTTTACGGCAAGTGAAAAGAATGATCTTTTCTGGGTGACAGCTCAAAGCGTGTATGGAGTTGGTAGCTAATGTCCTTCAATTTTTCGTTTCCGCCAGATCTCGAGGACCTACGTGAGCATGCGAACTCGGTCGCAAAAAAAGGCGCAATTGAATTTGGGCGCTTTGATGATTCGTGGATCAATGGCTATTCAAAGGAATTTTCCAAGGTTCTAGCTAGCGAAGGTTGGATTGGCATGACATGGCCAACAGAGCATGGCGGTGGAGGCAGGCCAGGAATCGAGAGAATAATTGTTGCCGAAGAGATGATGAAAGCTGGTGCGCCAATATCAGCAAGCTGGATCGCTGATCGACAGATGGGTCCGGCAATCTATTCGTACGGAACCCAAGACCAGAAGGAGAGATTCTTGCCTGCAATGCTTGAAGGTGAAAGTACATGGTGTATTGGTATGAGCGAACCCAATTCCGGCTCAGATTTAGCTTCACTCCAAACTTTTGCCAAAAGAGATGGGGACTCCTTCATCATCAATGGTCAAAAGATCTGGACAAGCATCGCTGCAATATCAGACTACTGTTACCTAATAGTTCGAACTCTAAATGATGGGCCACCGCACAAAGGGCTCAGCGAAATTGTCGTTCCTATGGATTTAGATGGAATCGAAGTGCGGCCAATTGTTGATGCGGTAGGAAATCGGCACTTTTGTGAAATCTTTTTTACTGATGTACGAGTCTCAGTTAATAACTTGATTGGGGAAGAAAATAATGCTTTCTCACAAACGATGTCCCAACTGGAACATGAGCGTGGAGGTATTGACCGGCTAATGTCCAATTGGTTGCTATTCGAAAGAGCCTGTGAAGCAGCAAATAAACAAGATCCCCTTGTTCGTCAAAAAATTGCATCTCTAGAGACCGGATATCGAATAGGAAGAATTTTGGTTTACAAGGGTGCTTTAGGCCAAGCACCAGCAGGTTTTAGCGCTGCGACAAAATGCTTCTGCACGGAACATGAACAACGCGTGGCTAACTTCGCAGCATCAATATTGGGAGTCTCTGCAGTCGCAGGAGATCAACTTCAAATGGGTGTTGCATATGCTCCTGCATATACCATTCAGGGTGGAACATCGGACGTCATGCGAAACATACTCGGTGAAAGAGTTTTAGGTCTCCCCAGAGAACCGCGCCCAAGATGAATCTTAACCTTAATGGTAAAGTTGCTCTAGTAACCGGAAGTTATCGAGGTACCGGCGCTGGCATTGCCGAAACGCTAGGTGCTGAGGGAGCCCATGTCATCGTGCATGGCTTTACCGAAGATGAAACCGAAGCTGTCTTTGAAGAACTCACAGAAAAAGAAATTAGGGTAACCCGCTTAGAAGCTGACTTTTTAGCTCTCGATAATGATGAGATTGAATCACTTTTGCCACCCATAGACATTCTTATTAATAACTATGGAACGCCAAAAGGCTCATCTTGGGAATCAGCAGAATTCTGGAAAGATGAATGGGAACACAATGTTTTGATGGCCGTCAAACTTTGTCAAGTAGTCATTGCAGGCATGTCGGAGAGGGGATGGGGCCGCATATTGTTTATGGGAACTATTGGGACTGAGAATCCAGGCACTCATTCGCCGGGTTACTATGGATCAAAAGCTGCCTTGGCACCAATAGTTAAAAGCCTTGCTCGTGAACTTAAGCAAACGGGGATCACGGTTAACATGCTGAACCCTGGCATGATAGCTACTCAGGAAGTTAAGGAAATGTTAAAGAAGAAAGCTGAAAGAAAAGGAATTAGTGCTGATTGGTCTGAAATCGAAAGTTGGGCTGCCACAGAGTTCATGCCAAATTTAACTGGACGCCTATCAACGCCACAGAGTATTGGTGATATTGCTGCTTTTTTGGTTAGCGACCTTGCTTTTCAAATAAATGGAGCAATCATTCCTGTTGATGGTGGCGCAAAATATGCATGATAGATTTAAAATAAGAGGGGAATTTCATGGATACTTCTAATGCATGGCTTCAAGGAGTAAGTGTTCTTGACTTAACCAGATACCTCGCAGGTCCAGCTTGCACACGTTTACTTACCGAACTCGGTGCGAATGTTATTAAGGTTGAACATCCACCCTATGGAGACCCTAATAGGTCTAATCGGCCAAGAATAAATAAGCGAGCTGGTACTCATATCCAACAAAACCGTGGGAAAAAGAGTGTATGCCTAGACATCAATACAGAGGTAGGGAAAGAGATCGTTCTTGAGTTATCAGAACATGTTGATATCGTCGTAGAGAATTTCAGTCCGGGAGTGTTAGACAGAAAAGGTCTAGGTTATCAGGAACTATCTCAACGAAATCCGGCGATAATAATGGCATCAGTTTCAGGTTTCGGCCAGACAGGACCCCTTTCAAGCTTGCCTTGTTTTGATTTAATAGCTCAGGGCTATGCAGGCATAATGCATATGACAGGAGAAGCAGATAGGCCTCCAATGTTCGTTGGCATAGGAATGGGAGATACCAATGCTGGGGTTCATGCTTTCGCAGCTATAGGCCATGCATTGTTTCATCGCGAACGCACCGGGAGAGGAACACATTTAGATATCTCAATGGTAGATGCTTTATTCCACATGCACGATATGCCAGTTCATGCGTCATCGATGACAAATGGTGAATATGTGCCAATGCGGCAAGGAACGGAATTTCAGATGCTTTCGCCAGCAGGTTCTTTTAAAGGACCAAAGGGTTGGATAGTGATTTTATGTGCTGAAGCCCAAATACAAAATCTGTACGAAGCGATGGGGAAGCCTGAACTACAGGAAGATGAACGATTCATCGGTAACCCAGCACGACTTGAAAATCGCGCTGCATTAACTGAAATCATAGAATCATGGATGCAATCATTTAGTAGCGATGAAGAGGCTATTCAGAAACTTCAATCCCATAGAGTACCTTGTGGGCCATCGCTAGCTCCACAAGACGCGCTTACCCATCCTCATTTCCTAGAGCGAGGCACAGTCCGAACTGTGACTGACCCTCTAGCGGGGGAGGTCCAGATTCCGGGATTTCCATTCAAGAGCTCTGACCCATTTCCAGATGATAATTACACGGCAGCCGCTTTAGGGGAACACAACTTTGAGGTCCTCAATGGCTTATTAGGGAAGAGTCCGGCAATCATTAAAGAATTAACCGAAAAGGGGATTCTCTTCTCAAAGGAGCATTGAGATGGAAAGTGGTGCCACTCCACTCAGATCCTTTGAGGACTTGAGTGTGGGGGAAAAATTTAAATCAAGGTGGTATTCCGTTTCCCAAAAGGAACTCATTAATTTTGCTCTTGAATATGACAATCAATATTTTCACGTAGATCCTGCTAGAGCTAAGGAATCACCATTTGGTGGAATAATCGCGTCAGGTGCCTACACCTTCGCGGTCTGGAACAAATTAAACCTTGAGATCAATGGAAATATCGCTTGGATAGCAGGAATGGGATTTGAGAACTTCACATTCCCTAACCCACTTCACCCTGACGTAAATTTTAAGGCCGAAAGTCATCTTATCGAGAAACGAAAATCAGAATCAGATCCTCGGAGGGGAATAGTGAAACACGAATATAAAGTCAGCACAGAATCAGGATTAACAATTTTCGCATGCCTTTGTCCAGCGCTTGTTCACACAAGGGATGCTTTGGAACGAATGAATGTTTAAACCTTTACTAGTATCTCAGCCTCACCCTCAAGAACAATTTCATTATCACGGCTTAACCAGACTTTCGCACGAACTCGAGACTCCTCTGAATCAATAATTTCAGTAATCTTCCCTCCAGCGATAACCGTATCTCCATCAAGGACTGGCTTTAAAAAACGAGCTTGCAACCTTTTGATGCAGGCTGGTCCTTGCCAAGCCATCAGCATATTTGCGATGTATGAGAGGTTAAGAGGGCCCTGATTTATCACACGACCCTTTAGCCCAAGAGTCTCGTTCGCGTCTTTATCCCAATGCACAGGATAAGGATCCCGAAGGATAGCGGCCATTGTTTTCATTTTATTGGGGTCTACCTGATCGACAATTAACGACGGTATTTCGTAACCAAGATAGTCATATATGTCACTCATCTTGTTCTCCAAAATCGCCAACTATTCGTAACTTTTGCTACAGGATTTCCCTCGGTAGTGCTCAACTCAATTGTGAACACAAAGCGATCAAAAACTCCTCCGGATTTGGTTTGGAGTCGTTCCACTTCAATAACTTGACCTTCAAAGCGATACTCCACATCTTCATTTAGAAGAGAGAAGTATTCCCAATCGTACCCTTCCAACCCTACTGAGCCAGCCCCTTCCACTTGACCAAGAGCAAAGAGTTCAGCGATAGAAGTGCCCACTCCCTGAATTGGAATGTGAAACAAAGCAATGGGGTGAACTATGTTAGACGGCAATTGTGCGGAGCCAGTGCAGTCAGTCAATAACCAGTTTTCCCAATGCTCAATCTTCATGGACCCTCCTGGAAATTTTAATCCTTTCAATTTGAGTATCTCGTCAACGGGCACCATTACGACTGTTTATCCCTATGACGTAACTCTCGTTCTCTCTGCAGTAGTGAATCTAGGTCGTGGCTTAGCGTCTTATCGACCAATAATTGCATCATGTATCTGTCCGGAGCTAAGAAAGTTGACAATTCCTTCTCCAACCTCTCTTTGCTCGGCTCTTTACCGCCCATTGCCCGAGTTAAAAAATATTTAGTATATTCTCGCAATAAATTATCGTCCTGAGTAATTTTCATAGTTCCGCGCAACGTTATTTGCTTCCCAATATTTTCAGGATCCCAGATACAAAATGAACTAGAAGGATTGCGTCTCCACGCATGGTATTTAGCTCTATTGGTAGTTGATGTAACCGTAATAAGCCCATCAACAACAGCAAAGAGCATAACTGCTGTCACCGGTTGGTTAGATTTCGTAACCCACGAAACAACAGCATGTGAAGCACGATTGATAATTGAATCGATTTCCGACTCTGACAAAATAAACGATGAGATATCCCGTCTTGTCTCCCACTCACTTGAAGTGTTATCCATAATTCCCCCTTAAAAACTATCTTATTGCCTAAAGCAAGAACAATTAACAAAGATATGAGAAACTAACCCTATGACATTTGACCACGAAAATGCCGTTAAAGAATTGCAAGCCAAAGATGAGATAAGGGACCTAGTCTTTAGCTATTGTGAAGCTATCCGCAACCGCGACATTGAATCACTAGTTGCTCTCTACACACCTGACGCAGCATTTGGATCAATGGGAACCGGTGAAGAAGCACTCAGGTCAATGGCAGAAGCCACCATGAGGGAACTAGAGTTCGCAGTTATTCTTGTTACTAACCATAGGATTACGTTTCTAAACGAACGTGAAGCAAATGGTGAAGTGTGGGCTAGATGCTACGCCCAAAACAAAACAGAAGGTTATTACGAACAAATAATCAAATACACAGATCAATACGAGCTATCCAAACACCAGAATTCGAATAAAGAAAATTGGAAATTTAAGCATCGTCGCCATCATCTATGGTTTGGGCAAAGTAAAGATTCTCCCTTAACGCTGCCACCAGCAAACTGGCCTAAAGGCAATATAGGTTTAGGGAGAGAACCGCTATCTGATGCAGTAATTCAAAATCTGCGAGAGCAAAGCGGATAATTTAGCCCACGACGCCTTTTTCGAAAAGGTTCTGATACTCAGTTTCGCTCAGTTCTAGTTCTGACATCAGGAGCCTTTTAGTATCAGCACCTAATGAGGGTGGAGGGGTAAGGTCTCTTTTAGCTACACCTTCAATTCTTACTGGATTTCCCGCAGTGAGGACATCGTAATCTCCACTCGTTTCAACTGGTAGTAGCATCTCCCTTGCTTTGACATGTGGATCATTAACAACGTCGGCAGCTTCAAAGACTGGGGCAGCGGCAATACCCGCAGCGGCAAGATCCTCGCATACACTAATGACTTCTCTATCGCCGGCCCATGAAGCAAATTGATCAATTATTTCTTGTATATTTTCAACCCATCCGGCTCTGGAAGAGAAGCGGTCGGAATGTGCCCATTCGGGCTTTCCAATCCGCTTAACGAATGCTTCAAATTGGTGCTCGCGCCCGATTTGAATAATTATCTCTCCTTTAGCAATTTTGAATCCATGGTTGATGAGCAAGCTAGGCGTTCTAGGATCCTTGCCCATCGAATAATAATTAGGGACAATATCAGCGAACGCAATCATTGAATCAAACATAGAAATATCTATATAGGACCCTTCACCAAATCGTTCAAGCCTATGCAAGGCTGTAAGAACTCCTATGACAGCAAATAAACCCGTTCCCGTATCACCTAGCGCACCTACTGGTGATACCTTCAAGGGTTCACCAGCATCCCGATTGAAGTTATAAATACCAGACATAGCTTCGGCAATGGGCGCAAAAGCTGGCCACGATTTATACGGGCTTTCGATTGAATTGCCAAAGCCGGAAAGCGATAGATATATGATCTCGGGACGGACTTTTCGCAGATCTGTATACCCAAGATTGAACTTCTCCATTGTGCCTGGCTTATAGTTTTCGGCTACAACATCAAAGTTCTTCGCCAGCGTGCGAAATATATGTTGCCCATCAGTGCTCTTTAGGTCTAACCCGATACTTTTTTTATACAGGTTATTTCTTAAGAAAGTCGCTCCAACTGGTTCCCCATCAATGCCTGTTGTGCTTGGTAACCCGGACCTTCCTAGATCACCTCTTACAGGGTGCTCTACTTTTACAACTTCAGCACCGAAACTTGCAAGTAATTGTGTCGCATAAGGAAGGGACTGCATTTGTTCAGCAGCTAAGATTCTCACACCACTTAGTGGTAGTTCCGAATTGACATTTGCTTGCGAGACTTCCACTTCTTTCACCATGGATTACTAATCTTTATTGGCCCTATTAATTGCACTGATAATAGCGCGCATTGAGGCGCGGGTTATATCTGTGTGCAAACCGCATCCCCATAGTTCCTTTCCATCAATAGCCATTTCAACGTATGCTACGGCAGTCGCATCTACACCTGTTCCCTTTGAGTGTTCATGGTAATCAAGGACACGGAGGTCATATGGCAAAGCAGTTCTTAAGCCCTGAACAAAGGCGTCAAGGGAACCAGATCCTTCACCTTGAACTATCATCTGCTCGCCGGAGTTTGTCATTCTTGCAGTTAATAATGTCCGGTCCCGGCCTTCAGCATTTTGCGCTGATTCGTATCCATGGAGCATAAATGGATAATCTAAGTCAAGGTATTCACCGGAAAATTCATTGAAAATCTGTTGTGCAGTAATCTCTTTCCCTGTGGCATCAGTGATCTTTTGAATAGATCTTGTAAATTCAATTTGCATGCGTCTTGGCAGGTCAAACTGATTTTCGGTTTTTAATAAGTAAGAAACTCCACCTTTTCCTGACTGGCTATTCACCCTAACAACGTCTTCATAAGTTCGCCCAACATCAAATGGATCTATTGGGATATAGGGAACTTCAAAAATTCCCTCGTCAGAGTTTTTGAGTGCGTCGAAGCCTTTCTTGATTGCATCTTGATGCGATCCTGAAAAAGCTGTGTAAACAAGGTCTCCGACATAAGGGTGTCGGGGGTGTACCGGTAGTTGATTGCAGTACTCTGCCACTCTTCTTATGTCGTTAATATCGCTGATATCAAGCATTGGGTCAACGCCTTGGCTGTACATATTCATGGCAATGTTAATGACATCAACGTTTCCGGTTCGTTCGCCATTGCCGAATAGTGTTCCTTCAACTCGATCTGCACCGGCCATTAACCCAAATTCTGCTGCCGCTACACCTGTACCTCGATCGTTATGAGGGTGGAGGCTTAAAATAATATCGTCTCGGCGGTTTAAGTTGCGGTGCATCCATTCGATCATGTCGCCGTAAGTGTTCGCAGAGGCCATTTCAACAGTCGCAGGTAGATTGATGATGATTTTGTTAGAAGGTGAGGGGTCAATTACATCAACTACTGCATCACAGATTTCTTTTGCGAAATCGAGTTCTGTTCCTGTAAATGATTCAGGGGAGTATTCGTACCTGATGTTCGTGTCGGGAACAGTTGATTCAAGGCTTTTGCAGTATCTCGCTGCATCAACTGCAATTTTTTTAATCCCGTCGCGATCAAGTCCGAATACAACTTTGCGTTGAAGAGTTGATGTCGAATTGTAGAAATGGATGATTGCGTTTTTGGCTCCAGCGATTGACTCAAATGTTCTGTCTATGAGTTCTGGCCTGCTCTGAACTAACACTTGGATTGTCACATCTTCCGGGATAGCTCTTTCTTCAATGATTTCCCTTACAAACGTGAAATCAGCTTCGGATGCCGAGGGAAAACCTACCTCTATTTCTTTGAAACCGATTTCAACAAGTTTTTTAAACATTCTCCATTTGCGATCTGGGTCCATAGGCTCAATCAGGGCTTGATTACCGTCTCTTAAGTCCACTGAGCACCACAATGGAGCCTTGGAAATAATCGAACTAGGCCATGAACGATCAGGGAGATCAATTGTTTTAAATGCCCTATATTTCTGAAACGGCATATTTGAATTATTTTGTATTTCTGATGGATTTTGATGCGAATTCATGATTTCCTCTCTTTGTGCAAACTTCGGATGGGCCCAGTGACGAAAAAATTAAGCCACTGGGGACGTAAGTCGCAGATTACTGAGGAGTTCTTTCATATTTAAAGGTTACTGACAAATGAGTAAGAACCCAATCTGCTCAAGTTACCGGTATTTGTGCTCAATTCTCTTGCCGCTCTCAAAAGCGTTCTGACCTTCTTCTAGTGAACTCTTGGACATGCCGGTGGTCAATAATGAGGGAGCCAAAGCCATTGCGTCAAGTCGGCCTAAATCATTTGCAGCCCATATGGCTCGCAAACTTGCCTGAACTGCTATTGGTGGTTGTGCAGCTATTGATTCAGCTAACCAAAGAGCCTTCTCAATAAGGGAATCATCTTTCACTACTTCGCTGATTAGCCCGATTTGTTTTGCTGTCGCGGCAGTCATTCGTTCGTAGTTCCCTAGCAGAGTGAGGCGCAGAATCTCACCTAGTGGAACACGTTGAGCCATTTTCATTGGCTCGTAAACCGCTGGCATACCATAAGTTACATGTGGGTCAAAAAACGTTGCGCTCTCATTTGCAATGATGATGTCACTTTCAGCTAACAAATAAAAAGCGCCTCCGCAACACATTCCGTTGACTGCGGTGACTACAGGTTTCCAAAGGTCACACGATTTAGGGCCTAGTGCATCGCCAGGGTCGTCATACATAAAGTTATTTGACGTCCCATATAGATTCTCAGAATCATCAAGGGCCGACATACCATCGTTGCGGTCAATTCCAACACAAAATGCTTTCTCGCCGTTAGCAGTCAATAACACGCTGTGGACTTCGTCCATTACCCGAAACGCTTTCCAAGTCTGCTCAACCTCATGGCACATTCTGTCGTTAAAAGCATTAAGCACTTCAGGGCGATTTAATGAAACTTTTCCAACATTATTTTGAATTTCAACCGTTATGGTCTCAAAGGATTTGATATCAAATTGCGTATCCATCTCTCTATTGTGCCATTATCAGAACTACTTTGCTTTACTCGTAGCAAAATGAACAAAGAACGGAGACCGATGAACTACAACTTGCAAGGAAAAGTTGCTGTCGTTACCGGTGCGAGTCGAGGAATCGGCGAAGCCACAGTCCGCCAGTTAGATGCAGAAGGAGCGAATGTTGTTCTCGTTTCGAGAAGTAAAGACAAGCTGACAGCTATTGCCGATGAGTTACAGAACGAAGCTCTTGTTGTCGATTGCGACCTAGCAGCTGACCGAAGTATAGAGCTAATCAGGAATCAAACAATAGAGAAGTTCGAGAAGATCAACATTCTCGTGAACAATGCAGCTGTCGAACGGAACGAACCAGCACATCGAGCAACAGCTAAAGCGATTGATGAAACACTTCTCGTGAATCTGCGGCAAGCATTTATGTTGTGTCAGATCTTTGCCAAGGATCTCTTCGCTACGCAGGGGAACATTGTGAATGTCACTTCAACAGCAGCTGCTGGAGCTGGAGGAACTCAAGGAGCCTATGCTGCATCAAAGGGGGGCTTGAACACACTGACCAAGAACCTCTCTAATGAATGGGCAAGCAAGGGTGTGCGAGTCAATGCGTGTGCACCCGGATTATGCCTGAC
>WTHU01000100.1 GCA_011523005.1 Acidimicrobiales bacterium
GCTGCAAGTATTTCGCTGTCTTTCTCCTGCACCTGAAGTAATACGTGTAAATTTTCTGACGTTGCTATGGTCATACATTAGATCTTACTTAGGTTCGGAGTACTTGTCGTCATTGACAATGCTTCGGGCTTAAGTGCCTTCAGTTGTTTCTTCTGTTTGATCATCTTCCGGTTCGGAATTATCTTCGGATTCTTCTACTTCTTCTTGCTCATTTTCTTCTGGTTCCTCGGGTGGAGGGTCTCCACAGTAAACTGTGACGCGAACAGCATTGATATCTAGATAGTCATATTCGTAGTCGCATTCTTCGAACCCTTCCGGAATCTCATCTTCACATGCGTCAATCTCTTCGTCACTTAGATAATCGAGAGTGATCTGTCCTGGGCAGGGATTTGTTCCTGCTTCGGGGTCGTCAACGGTTCGGAGGTATTCTCCTCTTTGAGCGAATGGGTTGCAGTACGGAAATGCTCTGGTGGGGAGATTGGCATGATATTTTGCGTTGAAAGCGCCCCAGACTTCTGCTGGGAATGACCCACCTGTTACGTTCCCGTAGGGGTATATTCCCCTCATCGAAACCTTTTCATTCGGATTTCCCATCCAAACAGCCGTGGATAGATACGGGGTGTATCCCACGAACCACGCGTCTTCAAAGTTTTCTGTTGTTCCTGTTTTACCGGCAGCAGGTTGAGAGCCCATTGGCCACCCTGCACGGACTCCGGTGCCTTGGCGCACATTTGCCCATAGGGCATCGGTAGCCCAGCATGCAACAGATTCTGTAAGGATTCGTTGCGGCAGGTATCTGTCATCTTCACTATGTTCATAGATAGAGACCCATTCGTCATTCTGTAACCTTTCAATTCGCTCAATGAAATATGGCTCTCTCTTGATGCCCCCTGATGCCAGCGTGCCATAGGCATTCGCCATTTCCATTGGACTAACT
Organism: Acidimicrobiales bacterium; assembly: GCA_011523005.1. Lineage (GTDB taxonomy): Bacteria > Actinomycetota > Acidimicrobiia > Acidimicrobiales > UBA8592 > UBA8592. The sequence goes on from WTHU01000100.1 coordinate 938, forward strand.
TCTTCAACTCCGAGCGGTAGGGAGATGACAGGGTCCATTTCTGAGTCGATTCCCATTAATCTTGCTGTGGAAATGATGTTATTGAGTCCAGCAAGTTGGCCGAGTTTAAGGAAACCGCAGTTGGAGGAGGAAAGTAGCAAATCTTTTATTTCCGCTATTTCACCGTCGTCATTGGCGAAATTATTTGCTTCATATATCCCATCTGGTTCTGTGTCTTCTGGGAATTCGCAAGGGCCTTCTCCGTTTACTTTGTCGTTCGTTTGGATGCCTCTTTGTAATGCTGTGACGAGTACGAAGGTTTTGAATGAAGATCCTGGTTGCCTTCTTCCCTGTGTTGCTAGGTTGAATTGGCTTTCGCTGTCGAAACTTTCGCCCCCTATCATTGCTCGTACCGCTCCGTTATCTGGGTCCATTGCAGCAATGGAGACTGTGAAGAATGGGTCTACGCCCCATTTATCTCGAAGTACTTCATCGCGGGCTTCTATTGCCATTTGCTGGGTTGCTGGATTAAAGGTTGTGTAGACTCTGATCCCACCATTAATCCCGAGGAGGTCCTCTGTCCGTGATTGGATCCCTCCTCCTAGGAAAGTCGGATCTTCTAATAGGCTTCTGCGTACCTCTGCTACAAAGAAGTCGTCTGCGGAAGGTAACGTGGGTTGGAATCGTTCGCTGGGGAGAGGTGTCTGGGCGTATTCTTCTGCTTCGGTTGGTGAGAAGTATCCTAATTCTGCGAGCCTGTCTAAGACGATTCGTCGCTGATAGGTTGCTACTTGTGGGTTGACAGTGGGGTCGTTGACGCTCGGGTTTCTAATGAGTGATGCGAGGAGCGCTGCTTCAGGCCAGCCAAGTCCCTCATCGAGAGTTGCTTGGATTTCTGCTGGGTTTTTATTCGCTAGATCTAAGCCAAAGTACACTTCAGCGGCTGCCTTTATTCCGTATGCTGAACCTCCGAAATAGACAGTGTTGAGATATATCTCATATATTTCGTCTTTGGTAAGTTGGTCTTCTAAACGAACAGCGAGTGCTGCTTCTTGCACTTTTCTTTCAACGGTTTGTTCTGGTGTTAATACTAGGTTTTTGATGAGTTGTTGTGTGATGGTGGAACCACCTTGGCTGATACCCCCTGCATCAACATTTTCTATTAAAGCCCTTGCTGTGGCTTTAAGATCAACACCTTGGTGACTGTAGAAATTAGCATCTTCGATTGCGAGAATTGCGTCGCGAACCTCTTGTGGAATGAGGTCAAGCAGGATGGGTGAACGGTTTTCATCAAAAAACGTTGCCATAAGTTCACCATTTTGGTCATAGATGAGGGATCTCGTTCCTGTGCTAGCGAGGGCTACTGGTGAGTGAGACCATTCCCCTGAGGTAGCTATTTCTTTGAGTTGGGGGCCTGTTAGAACTGTGATCATGCCAACTACAAGCCCCGTTAACGCAAGTGTGATTGCGAGGCGGAAAAGGACAGTAAAAGGTCTCACCCCTACAAAAGTAGCGCTACATGAGGCAATACTGATGTCACTGCATTGTTTAGTAGGTGCCTCCGAGTTTTTGGTGGTCCCATGAGACAACTTTTGTGGCTTTTACGACTACGGCTGTTCTTTTCACTGACATAGCTTTTGCAACTTCGTCTAATGCTTCGGCGGGAATTTCGGGGTTATTACGTGCCATAACGCCTTTTGCTAATTGATGAACTTGGTCAGGGGAATCTACTAGTTCGGCTACACCATTAATTTGGACGCCTCTTAACTTTTCGTAAACAAGGCCGTCTTCAAGAAGACAGCTAATTCGATTGTCTCTTTGGAGATTCTTGATTTTTTGTGATTTGGTGAATGTTTCAAATACGATTTCTCCATTGACTACGTCAAACCACAATGTTGATAGATGTGGTGTGCCATCTTTGTTAATTGTGGCGACTTGAAGGCTCTTTTGGGATGCTATGAATTGCGTAACCTCTTCCTCGGTCATGCGTATCATTTCTCGTCGGTTGCTCATGTTTGTGAAACTTACACTCAAGTTTTGGTTACGTCTAAATCAGTTCAAGGTCATCGTCCATAAGATGAGAGTCTTGAAAGTTTCTTCGGTTAGTGTGTTGGGTATGGAGGCATCCAGTTTTTTTGAACTTTCTGAGCAAATCAGTGACGAGATCATGTCTAGTCTTAGTTCTCTTGAGGACTGGGGTAAAGCTGATGGGCACCCAGGTCAATACAAGCATGATGTCATTGCCGATGAGATAGCGACTCCTCAACTGGTTGCTGCCGGTCTGGGCGTAATCAGCGAAGAATCAGAACCGACTGGGTTAGATAAATCTTTTGTTGTCATTATCGACCCGATTGACGGGTCCACGAACGCAAACCTTGGTCTACCTTGGTACGCGCTGAGTCTGTGCTTGGTGCATAACGAAGAGGCTGTTGCTTCATTTGTGAGGAATTTAGCAATGGGAGAAACATTCAGAGCTGAACTTGGTTCCGGCGCCGAGAAAAATGGCCACAAGATCGTCGTATCGGGAGTTGCAGATGTTGAAGATTCCATAGTGGTTTTCAATGACCTCCCAACAAAGCATTTTGGTTGGAGACAATATCGTACTCTCGGTTCAGCTGCCTTAGATTTATGCAAAGTCGCTGATGGGTCTTTCGATGCTTTCGTTGATACAGGAGAGGGATTAGCTATCTGGGACTATGCGGGAGCGGCGTTAATATGTAAGGAAGCTGGGGCAAAAATCACAGATTCAGAAAGCAACCCTATTTCCTACCAACTTGGTACTCAGCGAAGACAATTAATATGTGCAGGGTCAGCGGAACTGCACGATACAATTCTTTCTCTCATCAGCCAATAGCGCTTATTCGTTATCTTGTTTTT
>WTHU01000055.1 GCA_011523005.1 Acidimicrobiales bacterium
TGGCGTTTAATTGACCTCTCAATACTAAACAACACCAAATACGAGGAGAGGGGACTAAACCAGAGAGTAATTGAACGCGAAGTAAAAGGAGAACGTGGTTCTATTCTAGACCGAAATGGCTATGAGCTAGCTATTTCATTTCCACAACCGTACATCTATATTGATCCCCAACTCACAGATAACGGAGTAGAGAAATCACAAATATTAGCAAATTATCTTGATTTACCGGGCGTTGACGAAATGCAAGAAGCAAAGACGATACTTACAAAATTCAACTCGCCTACCCGTTTTGAGTACATAGTCAGACAAGCTAGTCTTGAATCTGCTGAAGCGATACTCAATTTGAATTTAGGAGGGGTTTACGTAGATTATGAACCTCGACGGTTTCACGTGGCTGGAAAACAACTTGCAAGAGGAGTTCTTGGAGGGGTGACAGTCGACAATCTCGGAAGTTCAGGCCTGGAATTACAGTATGAGCAAGAACTCAAAGGGGTAGTCGGGATTCAACGAGTTGAGTTAAGCGCTGATGGAAGCACAATCCCAACAGAAGCAGAAACCATTCGAAAAGCTGTTCACGGCTCTGATCTTATTTTGACAATAGACAGGGCTTTACAGTCCCAAGTTGAGCTTGAGTTATCAAAGACCATTCAAGAAGCCCAAGCAAAAGGCGGAATTGTAATCATACAAAAGCCATCTACAGGAGAAATCCTGGCAATGGCATCTATGGTCACAACTGAAACAGGCGAAATCGTCTCCACATCTCATAACCGAGCAGTGACATTTAGCTATGAACCTGCATCCGTACTAAAGGCGATGACTTTCGCAAGTGTCATAAATGAAGGGCTTGGAGTAGGAACCAGTAAAAGAGATATCCCAGACACAGTAATACTCGAATGGGAGAACAATGAAGGCAATACGGAAACAGAGATCTGGCGCGATGAATACGAATACGAAACTCAAGAAATGAGCATAGAGGGGATACTCACGCACTCTTCGAATACAGGAACGATAGTTTGGGCGCAAGAATTAGGCCAACAAAAGCTATATGATTATCTCAGGAAGTTTGGCTTCGGACAGGCATCAGGGCTTGAGTTCCCTTACGAATCGCAAGGAATCCTCCATGATCTAAATAAATGGGACCCATCAAACTTGAATACTATTGCTTTAGGGCATGGGATATCGGTAACTCCAATCCAGCTAGTAAGCGCCTATTCTGCAATAGCAAACGACGGGATATTCGTGGCTCCACGACTTGTAAGCCATATTGTTGACCCAAGTGGAAATATGGAGCGTCTTGCTAGCACTCCATCAAGAGAAGTTATAGCTGCTTCTACTGCTCATCAGGTCGCAGACCTACTCACCTCAGTTGTGGAGAATGGGACAGGTGAAAAGGCTTCCGTAAACGGGTATAAGATTGCTGCAAAAACAGGGACATCCTGGAAGTACTTTGCACCTGAAGATAGCTATGAAATGCCCAACGGTCAACGCGATCCATATTTAGATATAAACGGTCAGCGTCACTACACATCAACAGTTACTGGTTTTTTTCCAGCCCAAAAACCAGAACTCTCAATGGTAGTTATCATTGACGACCCGGCTCCGATCGAAGAACAATTCTACGCAAGTCATGTTGTAGCCCCCCTATTTGGGGAAATAGCAGCTTGGTCTTTGCGGCATTATCAAATCTCTCCCTTTAAGGAAGTTCAACTATCTGATAACAACCAACAAGCCTTTAATGGTCAAACCATTCAAGAAGGTGGAGAATAGGGATGAACCTCGGCGAGATTCTAGAAAACGTCCAGAACTCGGATTTCGAAAGACTAGGGGTAATCAGTGATGTTGAAGTGCATGGATTAAGCTATGACTCACGTTTAACTACCAGCGGTGACCTTTTTTTCTGTTTCCAAGGTGAAAAAAACGATAGTCATGATTTTGTTTATGACGCAATCAAAGGCGGCGCAAGTGCGTTAGTTGTGGAAAGAAAAATCGATATTGATTTTCCACAAGTTATTTCTTCCAGCAGCAGAAAAATGATGAGCGAAATAGCTGAAATATTTTATGACTTTCCATCACGAGAAATAACAACGGTAGGCGTGACAGGTACAAATGGTAAGACAACTACAGTCAATATCCTTTCAGCAATAGCTGAGGCAGCAGGACAGAAACCAAAAACAATAGGAACGTTAACGGGCCAATTGACAACACCAGAAGCTCCCGACTTGCAGCGACAAATCAGAGACTCTGTCGGAAGTGGGGCATCTTTTCTGGCAATGGAAGTAAGTTCGCACGCGTTACTTCAACACCGGGTCTCCGGGATGGCTTATGATGCAGCAATTTTTACCAATCTAAGCCTTGACCATCTTGACTACCACGGCGATATGGAAAGTTACTACAAAGCTAAATCTTTGCTATTTACCCCAACTCACTCAAAATTGGCCGTCATAAATGCCGATAATGAGTTTGGCAAAAGGCTGATGAAAGACATCGAAATCCCTCAAGTGAGCTTTTCGTTAAATGATATTGAAATCATTGAACAAACTATTGTTAAAACTACCTTTCGGTGGAAAGGGCAAATTATTCATTTGAAACTTCCCGGAGAATTTAATCTTGAGAATGCTCTAGCGGCAGCGGTGACTGCCGAGGCGCTCGGGTTTAATAGAGAGGTCATCGTAAAAGGTCTTGAAAGTGCAAAAGGAACTCTAGGGAGGTTTGAACTCCTAGAGCATAGTGAAGGTGAACCGTACATAATCGTTGACTACTGCCATACCCCAGATGGGTTGGAGAGAATTTTATTATCCATAAATGAACTCCTAGTAGACGCAAGGACACATGTAGTGTTTGGCTGCGGTGGAGATCGTGATAGAACGAAGAGAGCCCAAATGGGAATGATTTCAGCAACTCACGCGACGAATGTGTACTTGACTTCAGATAATCCTAGATCTGAAGACCAAATGGGGATTATCAATGATATTTTGGCAGGAATTGGTGATACTGAACGTGTTTACGTTAATCCAGATAGGCGAGAAGCTATTTTCCATGCTGTTAACTCAGCCGATGAGGGTGATGTCGTGTTGATAGCAGGTAAAGGTTGTGAGCCGTACCAAGAGATAAGCGGAACCCAACTCCCGTTTCTAGATAGCGACGTTGGGCGAGAAGCTCTGGAGGCCAGCAGATAATGATTCGACTTCTACTTGCCGTGACGATATCCACCTCAATTTCCCTTCTCGGGACTAAATACTTAATCAAGTGGCTTTCATCAAAGGGGATAGGACAACCCATACGCAAAGATGGCCCAGGGGGTCACCAAACGAAAGCAGGGACTCCGACAATGGGTGGCATAGCCGTTGTATTCGGAGCTTTCGTGGCTTATATAATTTCAGATTTATATAACGGAATTTATACACGCTCTGGACTCTTCGTAATGCTTGCGATCCTTGGAGCAGGACTCGTTGGTTTCCTTGATGACTGGATAAAAATTCGTAATGCCAGGAATCTAGGGTTGAACAAAAAAATGAAAATTATAGGACTTTCAACCGTAGCATTTGGATTCGCGATTCTTATGGTTCTGTTCACTGATGTGCATACGGAAGTGTCTTTCACGCGCTGGGATTCTATATCTTTTGACTTAGGGCCAATCGGTTGGGTCTTTTGGGCTGCATTCATCATAATCGCAATGAGCAATGCAGTTAACTTGACAGATGGACTTGATGGTTTGGCCGCAGGTTCGTCTATTC
>WTHU01000141.1 GCA_011523005.1 Acidimicrobiales bacterium
TGCTACGGGAGGCCATATCACAAACGTCGGTACACAGGTTTATGATATGACAGGGAGCGAATTAAATCTGGGCGTACTAGGACTCGCAGTATTCTTACCCGTAGCATTGCTGTCCCCTTTCACTGGACCTGTTGCGGATCGTTTTGACAGGAGGAAGGTCTTTAGTCTTGCTTTAGTTGCGCAAGCAATAACGTCTTTTCTGCTTTTTCTCTATGTCGCCTCAGACCCTGATGGCGTCTTCCCTATTTTTGCTTTCATTGCACTTTTCGGTGTAGGAAGAGCCTTTGCGATGCCTGCCAGTCGCGCATTACCCATTGATTGGGCTCCAGACGATGTTGTGGAGCGAGTAGTTGCTTTAAAGTCAGTGGCTTTCCAAGCTGGGATTATTGTAGGTCCCGCACTTTTTGGGTTCATATTCGTAGCTGGACCGTCATTTCCATATCTAGCAGCTGTTATTTCTTACTGCGTTGCTAATCTCCTTTTGCTCACAGTTGGCCCATCTTCAATTCGGCGGCTGGGAACCACAGGTGGAAGGCAAGCTTTCAAAGACGCGAAAGAAGGTTTAAAGTTCATTAGAAAGAGCCCTGTTTTGTTTGGAGCAATTTCTCTTGATCTAGTTGCCGTGCTTTTGGGTGGAGCTGTAGCTTTGCTCCCTGCGATAGCAGAGAATCGTTTAGGTGTTGGTGCAGTTGGCCTCGGTTGGCTCAGAGCCGGTGTCGGTATCGGAGCAACGCTGGTAGCTGTGACCTTATCGATCAGACCTTTGAAAAGACATATTGGCAGATCTTTGATGACAGCAGTAGCAATTTTTGGTCTAGGAACCATAGTTCTTGGACTAACCAGGAGCTTTATTGTCGCATTTCTAGCACTGATGGTCTTGTCTGGTGCTGATGCGGTTTCAGTTTATATACGCGCCAGCCTTGTCCCACTAGCAACTCCTGAAGAGATGAGAGGTCGAGTACTCGCAGTTGAAGGCGTTTTTATTGGGGCATCTAATGAATTAGGGGCTGTTGAATCAGGGCTGACAGCCGCTGCATTCGGATTGGTTGGAGCTATTTTATTCGGGGGCTTTGGGACGCTAGCCGCAGTGGTTATTTGGTGGAAGTTTTTCCCTGCTCTAAGCAATGTAAAAAGCTTCTCGGAAGTTCGACCTCCTCCGAGTTAGCTTATTCAGTGAGAATTCTCTTAAACCAGCTATCACGCTGAGTAGAAAATAACTCCACGAAATGCGAAGGAAACATAGTGAAAGCGTGGGGTACTCGGGGGTAGACAATAAGCTCACAGTCATTGCCTGCCGCTTTCCATCGATTCGCCATGAAAAGAGTGTCATCAAGAAGATGATCAGCTGTGCCAACACAGAACAACGCATCAGGTAATTCAGAGAGATTTGCATACATGGGAGAAATTTTTGGACTTCTTCGATCTTGAATGCTTTTGTCTGGAAGGTATTGGGAAGTAAAGAAATCAATAATCTCGGGAGAGAGCACGTCAAAGTCACCTGAGGAAGGGCGACTTCCGAGCTGTGATGGAGTTCCACCCCAGTCAAAAACCCCGAATGTCAGATTTGCTCCAATAAATTGTTGCACCTCGTTCACATCAAAAGAATCTCTTGCTTCTATTAATGTCATCAAAGCAAGGTAAGCTCCTGCAGATTCTCCCCCGACAACAATTGAACGTGTCCCAAACTCTTCCCAAGCATTGTTAACTACCCATTTCGAAACAGCGTAACTATCGTCTAACGCTGCAGGAAATGGGTGCTCAGGAGCTAGCCGGTAATCAACTGAAATCACCGCAAGGTTAAAAGTATTGGCTATATGCCTATTTTCTACATCTCCCATAAAGGCCGCTCCAGCGACCATACCGCCACCGTGAAAATGTAGATACACACCTTTGGTCTCACCTTGAGGTTTTAAGACCCTGCAGGGAACTCCTTCAATAGTTGTATCAACTGCGTGATCATCAAGCTCAAAAGTCGTCGCATCGAGAGTATCTCGCATTAGTTGCACATACTGTATCGCTGTTAATTCTTCTGTCTCTGCTGAATTCGAATCTGTGACTCCGGCCCCTCCAAGCGCAAGTTGGAGTGACTCCCCGTATTCTTCCCAATCCTGATGCCAAAGTCCCATCTGATGCCTTTCTGACTTCCTATACATAAGATAGCTCTATCAAAACAACTATAAGTCATTAAATGGCACAGGCTAATGGCAGAATGTAGAAATGAATAGCGAATCAAACGATAGCGGTCAAGATAATGCCATGAACGAAAGCGCTATGTGGTCTTTCTTTATAGAGGGGCTTTCTGATACTGAATTACAAACTCTGCATGGCGAAATGCAACATGAAATCCTCCAAAGAGCGATACGGTCCGGTGATCACGAATCCATAATTCAGCAAGCCTTTGAAATTGGTTTTGACCGCTCGGGCTTAGGAGTTACCCCCTGGATCGAAGGAAAATTTCTTGTTTGCCCTGGAGCATTAGTTTCAAGAAGCGCAGGAAATCATCGATGTCGTTTTGTCAGCGTAGATCAAGAATGGGTCTGGCAGTCAAAACAACTTATTACAGAAACGAAAAGGCCTTCTCCCGGAAATGATAAGGGCTTTAGAGCAATTGCTTTGATACCTGTAATTGAGGGTACGGCCGTTGATATCGTTACCGGAAAAATGCACTCAGGTCTTCACAAAGCGGAAAAAGTCTCCTCATTTGAGGTAAAAGAGAAGCAACTTGTTGAAGTTAGTCAGCGAGTAATTTCAACTGAAGGCATGCATAACTAACTACTATTTAATTCGTCTGACTTTTACGTGGTATTCCATGAAATGGGGAGCCGGCATCTTGATACTTTTGGTAGAGCTCAAAAAATTCCTCACCAAATGGGTCACCACCACGTAAGGGCATGCTCGCGCGAGCTATTGTAAAGTCCAATGGAGCCAACTCAATGGCGTAATCAAAATGCCTCTCCGATTCATCAATCATGTTGTTTCTTCGTAAATGCGCAGCCAACCTGAAATGGAGTCTGGCTTGAATTTCTTCATCGGATAGATCTTCAACTACGAAACTCGCATCTTCCGGCAAAGTTCCATCTCTAACCCATTCGCGAACTTGCTGCATATGACCTTCACGACTAACTCCAGTTATTTCACTGAAAGTGTCAGTACCAAATTCGCTTGCTGCAGGTCGCGAGATCTTCCCATTCTCGTCAATCCATAAAACTGAGGGAACATTACTAATCGCATAAAGCTCAGTGAGTATGTGGTCCTTATCCATCAAGACCGGATAAGTCACTCCCTTTGCTAACTCAATAATTGAATCTAAATTCTCGTCAATGGCAACAGCGACAACAGTGAATTGTTCTTCTTGCAATTCTGCATGGAGTTCCTGCCAACCTGGCAGGTCAAATGCGCAACCTCACCAACTAGAGAATGCAACGAGAAGCCTTTTTTTTCCTGCCCAGTCGGAGAAAGCTCGATCAACTCCTTTAATATCTGGAAGGACAAAATCTGGAGCTATCTTATCCCTAAGAGCGGAGGAGCGAAGATCAGCGGGTTGACCAATTGTTATGGCCTTTAATTCCTGCGAACTAAGAGTCGGGTGTCCAGTTAAATGCGCTACGGCGCGGAGATTGTAGCGCTCATTGTGTTTGATATTCTGCTCATTATTAACAGGGATGCAAGCATCATTTTTACATAAACCCTCCGGTTTTATCTCCCAGCCAAGAAC
>WTHU01000129.1 GCA_011523005.1 Acidimicrobiales bacterium
ATTCACTACTCTCAAGATACGGCGTCAAGAAGAACTCAAAAGGATAACTTTCGGAGAAAGCAGATAGTTCACTCTCCTCTGATCGGAGAGGAAAAAGAACTGCTGTTTTCAGCGTTTCCATTTCATTTAGCTCCTTGATTGATGATTATAAGACTAGCCCCCTATTCTGCATCTCTGATAGAAAGGAACAATGATTAAAGATAGAAGTAGCGTAGTTATAACCGGAGGGGCCAGTGGAATAGGAAAAGCTTTAGCTTTTCGTTTCGGCAGAGAAGGAAATGACATAATCATTGGTGATGTTGAAGAGGCTGCTCTTGATATCACAATTTCAGAACTTAGGTCTGCTGGAATATTGGCTACAGGCTTCGTAGTCGATGTATCCGATATTGATTCTGTCCGCTCGTTCAAAGATCGAATCTTCTCGGAATTCACCCCCCCTTACATCCTTTGCTTAAACGCAGGAGTAGGGGCAGGGGGACCAATTTCAGAATCTGATATTCTTGACTGGGAATGGGTGCTAGGCGTGAATTTGTGGGGCGTCATCTATGGGTTAAATACTTTTCTGCCATTTATGGAAGAGAACAATAGTGGACATATCGTCATTACATCATCAATTGCGGGTCACCTTTCTTACCCAAATATGGGTGTATATAATGCTTCCAAGCACGCAGTCTTAAGCATCGCCGAAACACTTTGCTATGAAATGCAAGAGAAAAGCAGTGACGTTGGAGTAAGCGTACTCTGCCCTGGTTTGGTAAAGACGAACATTCTCGACAGCGACAGAAACAGGCCAGAGATTTTGACTAGCAACGATTCGCTGAATGAACCAGATGATGATGACGGTCGTAAAGAGGCTGTAAGAGAAATCTACAATCTGGCGCTAGATCCGGAGAGCGTTGCTGACTTAGTATTCAAGGCGGTTCAGTCAAAGCAGTTTTACATATTTACAGAGAATACATTTCAAGACGCTATTAAGAGCCGGCATAGGGACATAGAGTTAGCGCGAAACCCAATGCTTGGTGCAAATTTGGTTGAAGAGCATTTAAATGACACCGACTGAAACAAGATCGTTAACATGATAGATTTTGATGTAATCATTATTGGAACCGGATCAGGGAATACAATACTCACACCAGAATTTGATGATCTACAGATAGCGATTGTTGAGAAAGGCACATTCGGTGGTACTTGCCTCAATAGAGGTTGCATTCCTTCGAAAATGCTCATTTATGTTGCTGATGTCTTAACAGAACTTGGCCGGTCTCGTGAGTTAGGCATTACTGCGGAGAATTACACAGGAAATTGGCAGGAAATACAGGAGCGGATATTCAACCGAATTGATCCGATCGCCACTGCAGGTGAATCGTATCGGCACAGCCTCCCAAATGTTTCGGTGTTTAATGGCGAAGCCTCATTTGTCTCAAATCATGAAATAAATGTCAACGGTGAGATTATTAGAGGTAAGCAGATAGTGGTTGCGACTGGCGCATCTCCTGTCCTTCCCGAAATAGATGGTCTGTCGGAAGTTAATTATCACACCTCAGATACGATCATGCGGATTGCTGAAGTGCCGAAGCGCCTCGGCATTATCGGAGGTGGCTATATCGCTGTAGAGCTAGCTCATGTCTTTAGTTCATTTGGTTGTGAAGTCATAATGCTCGTAAGAGGAAATACGCTTCTCTCCAAGGAGGACTTTTCTATTCGGGAGCGATTCAATAAAGCTTTTCATGAAAGGGTTGATTTAAGATTTGGAGTCTCAGTTAGCAAAGTACGGCAAGACAATAACCGTATTCAGCTAAGCTTTGAGGACGAAGAGGAGGGTATTCTGGAGGTAGAGGAGTTGCTTTTAGCTACTGGTCGACTTCCAGATTTAGAGTCGCTGAACGTCAGGGCAGCAAACATCGTTACAAAAGACGGTTACATTGTTACTGACATGCACATGAGAACAAGTGCCGACAATATTTGGGCTTTGGGTGACGTTACGAACCCTGTTCAACTTAAACATACTGCAAATGCTGAAGCGAAGGTTGTTTCCAACAATCTTCTAAGCAATGACTTGAAGAAAGTTCAATTGGATCCTATCCCCCATGCGATCTTTTCAAATCCGCAAGTTGCTTCAGTGGGCTACACGGAACAAGAGGCTAAAGCCAACGGGATTGAGTATGTGGTTGCAATTGAAGAGTATGGGGATGTTGCCTATGGCTGGGCAATGGAAGAAAAGACTGGAATATGCAAAGTTATTGCAGATCCAAGAAGCGGCTTACTTATCGGGGCACACATTTTGGGGCCGCAAGCTTCAACATTAATTCATCAACTCATTCAAGGAATGAAATTCGGTCAGACAGTTGCTGAACTAGCAACCGGATTCTTATACGTACATCCTGCACTAAACGAAGTTGTTGAGAATGCCCTGATTAAAGTGGCATTATTGTGTGACTAACTTCAAGATTTTGCTTTCTATTTTTAATGCACAGCAAACTACGCAAGATGTGTCCTAAAATGTCAATATGAGTAGTTCACTGGGTTCAATTTTTCGTATTCACACTTTTGGCGAGTCACATGGCCCTGCTGTGGGTGTAGTGATTGATGGATGCCCGCCACGCCTTCCAATAACGAGTGAAGAAATTCAGAGTGACCTCGACAGACGACGACCTGGTCAAAGTAGTCTGGTGACTCAGCGAGATGAAAAGGACACTGTAGAGATTCTTAGTGGTTGGAAAAATGGTTTAACCCTTGGAACCCCATTAGCGCTCCTTGTGCGTAATCAGGACCACATTAGTGGTGCCTATGATCATTTGAAGGATGTATATAGGCCGTCACATGCAGATTTTACCACAGATCAGAAATACGGGATCAGAGCTCATGAGGGCGGAGGCAGATCCAGTGCTAGAGAAACTATAGGGCGCGTAGCTGCAGGTGCTGTGGCCCGCAAACTTCTATCTATTTCTGCAGGAGTACAAGTCCTGGCGTGGGTACATCAGATTCATAATATTTCTGGATCGTACGAGATTAACAATGTCACGCTTGATGATGTTGAGTCTTCTCCGACGCGTTGTCCTGACCCAAGTTCGGCTACAAAAATGACTAAAGCTATCGAAAAAGCACGAAAGGATGGTGATAGTCTAGGAGGCATTGTCCAGTGCCGAATCTCAAATGTTCCCGCTGGTTTGGGAGACCCTGTTTTTTCGAAATTAGAAGCTGAACTCGCGAAAGGGATGATGAGCTTGCCAGCCTCAAAAGGTTTCGATATTGGAAGCGGGTTTGCGAGTACCAAGATGACTGGTAGTGAGCACAACGACGCATTCGTTCTCAACAAATCCGGCGATGTTACTACCGCCAGCAATTACTCAGGAGGAATCCAAGGAGGTATTACCAACGGAGAAGATATCACGTTCCGTGTTGCCTTTAAACCGACTGCAACAATTTCTACCTCACAACGGACGGTTAATACCAGCGGTGAGGAAATTGAGCTAAAGGCAAAAGGACGCCATGATCCTTGCGTGCTTCCCCGTGCGGTACCCATGGTCGAAGCAATGGGTTGCCTAATTTTGGCCGATGCCCTTCTTCGGCAGTCAACTGTAAATTATCTTTAAGAATTTTATTGAGCGATATAGAACGGCAACTTGACTATTGTTGCCTCTTCTTCATTTCTTCGACCTTGAATCGTGACCTTCTCCCCGAGAG
>WTHU01000052.1 GCA_011523005.1 Acidimicrobiales bacterium
ACCTTAGATAAAATAATCGAGCAGATGTTCACGAACGACGATAACGTGACAGCCGAAATGATCCTTAAGGAAATCGGGTTTTCTAGGACAGGGCAAGGATCAACAGGTAGTGGTTTAGTCTCGTTGCCTGAAATTCTTGCTGCTAATGACCTGCCGAACACAGGACTTTTGCTTATCGATGGTTCTGGTTTAAGTCGTGATAATCAGGCTACATGTGGTTTATTTCAAGAAATTCTTGAAGACAGCGAATATGGAACAACGATAGAAAAGGCACTTCCATTAGTGGGGGTTGAAGGTGTAGTTAGTGACGTATTTCTGGGAACTCCATTTGAATCAAACCTAGTCGCTCATACCTTCTTTGATACAGATCGAGGAGCACTAGTAGGTTCCTACACTACATCTGAAGGAATTGAGGTGCTGATTACCTTCATCGCTAACTATGATGACAATGAAAGTGCTGAAAATATACATCAGAGCTTTATAAATGGACTTGTTCCGATATTGAGCGAATTTACAGGTGGTAAAACACTCGAAGAAATGGGGCCAAGGTCGACCATTGAGTGAAATACTGAAACAGGCTATGTTTCCTTTGGGATCAGTTCTTTTCCCTGGGGGCATTATGCCACTTAGGATTTTTGAGCCAAGATACTTGCAATTATTTTCTGAATTAACAGAAGAGGACTCCACGTTTGGAACATGTCTAATAGAAAAAGGTCATGAAGTTGGTGGCCAGGACAGCCGTTTTTCTTACGGTACGCTATGCAAAATCACTGACTTGAAGGAACTAGGGCAAAATCAACTTGCTGTTCAGTGTTTAGGTATAAAGCGAATATTAGTAAGAAAGTGGCTACCTGATAATCCGTATCCTGTTGCTCAAATAGAGGAACTGGATGCGAGCGAAAATAAGGACTTCCAACTTAAAGAAGAAATAATTGAAGAACTCGAACGTTGTTATGTGCTTCTCGTTCAAATGGGAGTCATTCCAGCAGAAAGCATGGATATCAAAGGCTTAGAGAGAATAGATTTATATACGGCGTGTGCTTTGGCTCCATTAGGCCAGTTAGACAAATATAAATTGCTTGCGGCGGAGAGTGAAAACGATCGTTCTAGGTTGCTGTTGTCACAAATCACCTCTGAACGTGAAACACTTGCAGCTATGAGTAGACTTCAAGGAGATGAAATTTAACAGTCAATTCCTAATGAGTAGAGATAATGAAGATTGAGCAGGATGTAATTTCTGAAAAATTTATTGAATTACGTTCCCTTCTAGTTCGGTATGCCAAACAAGAAATTAGGGACCCCATAACAGCACTAGCCAAATGGGTATCCTTGGGTCTACTAGGCATGCTGTTCTTAGCGGTTGGCACTGGTTTTGGCGCCTTAGGATTGCTTAGGTTACTACAGAATGAATTCTCCCTATTTGATGACTCTCTTTCTTTCCTGCCATACGTATTGGTATTCGTAATCTTGTTAATTGTGATAGTAGTTTCACTGAAAGCCCTGAGGAGGCATAATGAAGTCCGATGATTCTGGAAACATAACGCCAGCAGATATTGAAGGAAAGCTGAAAGATTTCAAAAGTGAACTCCTATCAATATCAGGTGGTTTTTCCCTTCTGCAGAAGGTTGGGCCATCAGCAACGGCGCTTCTAGGGATGTTGCTACGAGGTAGTAGCAAGCGTAAACGTAAGAGTCAAAAGCAACCTATTGTCCAAATTCAACTATTTCCGAATGTGAAGAAATATTTTCGAGATTCAAACAGTGAAAACGACACCTGACACCGAAATGCTTCAATAATGACGAACAGAAAAAGAGTTTTGCTAGAAGGGGATATGTTATTGCTTGTAGATCCGAAGGATCGAAGATACCTATTGACTCTAGAATCTAATGCAGAATTCCATTCGCATTCTGGATACATATCTCATGAGGACTTAATCGGAAAGGAAGATGGAGTGAGGGTCAAGTCTAGCGGTGGGCTTGAATACCTTGCATTACGACCAACTATGTCGGATGTAATTTTAAAAATGCCACGTTCTGCTCAGATTATCTACCCAAAAGATATAGGCCCGATTCTAATCGCTGCTGACATTGCGGAGGGAGATAAAGTGCTTGAATCCGGAGTGGGCTCCGGCGCATTGTCAATAGCACTATTGCGAGCCGGAGCAAACGTAACCGGAATTGAACTAAGAGAAGACTTTGCACAAAGAGCGCGTAAGAATGTCGAAGCTTTTTTTCCCAACCAAGCGATAAATGGACGGTATGAAGTATTAATTGGAGATGCTTACGAGCAGCTAATCGGCTCTGATTATGACAGAATCGTGTTGGATCTTCCTGAACCTTGGCGTGTTATCGATCACGTAGAAAACTGTTTACGGCCAGGTGGAATAATTGTTTCGTACTCGCCAAGCATCATGCAAGTTTCAAAGCTTACAGACAGGCTAAAGAGAGACAATTATGCAATGACCAAAACGCAAGAAATACTCTCTCGATCATGGCACGTAGAAGGAAGGGCAGTTAGACCCGATCACAGGATGGTTGCCCATACAGGTTTCATTACGAGTACACGATTCCTTGGATAGTAATAGCTTCAGCTAAACCTCAAGATAGATGCATTCCCCAGGGCACTCTTCGGCAGATTCAATAGTAGCTTCTTCTTGACCATCAGGAACAACAGCCAAACCCTCAGGGCCACCGGGGTCAGAAAAGACTTTATCACCCTCCACGACGTACGCTAACCCATCGTCAAGAAGCGTAAATACATCAGGGGCAATTTCTTCACAAAGACCGTCGCCGGTGCAGAGATCTTGGTCAATCCAAACTTTCATTTAAATCCTTCGTACTAGTACAACCTAATTATGTACAAATGTTATAAGAAATGTGTGGATGTTAAAACACTTTTTTGCGATAACTAGGTAACATCACAAAAATTTCAAATATAAGTAGTAGGCATGGCTATTAGCGCTCAAGGCTTCTACGATAGAAATATGGCTGTGAACGATCTAAAACGACAATTGGAAAAGTCACAAATCGAGATAGAAGAACTGCGCACGAGGCTCGAAACACTTCGAGAACGAAACAACAAATTATCGGAGACTAACTCACTAGCCCCAAAGCGTATTGCGCTTCTCGAAGAAAGGCTAAGAGACTCAAAGATACTACTATCAAAGGCTGCAAAGGAAAATGACAAACTCATAACGGCACTAAACGAAACTCGGAATCAAATTGCTTCACTCAAGATTGAAGTATCTAAACTAAGCCAACCTCCAATAGGCTACGGTACTTTTTTGAAAGCAAACGATGATGGAACAGTAGACGTTGATTCAAATGGAAAAAAACTTCGAGTAAATCTTCATCCTGATATAGACATATCGGGCCTACTCGAAGGTGACGAAGTAGCGTTAAATGAATCATTAAATGTTGTGCTTCATCGAAGTAACGAAAATTTGGGTGAAATAGTAACTCTGATTGAACTTCTTCCAGATGGTAACAGAGCGCTTGTGAAAGGAAGAGCCGATCAAGAAATGATCATGAATTTAGCCACAGAAGTCAAAGGACTTCAGCTAAAGTCGGGCGCATCTTTGCTTGTTGCAAGTAAAACTAATGTGATCGTTGAGTTAGTAAACAACCCAGAAAGCCAAAAGCATCTTACATACGAAGTACCAGAAATAACATACGCCGACATCGGAGGTTTGGATGAAAAGATCGAGCTAATCCGTGATGCGGTCGAACTACCTTATCTTTATCCAGAACTCTTTTCTGAACATAAACTTCCAACACCACGAGGGATATTGTTATATGGTCCACCTGGCTGCGGGAAAACACTTATAGCCAAAGCAATCGCTAATTCACTAGCTACTAAATCTCTTAATAAGCAACCAGAGAAAAGTGCTAAAAGCTATTTCTTCAACATCAAGGGTCCTGAATTGCTCAATAAGTATGTTGGTGAAACTGAACGACAAATTAGAGTCATTTTTGAAGAAGCAAGAGAGAAATCAAAAGATGGTTATCCCGTAGTAATTTTCTTCGATGAGATGGAATCTCTGTATCGCATCAGGGGAAGTGGTATTAGCTCAGACATGGAATCAACTATCGTTCCGCAGCTACTCGCAGAACTCGATGGCGTTGAGGAACTGAACAATGTGATCGTTATCGGCGCTTCAAACAGAGAGGATCTCATTGATCCAGCTATCTTAAGGCCTGGGAGATTAGATATAAAGATACGAATTGATCGACCAGACCACGATTCGGCAATAGCAATTTTTGCACAATATCTAAACTCAGATATACCAATCGCAGTTAGTTGCATTGAAGATTTGGGTGGAGGTGATATTGATAAGGCAATACGCGTAATGACTGAAAAAATAGTCGACGAAATGTACGCCACTGAAGAGCGAAATGAATTTCTGGAAGTCACCTACCAGAATGGCGACAAACAAGTCATGTACTTTAAAGATTTTGCATCAGGAGCAATGATTGAAAACATCGTTCGGAGATCAAAAAAACATGCGATTAAGAGATTCATTGACAACGGGCAAAAAG
The DNA here is from genome assembly GCA_011523005.1 of Acidimicrobiales bacterium. GTDB lineage: Bacteria > Actinomycetota > Acidimicrobiia > Acidimicrobiales > UBA8592 > UBA8592. Next base: position 4,539 of record WTHU01000052.1, read on the forward strand.
GCCTCACATTTGACGACCTGATGCGTTCAGTAAGAGAAGAGTTTAGCGAACATGAAGATCTACCCAACACCACAAACCCTGACGACTGGGCGAAAATTTCTGGAAAGAAAGGCGAACGAATCTCGATGATAAGGCCGTTACTAAATGCTGAGATAGCGACAGAAAGCACCCAAACAATTTCCGGTCAATATTTATAAATGGCAATCCCTAAGATCTGTGGCATCGAAACCGAATATGCAATAATTCAGCCAAATATTGGCGAACAAAATCCAATACATGCTTCATCAGTGTTAGTAAATGCTTATGCAAAACAAGCTGAATCATCGCCAAACAGTGGAGTTGCTTACACGGTAGAATGGGATTTTAACGACGAGACTCCGGGTAATGATGCAAGGGGTCTCGCCCCCATAGGGTCGTTACCGCCCCTAGTGGAAACTCATCTTGTAAACGCAGTATTGGAGAATGGCGCAAGATTTTACGTAGATCATGCGCATCCAGAAATCTCGACACCCGAGTGTATTGATGCCTTGCAGGTAGTTAAATACGATCGCAGTGGGGAAAAAATTCTTGAAAAAGCTATGGCACTTGCTAATGAAGCCCTTCCACCAGATGAGGAAGTGATTGTTTATAAAGACAATTCTGATGGTAAAGGAAATTCATATGGCTGCCACGAAAACTATTTGGTCGATAGATCTACTCCGTTCGGTGACATTATTTGCCATGCCACCACACATTTTATTACTCGACAGATATTTACAGGGTCAGGCAAAATCGGCGTTGAAGCTACTGGGATTGATTCCAATTCAATCAAATATCAATTGACTCAGCGCGCCGATTTCTTCGAAGAAGAAGTAGGTTTGGAAACGACTCTAAAACGTCCCATCATAAATACTAGAGACGAACCACACGCAGATGCGACAAAGTATCGGCGCCTGCACGTTATCTGTGGTGATGCAAATATGAGCGAAGTCGCAACATTTTTAAAAGTCGGTTCCACATCTATATTGCTTGCAATGATTGAAGACGACTTTCTTAGTAAAAGAATCATCTTTGACAATCCCGTCCGGAGCATCAAAGAAGTCTCGCACGACCTTTCATTAAAGAAGCATCTAATTCTGAACGATGGATCAACCATTACAGCCTTAGAAGCTCAATGGGAGATTCTTAATTCTGCTTCAACGTATGTCTCAAGAGGGGGAGGAGAGTTTACTGGAGGGGAGGTTGCTCATGAAATTATCGCTACTTGGGAAAGGATTTTAACTGGCTTAGAGAATGACCCTGAAAGTCTTCGTTTAGAAATAGATTGGATTGCAAAGAGGCTGCTAATTGAAAGCTTTGCAGAGCGGCATGATTTATCATGGTTTGACCCTCGGGTGCGGTTGCTTGCCTTGCAGTATCACGATGTAAGGGAAGCTAAGAGAATAACTGACATTATCGGATTGAAAAAAATAATTCCAGATAGCGACGTTCTTGAGGGGGTTGATAATCCACCTCATGAGACAAGAGCTTATTTTCGCGGAATATGTTTACAAAAGTGGCCGGAGTCAATAGTTTCGGCTAACTGGGATTCGCTGGTATTCAGATTGGAAGGTGATCACCTCAAGCGAATTCCAATTCTTGACCCAAGCGAAGGAAGCTTCGAGAAAGTACAACTGCTACTGGAGCGCGCAACTTCTCCGAGCCAAATGATAGAAGAAATAGAGTCATCTAATAAATGACTAAAGTGCTGTCAGCAGCTAATGTAAAGTAGGAGTAACCATGGCTGAACAAGAATATTCAAAAGAGCAGATACCTAACGAGGACTCGGACTCTTCGCTTAATGAAGAGGTGGCAAGTCAGAACCAAACAAACTCCGAACTTGCCAGCGAACTTGATGGTTTATTAGATGAGATAGATTCTGTGCTGGAAACAAACGCAGAGGAATTCGTTAAATCATATGTGCAGAAGGGCGGACAGTAGTTGCCACGCTTCCTTACAGGTACTATGAAAGGGTGACACTACCTAGTTTCTCAATCGAAGATGATCCAGGTCCAAACTTTGCTGCTCTTATAAAAGAGTACGGAATTGAACCACTTAAGTTGCAGAATCCGGTTGATAATCTTGCCCATGGGACAACATGCGTTGCTATTCGATTTAAAGACGGCGTCATTCTCGCGGGTGACCGTCGTGCTACAAGTGGACACCACATAAGTCATAGAACGCTAGATAAAGTTTTTCAGTCTGATACCCACTCTGGAGTTGCTATTTCTGGAGCCGCAGGGCCTGCAATAGAGATGGTGAAACTATTTCAGCTACAACTCGAACATTATGAAAAAGTAGAAGGAAAACAACTTTCACTGGAGGGGAAAGCGAATCAACTCAGCACCATGATACGTCAGAATTTACCAGCAGCTATGCAAGGAATGGTGGTAATCCCTCTATTTGCGGGATTCGATACGAGAGAGAAAATCGGGCGCATTTTCCAATACGACGTGACTGGTGGTAGGTACGAAGAGAAGTCTTTTGCTACCACCGGATCTGGTAGTTTACATGCCACAACAGTAATTAAACTAGGTTTCCAATCTGAATTATCTTTATCAAACGCAACTGAGTTAGCTGCAAACGCGATATTTGAAGCATCAGAAGAGGACTCCGCCACAGGAGGTCCAGACCTCATACGGGATGTATTCCCTACCATTTCGTCTATAACGCAAGATGGTTTCTCTCCTGTTCCTCATTCCGATGTTTCCGCAATATTTAACAGAATCATTGAAAATCGAATATCACGAAATGGTGACTTAAAATGAGCATGCCGTTCTACGTGAGTCCAGAACAAATGATGGAAGATCGTGCTGATTATGCACGTAAGGGCATCGCAAGAGGCAGAGCCTTAATTGCAGTCTCCTTCAAGAACGGCATATTAATTGTTGCCGAGAATCCCTCAAATACTTTACATAAGGTAAGTGAAATCTATGACCGTATTGCTTTCGCAGGCGTGGGCAAATACAACGAATTCGATCAATTACGAATTGCTGGGGTCCGACATGCCGACTTAAAAGGGTATTCATTTAGTCGCGATGACGTTGATGCTAGAAGCCTTGCAAATCAATACGCCCAGATGCTCGGACACATTTTCACACACGAAATGAAACCAATGGAAGTGGAAATACTTGTTGCAGAAGTGGACTTTGAGGGAGACAATCTGCGCAATCAAATGTTTCATATTCTCTACGACGGCACTGTGAAGGATGAAAGTTCGTTCGCTGTCCTAGGCGGTGAAAGTGAAGAAATCTTTGCAAGATTTGAATCACTTCATAAAGACAATATGCCACTTAAGAAAGCGCTAAATGCATGCATTGATGCTTTAACTGCTGGGGAGCGTGACATAGAACCTGATGATTTAGAAGTAGCTGAACTATCAATTCAAAATGGTAGAAGAGCATTCCGACGAATAGTAACCTCAGAAATTCAAGGGCTTATCAATTAGTCGTCCGTTATACAAATCTTCGAAATTTCATCTAGCGTATGAAATGGAGACTTGATGGAACGTCGTATTTTTGGAATAGAAAGCGAATATGGGGTAACTTGTGTTTCCCCCAACGGACAACGTCGCTTGAGCCCAGATGAAGTCGCACGGTATATGTTCAGAAGAGTGGTTGCCTGGGGGCGAAGTAGTAACGTTTTTTTGGAAAATGGTTCTCGCTTGTATCTAGACGTCGGGTCCCACCCAGAATATGCGACACCAGAGTGTGATTCGGTATACGACGTTGTAACGCACGATAAAGCAGGGGAGAGAATCTTAGAGCAGCTTTTACAAAATGCTGAGAAGCGGCTGCGAGAAGAAGGCATAGACGGTCGTTTATACCTGTTTAAAAACAATACTGATTCAGCAGGGAATTCATATGGTTCACACGAAAACTATTGCACCACACGCAGCGACGATATATCTCATTACGACCAGGTGCTTATTCCGTTTTTTGTTACTCGGCAAATTTATTCTGGGGCTGGGAAAGTACTGCAAACAGCCAGAGGTGCGACGTATTGCATCAGTCAAAGAGCAGAGCATATATGGGAAGGTATATCTAGTGCTACTACTCGAAGCAGGCCAATAATAAATACACGAGATGAACCACATGCAGATGCAGATAAGTACAAAAGACTTCACGTAATAGTAGGGGACTCAAACATGAGCGAATATGCGTCTTTCCTGAAAGTTGGCTCAGCTTCACTCATTCTTAGAATGCTGGAAGAGCGGACAGTGGTAATGGGAGATCTAACACTTGAGAACCCCATTCGAGCAATACGAGAAATAAGTCAAGATTTCACATGTAAGAGAAAAGTGCGCTTAGCAAATGGGCGAGAGCTGAGTGCACTAGACATACAATCTGAATTTCTTGATAAAGCTATAAAGTTTTCTGAGAGACGAAAGCTTTCGAAAGAAGAAACTCAAACACTGGCAATGTGGGAGCATTGTCTAACAGAACTTAAAAAGGACCCACTTGCGTTGCATAGAGAATGTGATTGGGTTGCAAAATTTCACCTAGTAGACAGATATAAAAGTAGGTATTCGCTTGACTTATCTGACCCCAAGATCGCGTTGCTTGACCTGCAGTACCATGATGTGGACAGATCTAGAGGCCTTTTCTATTTAATGCAGCAATCCGGGCTAGTTGAACGTATATGTAGCGATAAAGCTATTGTTAATGCTGTAACAAATCCTCCTCAAACTACAAGAGCAAAGCTGAGAGGGGACTTTATTAAAAGAGCAAAAGAAAAGAATCGTGATTACACAGTTGACTGGGTTCATTTAAAGTTAAATGATCAAGCACAAAGAACGGTTCTATGTAAAGACCCTTTCGCATCAAGTGACGAAAGGGTAGAAAAGCTTATTGAAAGCCTCTGACAATGGCACTTTAGAGTTAGCGTAAGGTTATGGCAGCAGAAAAATTAGAGAGAATCCTAAAGCTTCTGGCCGAATTGCTGAACGCATCTGGACCATTAACGGCTGACGAGCTTAGAACTAAGATAGGTATGTACCCTGAGAATCTTGTTGCCTTCAGGAAGCAATTTAGTAGAGACAAAGCAGCACTAAAGGAGATGGGTGTTCCCTTAGATGTGATTTCAGTCGGTTCCTCTGCGAAATCAGCAGAAGCATATTTCCTTGACAACAAAAGATATTACTTACCGGATCTTGATCTTACCGATGCGGAATTATCTCAACTTAATTATGCCTCTAACAGTATCCACCTAATAGGAGAACTAACTGAAGAAGAAGCTTTACGCAAGCTTGGAGGTTATTCAAAACAGAGTGTGGATCTAAGTGCTTCAGCGTCAATTGGCGACGTCGATACATTCAATAGGCTTTTTGAGGCTCTTTCGCAGAGGAAAAGAGCTTCATTTTCTTATGCTTCGAAACAGAGACTCATTGAGCCTTACTTACTCCAGTTTAAAGGGGAGCATTGGTACTTAACAGGAAGAGAAATTGAAACAGATTCCGTAAAATCATTTCGTACAGACCGTATTAGTGATTTATCCATAGATGATACATTCGATGCATATTCTTTGCCCGACGCATTCTCTGGAGCAGATTTCTCATACTTCTCCTACGGTGATGACGACGAAGTTGAAGCTAAAGTCTTGATTGATAAATCTCACGTTCAATGGGTGGAAAGTAATCTTGATGTGCCAATAGAACTAAATGAGAACGGTGACGGAATAGCAATATTTGTAGTAAAGAATTACGAATCTTTCATTAGCCGAGTGCTGCTTTTATTAGACCATGCGGAAATACTAGAACCAGATTTTCTTAGGCAGAAGCTAATTGAACGACTGAAACGCCTTCAGGATAGTAGCGAGGGAAGTAATGCTTAAAGCTACCGAAAGACTTGAACGTTTGGTTTCAATGGTCCCTTGGCTTATAGGAAACAATGGAGCAACGATTGACGAACTGGAAGACCGGTTTCAGTATCCGCGTGAAACACTTTTAAATGACTTGACAAAAGTTTTATTTTTTGTCGGTCCACATCCGCATACGCCGGATAATTTGATTGAAATCAATCTCCAGGACGGCGAAGTTTGGATTAGTCAAGCGAACTACCTCTCTCGACCCTTGAATCTGACATATGCAGAGGCGTTCTCCTTACTAGCTAAGGGAAAGATGCTCCTGCAGTTAATTGATGAGAATTTAGCTCATTCATCTTTAGTGAGTGCCTTGGACAAAGTGGCAAACTGTATTGGAGCTAATCACGAGCAAGTCGTTGTAGATCCAGGTGTCAGGGATAGCGAAATTTATTCATTGACACATAACGCATTGCTGAATAAGAAGAAGATATTGATCAGATATTATTCGTTCAATGACGACTACTCGAGCGAGAGACTAATCCAGCCGTTAGGTTTGGGGATAAACGATCGGTATCTCTACCTGAGGGCTCATTGTGACACGGCCAATGACTTTAGAACTTTCCGGATGGACAGAATTATTCATGCTGAGCTTTCTGAAGAGGGAATAGATACGGAGTTTTTAGAGAGTATGGACCTTGAGCCCACCCAGAATCCCATTGATCTTGATTTTCAGTTCTCTGAGGAGGGATGGGCAACTCTGCAGATCAAGGAATCAGACAGCTGGATTATCTCCAAGTATCCAACTACCTCAGTAACCGAAAAATCAAATAATATGCTTGAAGTCACTCTTCCTATCTCTTCAAACATATGGTTAGGTCGACTTTTATTGCAGTTAGACCCAGAGACTATTCTAGCTGAGGTGGCATCTGGTGTAGATATCCATGCAGGGCACAACCTGGCAAAACGAATTCTTAGTAGATACGGTTTTAATGAGTAACGACGATCAAAATCCAGAGACTGGTGCTTCTGACTGGATAGAAGATGTCGTCAATCGTGCGTTAAAAAGTTCTTACGGATCTAACGAGGAGACTTTTGCCGAAAAAGAGGACCAAGAAGCAACTGAAGCCAAACAGAATCTTACAAACCCCACAGATGCGTATGTACGTTACCCCTACCCCGATGAAGATGAGAGCATCAATCTTCATGACACACCTGAAGCAATTAATGAAGAAGGGTCAGCAAGATCGGTCAAGAAGGCAATTGAGTGGCTTGCAGTAATCGTTGGAGCATTGTTGGTTGCTTTTTTGATAAAAACGTTCTTAATGCAAGCATATTACATACCATCATCATCCATGACACCTGCGCTACAGGTAGGCGATAGGGTACTCGTTAATAAATTGAGCTATGAATTTGGAGAAGTCAGCAGGGGAGACCTTGTGGTCTTTAAACGAACTGAAGTTGATACCGGAAATAAAACAGACTTGATAAAGCGAGTAATTGCAACTGAAGGAGAGTTACTTGAGATATCTGGCGGCGAGATCTTCATAACAGAGAAAGGGGGAAAAGACCGCAAATTACTGGTAGAACCCTACCTAGCTGAAGGTGTGACAACCCAAGGTTTTGCATTTGAGGGTCTTTGTCCAGAATCTGAAGCGAACACTTGCCTCGTTCCCGAGAATTTCATTTTCGTCATGGGTGATAATAGGTCTGGCTCTCGTGATTCGAGATATTTTGGACCAGTGGATATCGACGATATTGTCGGACGGGCTTTTATAAGAATTTGGCCATTAGGCAGCCTTAAACTTTTGTAATATGTTGTTAAATATCTACATTTAGGTACTCTTTAAATGTGTTCAACATAGGCGGCGGCGAGCTTCTGATCATCATTCTGGTCATAATAATTTTTATTGGTCCCTCTAAACTTCCTGAAGTAGCAAACACGTTGGGAAGACTTTCGACAACAATTCGGCGCTTCAACCAAAGTTTTCAAGACGAGATACGCGATTCTTTCGAGGACCCAATTGAAGAAGCTGCTCGTGAAAGAGGTAAACAGATTTTAAGGAAGGAATCAAAAGATCTTGAGAACATTGAGATCGATGATTCAGACTCAAAACCAACAGACGGGGAATCAGATGTTGACAAAGAAAGGTAACCCTGAGGGAAGAATGGGAGTTCTTGAGCATCTTGGTGAGCTCCGATCAAGAATAATTCGTACTCTTATAGCTATAGCGTTGACAGGTGTTGCAGGGTGGATTCTTTACCCTTTGGTAATAGATTTCATCTTGCAACCCTATTGTGACACTTTGGATAGAGATTGCACGCTTCGTGTTGATGAACCATTAGAGGGTTTGAATACCCGCTTTATGGTCGCTGCATATTCAGGCATTATTCTCGCTTTCCCAGTAATTTTATGGCAATTTTGGAGATTTATCAGCCCTGGTTTGCATCGCAATGAGAGGCGTCACGGCATAATAATGGTCGGTTTCGGTGCATCACTATTTGCGTTCGGATGTTATCTGGCCTTTGTGACGCTTCCCAGAGCATTAGACTTCTTGGTAACGATTGGCGGAACTGATCTAGTTACAGAATTTAGAGCGAAGGCCTACATCACATTCATAATAAAAATGATGCTCGCTTTTGGTGTCGGGTTTCAACTTCCCATCGTTTTAATAACGTTACAACGTTTAAATCTTCTTCAGTATGAAACGTTAAGGCGTCAGTGGCGCTATGCAGTCGTCATCATCGTTATAGTCGTTGCAGTAATCACTCCAAGTGGGGATCCAATCTCATTACTCGCTCTGGCGATACCGATGTATGCACTATATGAATTCTCAATACTTTACGGTTGGTTAAGAAAACGAAAGCTGGCAAAAGACGCTGATTCTTATGCATGAACGCAAAAGTAAACCTGACTATCTTGAAAACTGGCAATTTGAAACCCCAAAAGCATCTACATTAAAAGTTGCCACGATTGATAGAGAGTTAATTGCAGTCTATGAAAGTGGCGAAAGCCTAATCGGACTTCAAGGCGGTGATCTCTACAAATCTCTCGGCGGCAGCGGAGTTGCTAGTTTGGAAGCTGATGGTGTGAACACTGTCGGCTTAAAACTTGACC
>WTHU01000075.1 GCA_011523005.1 Acidimicrobiales bacterium
ACCATATATGGTTAGGGATAAACCTCACTTAGGGCAAAGGTCCAACTGGCTTTCGATGTCAATTAGATATTTGCTCAAAGGGGTTGTCCTTCTAACTTAACCAAAGGCACCTTTGCGCCGATAGTGGTTTATGGGTGTTACTTTTGGTGGCTAATGGAGCAATCTATGTTTGGTACAAAATCGCAACCTTGGGAACATAAGGTTTTCTATATTCACGTGGAAGATACTGAAGATATCACTAGTATTGAGAAGGTCCTGAATCGTTGGGGTGAGGAAGGTTGGGAGTTAATTTCTTTCGGTGAACCCGAAGTAATTGCAGATTTCAGCGGTGGAGGGAGATGGGTTCTCGCTTCCATGAAGCGGCCGAAGGGGTAGTACTTCCCATTTTGGACTAGACGGTATGGCAAACGGTTAGCTTTGGGGTTTTTCATTTGCATGTTGATTGTGTGGGGGAGATTAATATGAAGACGGCAACGGGCGGCTGCCTATGTGGAAACGTAAAATATGAATTGGAAAAAGACGCGGTATTGAATGCGATTCACTGCCACTGCCTCGACTGCCAAAAATCGACTGGTTCAGGCAAAGCGACGATAGTCGTGATACCCGAAGACAGTCTCAGCCTCCAAGGCGCCTTAAAGTACTATTCGGTAGTCGGTACGGACGGAGCAACTATTGAGCGAGGGTTCTGCGAGAATTGTGGTTCGCCTATTATTAGTGCGGCAATTGGCCCGGCTGATTGGGAAGGAATCAAGTTCATTAAAGCTGGTAGCCTGGATGACTCTTCATGGGTGAGCGTCGGTATGAATATCTGGAATTCCACAGCGAGGCACTGGGACGAAGTAAAAGATGGATTACCCACATTTGAGCAGAATATGAAAGCCTAGCCGTATTCGCTGCTGGATATGAACTTGCTGCAACTTAACAATAGGATGGTGATTTAAATGATTGAAATAATATTGAGCGCTCTGCTGCTGACTTTAATTCAGAGTTGGCTCATTCCGATGCTTCTAAATTTGGGAAATTTGAGCTTCCTGCTATCAAATCGTGACGAAGACTTCGAGTTCAGCACAATCACAAAGCGAGCTCAGCGTGCTTCTACGAATCTGTATGAAACGCTTCCGATTTTTATAACTCTAATGCTGCTGGGCGTAATTTTAGATGTCGATCTCACGCTCTCAGGTTCAGTATGGATAGCTCTCCGAGTGCTCTTCTTGATGTGCTATCTAGGCGGTATCAAAATTGTGCGCTCGGGGATTTGGGTGGCATCAGTCGTAACTCTGATCATGATGGGTTTTAACATAGTCGCAACTGTTTAATTGATTGTCAGTATGTTCTTGCGCATTCTGTGGGGAGACAGATGCCATGGGGCTCAGATGCTTTAGTGAGCAGCGGTCATAAGATGACTAGGTTGTGGGAAAGTAGCTTAAGACAAAACTCAATAATGAGTTGCATTGTAAAACTACCAATGAATAACAGAACCTGTCTAATGCTTCTGACGGGTATGTTTCTCGTTGGCTGTGATTCGAGCGAGCAATCAAAAATCAGAGATATAAGTGCTGATCTTGAGCGTATCAAATTGACAGATGTGCTTTTGGTTTCTGATCACACACTGCCTCATCATTTCAATATTGATACTGGTGGGGCGAATGGAGAAGAGCGTGTCTTTATCGATCCTACTTTGGAAAGTCTAAGAGATAAGCTCATAGATAGGGGCCTGAGTACCTACATATTAAATGTTGAAGACATGACGATAAGCGGTGAGATCACCGATAAGGTCGCCTTTGAGGCTGCATATGCGTCATATGATGAGGCACTGAAGGCAGCTGTAGCAGCTAAGGCGACCATAGTGGCGATACACTATGATGCAGATTTAATTCCCGCGGAAAACTACGGCAAGAATGCCGCTTACGCCAGCGCAGAAGAAGACGGTCAGGAATACGGATATGTCGGCGGAATTCAGCTTATCCTTGATGAGCGTTCGGCGAGCGAAGCGACATTGAGGCTGGCTAACAAGATCATCCATCAAGACAAGATACTCAATCAGCTTCACGAAGTTGGTTTTCGTATTCGTCCCGATTATGACGACGAAGTAAGGTTCCAAGCGAACCAGACAATGAATATTTCGGGCCATTCTGCTGGAGGTGCTTTCCTGCTAGAGATCGCACCACAAGATCAAGCTGTACGTTTGTACGGAACCCCAGACAATATTGTTAAAGCTATTGATGGCCCCTTGTCCTCATTGGCTAATACTATAGATCAGTTCCGGAAGAATCCATTGTGATATCAACCAGTATTCATGAGGACACGGGTTAAAAGTAGTTTTTTATATGCTTTCATTACCTATGTATTTTAGATGCCTATCCTGCTGTGAAACCTCCGTCCGAGAGAAAGACCGCGCCATTACAGAAGCTGGATTCATCAGATGCTAAGAACAGTGCAAGATTAGCAATTTCTTGATTCGATCCATACCGACGCATAGGTATCGACTCTGTTACAAATTCCCTCACCGAATTTGGTTCTTCGGGATTGAGCTGCTCGTGAAGTGATTGCATCATCCGATTGTCTATTGGCCCTGGTGCTAGTGAGTTAAATCTAATTCCCTCGCTTCCAAATTCGAGACACGCCGTTTTCATCATTCCGATAACAGCGTGCTTGCTAGCCGCATAGGGGCAGAGTCCATTGAATCCGACAACACCTGCACCAGAAGAGGTAGCTACGAAAGAGCCTCCGCCGCTTTTTTGCATTAGCGGAATAGCATATTTCATGAGCATCCAAACACCCGTCACATTCACATGAAGGATTTCGTTAAATTCTTCATTAGAGTATTCAGTTAAAGGTTTAATGATTCCCTCAGTGCCTCCATTCGCAAAGACTGCATCTAAGGCGCCGAATTGATTATACGTTCTCGAGATAGCCTCTCGTATCGCACTTTCATCCTTTGCCTCGGCTTGCACAATAAGTATGTTGTGAATTGATTCAAATTCGTTTTTTAAGTCCTCGAGTTTTTCTGAGTCCCGGCCAATCAGGCATAAGTTGGCTCCATGCTCATGAAATAGCTTTGCTGTAGCCTTGCCTATTGCCCCTGTGGCACCAGTGATGACACATGTTTTGTTCCTCAGTCTCATGGTATTTTCCCTGCTTGATTAATTATCTAGTCGATTGGCTAACTCGAAGATTGATGGTTGGCGAATATCTGCTGAATTATTTTTTGATTAGCTTTACCCCATGTGCACCACGAATTCATTACGGGCTCTAGAGACCTTCCGAATTTTGTGAGGGAGTATTCAACTTTCGGGGGTATCACTTCATACACCTTTCGGTGAACTAATTGATCTCTCTCCATTTCGCGAAGTTGCTTGGTCAGCATTTGCTGAGTGATCGGGGGCAAGATTCTCTTCAGCTCACCAAAGCGTTTTGGTCCGTCGTTCAGATTATAAATGATCGCTATTTTCCACTTGCCGCCAATCAGCTTCAAGGAGTTGGTTATGGGGTCAGTACATTGATTCATAGTATTTTTTGAAATACCGGTATGAAAATGGTGCCTACTTGTTAACATCATACAGAGACTTATAATCTGGGCAATCGAAACTCGCCGGATTATGGGAAAAAGTGATGCAAGATCAGATGTCAAAAGAGATAAGGACC
>WTHU01000140.1 GCA_011523005.1 Acidimicrobiales bacterium
TTATGACAACATCGCAGCCTGCTTCAGCTAGACCCCATGCGATTCCGCGCCCAATACCTTGACCAGACCCAGTTACAACCGCTACTTTTCCGTTTAATTTGAAATCGTCTAATACGCTCATGGCATGTCCCCTAAAAGTTTCGCCCTTTGTGAGATTACTAGCACTGGAGCATAACGAGAAATTCAAGAAATGGGATCTTAGACCGATTGACGCTATTGTCAAGGAATGGAAAGAATGAAAGGTAAAGTAGCCGTTATAGTCGGGGGCGCAAGTGGGTTTGGGTATGCATGTGCAAAGATCTTTGCAGCTCAAGGAGCAGAGATTGTTATTGCGGGACGAAGAGGAGCTCTCGCTGAAGAAACTGCTAAAGAATTCAATGGGATGGGTATCTCATGGGACGTAACAGACTTTGAACAAGGCAAAAGAGCACAAGAAGATGTAATGGCCAAATATGGTCGTATTGACGCTGCGATTAACTTTGCCGGTTACGACGATGTTCGAACCATACGAGAAATTACGCCTGATCATCTTGAACCAATGGTTGATGTGCAATTCAACGGCGCAATTTATTTCCTACGATTTATGTGTAATGCTATGGCTGATTCTGGAGGGGGATCAGCCATCCTATGTTCATCGCTCACCGCCCATAACCCGAATGTCGGAAGAGTAGGATATGCAGGGTCAAAAGCTGGCCTTGAGTATGTTGCTAAGCTGGCTGCTGTTGAGTACGGTCATGACCAGGTTCGGGTAAATTGCATAGCTCCCCATGTCATTGAAACTGAAATGACATCAGATATCTTTAAAATTCCATTCGCAGTTGAAACGGTTCGTTTGCAAACACCAGCTAAAAGGATGGGTCACGTAGATGACGTTGCAAATTGTGCCCTGTATTTAGCCAGCGATGAGTCCAATTATGTGAATGGAGAAACGATCAGGGTAGATGGTGGAGCCCATACACAGAAACTTCCTTCGGATATCGATTACGCCTTGCTTGGCCTCGCAAGACCTGAGCTTGCGGCAGGTAACCCGCGCGCTATGGTACCTAAGTGGTACGAAGATGAAATAGGTGGCCAGTAAGAAAACTAAATGTTGATAGCCCTACATTTGGTTTAAGAAATCAATGATCGCACGCGCAAATACGTCGTTCTTGTCGCCGACAACCATATGACCAGCACCGCTAACATCTGCAAAACTTGCATCCGGATATCGTTCAAGAAACTCTTTCGCCTCAGCTTCTGTTACAAGGTCGCTCATTTTCCCTCTTACCAGAAGCATCGGAACTGTGATATTACTGCATAGCTCATTTAGCAAAACAGGGTTACGCATATCTGGGTTCTCTTCACCTCTTTCCGTTGAGATGAACATTGGGTCCCAATGCCAAAACCATTTCTCACCTCGTTTCCGTAAATTTCTTTTTAATCCTTCCAAGTCAGATGATTTCTCACGGTGGGGATTGTACTTCGATAGAATCTCAGAAACTTCAGATAAAGATGCAAATCCTGTTTTGGAGTGCTCTAACATGAAATCTTTCACCCTTTCAGCCCCTGCAATATTCATGTTTGGAACGATGTCGACCAATACAAGACCTGAGATGGAATCACGCTCGTATTTTCCCTCTAGATAGATACCGACGAGCCCACCGAGTGAAGCTCCAACTAGTACTGGGTTAATTTGTAATTCACCTATGAGGAATGCGACATCCGAAGAAAAGTCGTTTAGCGTATAGTCCCCGCTTTGTGACCAGTCCGTATTCCCATGACCTCTTAAATCCATTGTTATGGCACATCTGCCAGTTTGCGTTATTTTCTCAGCAGTCGCTTTCCATGAGTGCCTTGTCTGGCCTCCCCCATGCAAAAGCAAGATTGCGTTCTTTTCTAGTTCGCCCCACAAATCATATTCCACGGTAATGCCGGACGGCGTCGTCAAACGTTTAGTTACCGGCTTTGGAAAATTCATAGATTTAAGAAATAGTTCCGCTTGACTTTAACTTCTCTATTGTGTCATTTGAATAACCTATTTCAGTGAGTAGTTCTGTCGTGTCTTGGCAATATGAGGGGGCTGGCCTTGGATTATATTCTGATGAGTTGTTGAAGATAGCTCCTTGACGGGGAACTCTCATTTTGCCGACTATAGGATGTTCAATCTCAGCAATTGATCCTACTTCTTTAACGTGAATATCATGAGCTACCTCTGAGGGATCCAGCACCCTTACCGCAGGAACGTCAGCAGCCTGGCACTTTTGAAGAGCTTCTGCAGTAGTGAAGGCACTAAGCATTTCGTCAAATGACGCGTACCACTCGGTGAAGTGCTTGCTTCTATTGGAGGCAGTGGAGAATCGCTCATCGTTCGCAAGGTCATCTCTTGAGAGAGCTGAACAAACTGCTTTCCATTGAGAGTCAGTCCCTGCTGTTACCGATACCCAACCATCTGACGTGGAGAATAGTTGGTATGACCCAAGTAAATTAGGTAAATGAAGCGCGTCTTCATCAAGAACGGTTTCATGCATCATTACATCCGGCCAATTGAAAGCTATATTTGCTTCCAGCATTGAAACCTGAACATGTTGACATTCTCCGGTTTCATTTCTAGCGAACAAGGCTGCCGTAATTGCTTGAGACGTAGTCAAAGCAGCGACTTTATCTGCTACCATCCCGCGGATAAGGGAAGGTCCATCGGCAGTTCGTTGAGCACCCGCCCATCCTGAAATTGCTTGTATGACCGGATCATAAACTGGTCTTTCGCTATAGGGTCCTTCAGCTCCGAATCCAGATGATGACACGTACACCAGCTTTGGATTGATTTTAAAAGCTTCATCAGCCGAAAATCCCAAACGAGATACTGCACCCGGTCGAAATCCTTCAATGAAGACATCAGCGTCTTTGATAAAGGATCTTAATATTTCCTTCGCCTCCTCTTTCTCAAGATTTAAACCAATTGATCTTTTCCCAGCATTTGCATTCGCAAACCAGCCAGACATGTTGCTTTTTCGACTGCCGTACATGCGCAGATCATCCCCGCCGGTCGTATTCTCAACTTTTATTATTTCTGCGCCTTGGGTAGCAAGTATGTGCGTAGCCCCTGGCACAGCTATCATCTGCGCCAGCTCTACTATCTTTACCCCACTTAACGGCCCTGTCACGATATCTTCCAATCCACCCTACCCATGAGCGTAGAATGACGGGTCTTCACCAGGGTCAGCTGTTAGATTTACTGGGCAATCGTTCGCGACGTCAAGAACTGCCAGTAGTCTCCCGACCCCAAGACAAAACCCGATTAACGATAGCAACTCCAATATTTGTTGGTCAGAAAAGCTTGATTTCATACGCTCCCAAAATGCTTCATCAGTTTTAAGCGAGCCATGGTCAAATACAAAGCGCTCAGCTAGCTCTGCTGCTAATTTCTCCTCTTCAGAAAACGCACCTATCTTCGAGTATTCATCTACCCGATGATAAAGGTCATCATCTAATCCTTGCTGCATCGCCGATGCAGACCGAGTGTCCAGTCATATATGACAGTCATTGATCTGAGCTATTCGCATTCTCGCCACTTCTCTAACTCTTGTGTCTAACGAAACCTTGGTATAAAGCGCATTCCCTGCTATGCCAATACCCTTTCCAACATCTGGCTGCATGTACCAAAGTCTGCTTCGTTCTAACCCTTCACCCTCTGGGATATTGATTCGTGCCATCTTCAACCTTTTCAATAATTGTGTTTGCTCTTACTTTAGCTTGACCCGAATGATAGAGAAAGACTAAAGAGTAAGCATGGAAGAATTTAATTTAGATGAAGTTGATCACTTACTCACAACAACCAGAGCTGTTCGTAAACGGTTAGATCTCAGTCGTACTGTGCCTAGGGAGTTGATTCTTGACTGCGTCAAAGTTTCTACTCAAGCACCAGCAGGCGGAAACTACCAAAAGTGGCGATGGGTTATAGTTGATGATCCTGAAAAGAAACTAGTTATTGCAGAAGCCTACAGAGACGGATATGCGCCTTATATAGACGCCCAAAAGGAAGCTGTTTCAAATAAGATTCCCGATGATCCGACAGTGCAGAAAATCATGTCATCTAGCGATTATCTTGCCGAAATACTGGAAAAGGTTCCTGTTCTTGCAATTCCTTGTTCGTTGGGTAGTCCTACAGACATGGAAGGAGATTTGGGTGGAGGACTTCAAGGATGGTGGGGATCCGTATTGCCTGCTGTTTGGAGTTACATGTTAGCTGCAAGAGCACGAGGCCTTGGAACCGCTTGGACGACGCTCCACCTGCGCTACAGTGAACGAGTTGGAGAGGCACTCGGAATACCCAGCACAGTAACCCAGCTCGCTTGCGTACCAACTGCATATTATCTCGGCGAAACCTTCAAGCCCGGGAAAAGAAAACCCGCTGAAGAAATCACATACTGGAATACATGGAAACAATCCAGTATCGAAGGAAGTTAACCTCTCAGGTCACCATGCTCATCCGCAGTTTGGAGATGGTGACGTATTACTTCATCAACGATAAGCCGGAAAACCTTCTCACCAAAGACTGGGTCCATCCCCTCACGTCGAGCTATCTCATGAAGTCTGGCTATTTGTTCTTTCTCACGTTTTGGATCAGCAGCGGGCAAACCGGCTTTTGCTTTTAATTCACCGACTGTTTTTGTAATTTCAAAACGCTCAGCCAGCAAACATATAAGTTGCTCATCTAATTCATCAATTCTTACTCTTTGCTCTCGAAGAATATCAGTATTCATATCTCAAAACCCCCGTGGTCCTCAAGTCCCACTCACTCGGATAATTGTAGATTCTAGTAGATGATTACCGATGGAACTTTTGTTTACTTGCTATTCGTAACGTTACTGAAAATTTACTACGAGAATGGAGATTACTGTAAAGGCATGAGAATATTTACTCATGATCCCTCAAAATGAGACTTTTAATGGCACATGGAGTTATGAACCTCAATTTTGTACCGAATCTGGTTTCAGACAGCACTACATTGATGAAGGCACAGGAGAAGTGGTGATTTGCCTGCATGGAGAACCGACTTGGGGCTACTTGTATCGGAATATGATTGATCCTTTGGCAGAAGAGTTTCGGGTAATAGTTCCCGATCATATGGGATTTGGGAAAAGCGAAACTCCACAAGATCGTGAATACACGCTGAAGAGCCATACTGAAAATTTGAGTCGTCTAATTGAATCTCTTGATTTAGATAACATAACTTTTGTAATGCAGGATTGGGGTGGGCCTATCGGAACTGCATACACCGTTCGCAACCCTGAACGAGTGAGTCGTCTCGTGTACATGAATACACTTGCCGGATACGGACGCGTTCCAGATGATATCCAGAAGATACAAGATTCTCGCTGGTTCAAATGGATCGGAGAAGGGCTTGAAAACGGTCGTACCGAAGCCGTTCTTCGGAATGCCGGATCTACGCTTGTCTCAATAATGAAATTACTTGGAGTTTCGTCGAATGTGATAGACCAAACATGGATAGAAGCTTACAGCTCACCATTTCCAGACTACGAAAGTGCTATTGGGGCCTATGAGTTTCCTATAGACGCGTACCTCGGCCGTATAGGAGAATACGTTTTAGAAGGGCTTCAGGGAGTTAAAGATCTCACTTCAAAACCGGCAATACTTTTAGAAGGACTTGAGGATTTTGCTATACCCCCTGAATTTGCGATAGCAGACTTCATGTCGCTTTGGCCATCAAGTCCAGTCATTAAACTTCCCGGTGTTGGTCACTTTTGCCAGGAAGATGCGCCTGAACTACTAGTGGCGAGTATCTTGCAATTCCTGAAAAGTAACCCCATCGAATAACGCAAAGATAGAAAGTTGAATTGATGAGCTCAGAAACTGCAATTACCGAAAGAATACAATCTGATCTTCGAGGACCCGGAGGCGATTGGGAAACTACTTTTGAAGATGTGCTGGGAGAAAATCTACTTGTTTTCAAAAACAGGCATAGGTCTATTCGTGAAATGTTCAATGCAAACATTGCAAAATGGGCTTCAAGGGAGTTTCTCGTCCTTGGAGAACGAAGAATTACATACAAAGAACTCAAATCATGTGTTGAGTCAACCGCGTATAGAATGCAGAATCAATGCGGAATAAAACAGGGAGACAGAGTTGCAATACTTGGTGCGAATTCTCCTGAATGGGTTATCAGTTTTTTCGCTGCAACGCACTTAGGGGCAATTGTTGCAGCGCTGAATGGTTGGTGGACAGAAACGGAAATACGTCATGCGCTTGAATTAACGGACCCGTCTCTTGTTGTCGGAGATTCACGAAGATTAACTAGAGCTGGATCACTTTTAGACAATTTTCAAGTTATTGATTTTGATCAAAATCCACTTTTTTTTGAAGCCTCTGAAAAGGGGCCAGAGTATCCGGATTTAGATGAAGATGACCCTGCGCTAATTTTATTTACCTCTGGGACTACCGGAAAATCAAAAGGAGCGCTTCTTTCTCACAGGAGTCTTGTAGGTTTTGTGGACGGAACCATACACAATGCTTACGAGAAGAAACTAATCGCTCTTACGCTTCTCGGTATTGATATTGCTTCATTGCCAAATGAACAAGAGGTAATTCTGGCGACCTCCCCACTTTTCCATATATCCGGTTTACCTGCAGGAGTACTTATGAATATGGCAAATGGAGCGAAGCTTATTTTTAGGAAAGGTAGGTTTGATCCCAGCGACGTGCTTCGACTTATTGAAGAAGAGAAGATAACGAATTGGGTAGCAATAGGCGACATGGGACCCAGAGTTATGATGCACCCTGAATTTTTATCTCGAGATACCTCCTCGCTGACTCGTGTTAGCAGCGGAGGTGCTCATCTATCTAAACACATGCAAGACCTTATTGGAAAGCATTTCCCGCAAGCTGCTCACTCTATAGGGCAGGGCTACGGAAGCAGTGAGTCATGTGGTGTGGTCACATCAATTGGTGGACAGGATTTTAAAGATAATCCTGATTCCGCTGGTAGTCCTTGCTTAGGGTATGAAGTTGAAATCCGAGATTCTGATGATAACCCATTGGGCGAAGGCGAAGAGGGCGAAATACACGTTCGATCTGCGTATTCAATGTTGCGTTACTGGGGAAACGATACTGCAACTGCTGAAACGATAAAGCAAGGTCGGTGGCTCGCTATGGGAGATATTGGCAAAATCGTTGATGGAAAGCTCTACATTAATTCTCGAGCGAGGGATATGATCATTCGGTCTGGTGAGAATATTTACCCTGTTGAGATTGAACATCGTCTCGAAAGCCATCCCTTCATTCATGAAGCTGCTGTAATAGGAGTAGATGACGATGAGAAGGGCCAAATACCGAAAGCGATCATTGTTCTTAGTGATAATGGCCACTTTGAGGTAGATACGTTTTCAGAGTGGTGTTCAGAAACATTGGCTAGTTATAAAGTGCCAGAGATTTGGGAGCACAGGACTTCTTCTCTTCCAAGAACCGCTAGCGGGAAAGTGATTAAGGGTGCTTTAACCGGTGATCGCGAAGTTAGCAGCTTTGATGATTAATGCGAGATAAGTTCATCGTCTGTAATTGATGTAATGTTCACTGGGATTGCGCTCATTATCGGCAATCCTGTGATTCGGTCATATCCTACGTCTGATGAAACAAGGCGATTAGTCGGAGAGCCGATATCACGGACCTTTTCGTCTGTTAGCGAAATATCACCCCAAGAGTGCGACATTGAAACCACACCTCTTTTTATGTCTGGGTCGCTTTCAATAACTCCGACAACTGATGATCGTGGTGAGGTTATTTTTAAGAGGTCACCATCCGTTGCTCCCAATTCAATTAGGTCATCAGGGTTCACGTAAACATAATTTGTGGTAGCGACCTTAGCGAGTCCGGGTAGTTCTGAGCCTAGTGAGTTAAGAGCGTGTTTAAGTCGGCGCCCAACAAGAAGATATGGGAAAAGTGATTTATCAAATGTATCTAATAGTTCGCTTCCAGAGCGTTCGGCTTGGACTTCGCTAAGTTCGTCATAAACGTCTTCAGGACAAACAGCGAAACGTGCATCATTTTGAGGATCGCCCGGGAGAACTTTTATTGGATTGTCATGATGAATAGTTCGTTTGTTCTCTCTCCATATACTCATTGGCAATCTAGCGTTTCCGAACACATAATCAATTACGGTACTGTCCGTCAGGTTCTCCCGAATGGGAAGATCCCCTCCTGGTAACGAAATTTTTGTGTTATTTCTTTTTGCTATTCCAACGAAGACTTCCCATTCGTTAAGTACATCATCATCTGTATAGATTACTCTTTCGGCATAATTGGTATAAACAGCGGGGAAACGCCGATCCATTACATTTGGGACATCTTCACGTTCAAGTTGAAGTCGGGGTGCTATGACAAAGTCTGCTAGTTGTGCGGTAGCTGTCATTCGATGGTCAATCACAACTAGTAGCTCAAGGTTACTTAATGCTTTTAGAGTTTTATGCTGATCAGGCCAAGCCTGAACTGGGTTTCCTCCTGAAACAATCAGCGCACGCACTTGACCGTCTCCCTGTAATAGAATTTCATCGTTTAATGCGTTGGTTAGCATCTCACCAGGCAATCCTGATAGCCCTCTGACTCTATGAGGTGCGCCTGGAGTAGGGTTACTAGGGGCAATTACTTGTGCCCGTCTTGTATCTCCTGGAGTAAGCATGTAGGGGCTCTCAAGAGTTTCACCCTCTTTGAGAACGCGTCCGCATAGAACATTTAAAGTAAGCACTAAAGACTCCATTAGCGTTCCGTGTGGAGCCATATTAGGGCCAGTTCCAGAGCCTGCTGTTCCTTTTGGCCCTGATGCAAACATCTCGGCTGCTAGCTTTATGTCATTTGATGGCACGTCGCAACGCTCGGCTGCATAATCCAGTGTGAAGGCAGAGCAAGCTTCTTTTAACTTACGAAGTTGGACTTGGTCTACATATTGTTCGCAAAAACTCGTATCGTGCAGATTATTCTTCAGGATATGCCCGATCATTGAGGCGATCAAAGTAGGGTCTTCACCCGGCTTTACCTGAAGCCATACATCAGCTTGCGTTGCTAACTCACTTCTTCTCGGATCGATAACGATAAGCTTTAATCCTCGTTTTTTAGCTTCACGGAGCTTGATAAAAGGGTTGGTTCCCTGAAGTCCGCTCGCAGGGCCGTAGCTTGAAACTAGAGGGTTGTACCCCACCGCAAGTAATACATCGGCATCAGTGAAATTCTGCCATCCGGCTTCCCAAGAACCAAGTCGAAGTAACGAACTTCGATGTGCAGGTTGGTCAATTGTCAGTGAAGTGTAAAAGGATGGCGAGTCAAAACCCCTATGCCACGCTGAAGCTACAGGAACACCTATGCTGTTTTGGTAGGCTCCTGTTCCGATATAGGTTGCCACCGATCTCGGACCATACTTGTCCGTAATGGCCTGTAATTGCTCTGCTATTTCGTCAAGGGCCTTTTCGGATTCTATTTCCTCGAAAGTTCCTGCTGTTGTTTTCTTCAGCGGAGAACGAAGGCGGCTTGGACTATGGAACTGATCAGCTAATTGTCTGCCTTTTATACAGGTGTACCCCTCAAACAAGGGATCTGTGCGGTCGCCACGCACAGCAACGATTCTCTTACCATCTTCTACATCTATTTCCATCGGGCAAGCTGCATGGCAGATACGACAGAACGTTTTTTTAGTTTCAAGCATAAAGAGAATGTACCCTATTTTCTTAATAGATGTCGTAGCCCAATTGCACCAGTTAAAATTTCTGGATTACGGTGTTCATGGAACTGGAAAGATAGATAGGAGTCGCTAATTATGGCTTATGAATGTTTTGATGTCTCAATCGCTGATAAGGTCGCCCACGTAAAGCTTGATCGCGGACCTAATCTCAATACAATGATCCCCTCCTTTTGGAGTGAACTTCCGGAGATCATAAATGAAATCAGTGATGAAGGGAAAGCCAGAGCAATTGTAATTTCCTCAACTGGAAAACATTTCTGTGCAGGTATGGATTTAGCTGTATTCACTGGAGGTGGATTGAGCGATAGCGAAAAGACTGAGCGGGGCAGACGTAACGCATTGACTCGTGAATCTGCACTTCATCTCCAAGAAAGTTTCACATGTTTTGAAAGAGCCAGAATGCCAGTTCTAGCTGCTATTCAGGGTGGTTGCGTAGGGGGGGCAGTTGACATGGTTACGGCTGCTGACATGAGATATGCAACAGAAGATGCATGGTTCTGCATTCAAGAAATAAATATAGGAATGACTGCAGACGTCGGAACGCTACAAAGACTACCGAAAATTATTCCTGAGGGGGTAGCACGAGAACTGGCATACACTGGAAGGAGAATGACGGCTCAACGTGCTATGGAAGTAGGGTTAGTGAACGAAGTCTTCTCAAGCCATGAGGTAATGGTTGATGCTGTTTTAGAAATTGCTTCAGAAATCGCAACAAAATCACCATTAGCGATCTGGGGCACAAAAGAAAGCATAAATTACACCAGAGACCACTCAGTTGCTGACAGTTTAAATTTCATTGCTACTTGGCAAGCTGGAATGTATCAGCCGAAAGATATGGCTAGCGTATTTGAAGCACAAACAAAAAGGGAAGAGCCAGAATTTGATGATTTACCGCCTGCTCGGAAGGGGTTAGGCTAAGAGCTCAAAATTCTTCTTCCTATAAGCTTTAGACAGAGAGTTTCGTCAGCGCCTTCAAAAATTGAGAGCACTCGGGCATCTACATAGAGGCGACTCACAACATACTCTTCGGCATACCCGAAACCCCCATGTATTTGCATAGACTCACGCGTCACCCACTCTGCTGCTTTGCAGGCATAGGCTTTAACCATCGCTGCTTCTAGCGTTCCTTCACCTCTGGACATCAACTCGCCGACTTTATACGTGTATTGTCTGCATGCATGAATTATTGCGGACATGCGCCCTAATTTATTTTGCGTAAGCTCATAGTCGAATAAGGTTTCTCCAAAGACATTTCGTTCTTGGCTGTAGAGAACAGCTTCATCATAAGCTCTTTGCATAACTCCAACTGCGCGGGCAGCTGTTTGCAATCTTCCATTCTCAAATCCTGCCATTTGCAGATAGAACCCTTTTCCTTCGCCCGACTCTCCCCCAATGAGTGAAGCAGGTGGAACTCTCCAATCCTGGAACGATATTTCGAAGCTATGCATACCTCGGTAGCCCAAGGTAGGTATTGCTCTTCCCTCCAGCTTCCCCCCATGGTCTTGTTGAAAAGTAAAACTATGCCCCTTGGCTCTGTCCTTTTCTACGACGAAGATACTTAATCCTCTGTGCCCTACCGAAGTATCGGGGTTGGTTCTTGCTAAGACCATTAATAGATCAGCTCTACCAGCAAATGTGCACCAAGTTTTCACACCATTAATTTCCCAGTCTCCATTAGGAAGCCGTCGTGCATTGGTAGTAATGCCAGCGACATCACTACCAAAGTCTGGTTCAGTCACGGCAACCGCCGACATGCATTCCCCTGATGCAATTAGAGGTAAGAGACGTTGCTTCTGGTTGTCGGTTCCACCGTTTTCAATAGCTCGTGCCAGTATCTCTGGACGTGTAATGAGAGAACCCCCAATGCTAAGTGACGCTCTTGAAAGTTCCTCTGTTGCAATAACCATTCCGTAATTGTCGAGGGTGGTACCCGTTGCCGTTCCACCGTAGCGTTCGGGTATTGATAGGCCGAAGCACCCGAGTTCAGCTAAGCCTGAAATTATGCTTTCGGGAACATCAAGGTCCTCGCGATGCACGCTTTCAGCATGATGCTCAATGTTCTCTTTGCCAAAGCGGCGAAACGTTTCTGCTACGAGTTGTAATTCTTCATTCAGATGATTTTTAACTGGTAAATTCGCTGCTGAGGAATATTGCATTGGCGATCCATAAGTTGCGACATACCGGTTAAGTAACTGTATGTCATCAATAGAAATTTCCCATAGAGTTTCTCGACCAAAGCACATATCAGAAAGTGACTTGAAGGTATCTGCACAGAATAATTCGACGAAAAGCTTTTCATTATCTCCCTTTTCAGCAAATTCTGAGAAACCTTGTGCTATTGAAAGAGCAGAGCGGGCGTGAGCTAACTCGTATAGGAATACCTGATCTTGTTCGGGGCTATCTTTTTTTCTCAAGTAATTCAGGCCTTGATTTACTATGGCTTCTGCACTTCTAAGGGCTGTTTTAAGATCAGCATTACCCATCGGAGACCTCCAAATTAAATGCTATCCATATCCTTACAAAATAATACCGGTATTTGGGCCTTGCATTCTTTCGCTTTTGTTGAGACTTAGCTAGGTTGTGGAAGTGATTACTTCAAAAGTTACAGCAGGTATCCACCTCCCCCAAGCCGGACCTGCTGCATCTGCAGACGCAATATCTGATGTCGCTGAATTAGCAGAGTCGTTGGGGTTTCAGGATGTCTGGGTAAGTGATCATTTAATCATTCCGGCTGATGCTAAATATCCTCCATCTGCTTATATTTATGAACCCCTTGCTGTGATGGCTTGGGTTGCAGCTAAAACTACAAAAGTAAAGCTAGGAACGACAGTTCTTGTACTACCTATGAGGAACCCAATTGTCGTTGCCAAATCATTAGCTTCAATAGATCTTTTAAGTAGTGGCCGTGTAATTCTGGGTACAGCAGCAGGGTGGCTGAAAGCTGAATTTGATGCTTTGGGCATTCCATTTAATGAGCGCGGGAAAAGAACTGACGAAGCTTTAGAGATGATCCAACGATTGTGGAATGACGACAAAATAAATGCCTCATACCCTATACATCGATCAAAACTTGTAAATATGAGAGCAAAACCGCAACCTAAAGGTTCTATCCCTATTTGGATAGGCGGTCATGCAGATGTTGCCTTGAAACGTGCTAGCAAAATCGGGGATGGATGGCATGGAGCTTTTTTATCAATCGCAAAGACAGAAGAACTAATACAAAAACTATCTAACTTTAAGTTAAGAGATAACTTTGTCTTTTCTATGAGGACTAGCTGGGACCCGCTTGAGGATGATCAAAGCCAAATCGCATCAGAGATTACAGAATATATGCGGGTGGGAGTAACTCATTTTGTTCCCGAACCTAGACAGAGAACAACTGAAGACTATATGAATTCTGTTCAGATTCTTCGAGACATACTCGGTGATTGCGGGGTTAGCTTTATCTAATACCCGCATAATTAGTGATTCTGTTCAATATCGCGTAGAGCTAAAACTTTCTCTTTCGTGGGAACCCGAACTCCAACATACCAAACACCGATAATTCCAACGCCACCAACTAAGATTTGAATGAGGGTACTCGTAATTGCAAAGATAATGCTAAGAGTGACAGCTACCACCATCATCGTTATCGCTATTGCCTTAGACTTTTGTGGCATTCCTAATC
>WTHU01000025.1 GCA_011523005.1 Acidimicrobiales bacterium
ACTTTCTTTACCTTGAATAGTTGACATGCAAGAAGAACGTTTAGGGTGCCTTCAGCGTTAACCCGAAAAGTTGTTAATGGGTCTTCCCAAGAGGCTTTCACATCTGCCTGCCCAGCAAGGTGGTAAACATGATCCGGTCGAATTCTTGACACTAGATCGTTGATGCCAGCAGGGTCTAGCAAGTCAGGTCCTCCTAGAGATAGGTCAGAGCAGAAAACCTCATCTCCTTGATTAGAAAGATGCTCGGCTAAATGTTGGCCAACGAATCCAGCAGACCCTGTTATTAGAGCTTTCATGATTTCCCTCACTAACTACTTGATAATTGTACTGCTGAGAAGAAGGGCTCACTAGCGGAGAGTTATAAAGGTTAGTTATTTATCTTGAAGATACTCTTTGGGGTAAACAAGAATTAGGGAATTCGGGATTATTATTCGGCACAGTGGAAGATTTGACTAAAAGTGATGAAAGTGAGTTTGCCGAGGAAGTCTTTTCGTTCCCTCCTGTTCGAATTGCTGTAGTAGCCCATGAAGAGAATGACTGGTTTCAGGAATCCGTAGCCTCTTTCGCAAATCTGAATTACTTGGATAAACAGCTCACTGTTCTTACTACAGGGCAAATGGAATGGGTAGAACCGATTGTAAGTCAATACTTTCCTGATGCTGAAATACTAGAAGTGGACCCCGAGGCTGGACTTGGGGCAAATTTTAATTCAGTGCTAGGTAATCATGATGAGCCTGCTTTCTATTTATTCTGTCACCATGACGTCGCTTTGGCTCCCGATGCTCTGCGACTTATGGTTGAAGAATCGTACCGTTCTAATGCTGCGGTGGTAGGACCTAAAGTAGTGAATTGGGAACGGCCCAATGAGCTTCTAGACATTGGGAAAGGCATGAACAGGTTCGCAGTCCCAGTTCCGAAAGTTGAAGCAGGTGAGATTGATCAAGAACAATTTGATTCTGTTGAGCAGGTATTCGCTGTATCCAATACAGCATTTCTAGTCAGGGCAGATCTCTTTAGAGTTCTTGGCGGCTTTGATAAGGAAATGGGAATGTTCGGTGAGGATCTTGATTTCTGCTGGAGAGCTCAAATCGCAGGTGGAAAAGTTATGGTGGTGCCCGGAGCAATAGCTCGTCATAGAGATGAAAGTGGCGAGTACCGAGCGAATCCGAAGAGAAGTAGGTTAATCGAGCGACATCGACTTAGGTCAATTCTTAGTAACTATGGGAAGGTAAGAGTTTTTCCTATGTTTCTTCTGAACCTTTTAATTTCAACATTAAAAGGTATTTTTGGCCTGCTCCGAGGTCGTCTTTCTAATCTGCTGATACTTGCTGATTCTTTTATTTGGAATCTTCTGAACGTTAAATCCTTAATCCAAAAGCGAAAAGTAATCAGTGAACTGAGGCGAGTAACGGATTCAGAACTTCTAGCGCTAAAGACAAATTCATCTCACGTACAAAGTGTTCTTCCATCTATAGATACTGTCGTAGGCGCTAAGCAAGGATCAAACGGCCGACTACATACATGGATTGACGAACTTCGGAACGGCCCATCAAAGGTTTCTGTAGCTTTTTCACTCCTTTCTGTAACCTTGTTTCTCTTTGGTAGTAGGCATCTACTCACTCGAAAAGTGCCTGTAGTTGGTGAGTTCGTTCCATTCGATAGTGGACCAAAGGAAATCTTTGAATTGTGGGCGTCAGGTTACTGGACAAGCGGACTTGGATATGAGGGAGCGATGCCAAATGCTATGAGCATAATTGGTTTTCTAGGAATTATATTTTTAGGTTTCATGGGATTACTTAGAACTGTGCTTACTCTCGGGATGATCCCAATAGGGGTATTGGGTGTCTGGTTTTTCCTGAAACCATTCGGTTCAGCGTACATTAAAGTTTCCGGAGCGTTGATATACCTAGTGAGTCCCGTCTCGTATTATGCGCTAACTGTAGGGAATTGGGATGCGCTGATCCTATATGGATCTTTGCCCTGGGCACTCACGATGATTGGTCGCGCAGGAAAGTCCTCACCTCTAGGGGAATCTGGCGGGAAAATAGGTCGCTATGCTATAAGTTCGGACTTCTTTAGAGAGACCTTAATCTTAGGCATTTTGGTAGGCGTTATTGTTTCTCTTTCGCCGGTATCGGTATTGTCAATTATTACTACTGCGATGTTTGTTCTCGTAGGCTCATTAATTGCCGGGACAACTATCAAGGTCGCCCGTTTTGTAATGATTATTTCTGTTAGTTGCTTTGTTGCTCTGGCTCTGAATCTTCCATGGCTACTTGATGGGTTTATTTACAGCCCGTCATGGGAAACTATTTTAGGTAATCGGACTTTGAATTCGGAGACGATTAGCATCGCTAAAGCATTGACTTTAAACCCTGATATAACTGGAAATTCAATTTTGGGTTGGGGGTTTCCGGCTGTTGCTGCCGTCCCACTTCTGATCGCAAAGGGAGAGAGATGGGGATGGGCAGTGCGCGGTTGGACCTTCTATTTAGCTGGGGTTGGGCTGATATGGATTGAGACCATGGAATATCTATCATTTCCCCTCCCGCAGACAGAGATCATTCTTATTCCTGGATCGCTAGGTCTTGCTATTGCAGGTGCAATGGGTGCTGGAGCGCTCCAACGTGACCTCCAAACATTTAAGTTTGGCTGGAGGCAAATGGTTCCAGTAACAGCAATAGTGGCAATTACTATGACGGTCCTGCCATTTCTCAGTTTAACGTTTTCTGGTGATTGGGGAATGCCAAACGATGAACTGAATGATGTCCTCATATACGAGGAGGGTGCTAATAGTAAAGTCCTGTGGATTAGTGATAGTGATCTGCTACCTGAGCCAGGTGAGAAATTCACCGATGAGCTATCAATTCTTGTGACGAGTGGTTTAGTATCAACTTTTGAAAACCGTTGGCAACCGCCAAAGACTAACGTTGATGACTTGTTGAAAGAATCTTTGGATCTCGCCAGAGATAATGGAACATCAAATCTAGGAATTTTATTAGCACAATTTGGGATAACCGATATTGTTCTCCTAGAACGTTTGGTGCCACTTCCGTCCAGTAGCCCTAGCTTTCAGATAGAGGAACGATTTAAACTTTCCCTATCACGCCAATTAGATCTATTAAAGATCAACGTCGCGCCTGGTATTACTCGCTATAAGAATTTGTCCTCGGTAGGCTTCGGAGCGATAGTAGCGGAAGGAAGTACCGTAATGCGTAGCGTATCAAACTACGCTTCGACTTCGGGAAGTCCATTTATTGAGGGCTTGCAACCGATCAGCATTAATAGGAGAC
Organism: Acidimicrobiales bacterium; assembly: GCA_011523005.1. Taxonomy (GTDB): domain Bacteria; phylum Actinomycetota; class Acidimicrobiia; order Acidimicrobiales; family UBA8592; genus UBA8592. Next base: position 3,294 of record WTHU01000025.1, read on the forward strand.
ATTATCAAGGTGACGTTGGGACTGATCAAGAGGTTTATGTGGCTTTCCCTTTTTCAAAGCAATGGAAACTTGAAGTTAACAACGTCGCTTTTGAACCTGAAATTGCTTTAGATTGGGCAACAGGATTTTCTCCGAAAAGTAATGGAACAATAGACCTGAGGTACAGCACCAGTGGCACGCAAAAGGCTGCAGTTGCTCTCCAAATTATCCTCTGGTCTTTAGCAACTGTTGCGCTTGCGCGTACTTTGTCTGATGTGAAAGTAGATGAAAAGTGAAAGTTACGCGCTGGCCAGCAATCTTGATATTCTCATTACTTATAGTTGCTTCGTTGATCATTCAACCTGATAATGAAATTCCTTCAAATTCAGAGCTGCAGAAAAATCAACCGTCTCTAGTTGGGGATATCAAGAATCTTTCGTCAACTTGGTATTGCGTGGCCGGAAGTGTTGGAGGTGCTGGTTTAGCGAATCATGAAATACTGATAGGTAATCCTTCTAATGCAGAATCTACAGTTCGTATTTCTGTAGTTTCTGTCCTTGCCCCCAATCAGCAAGATCCGAATGGTGATTCAGGAACCACTTTGCTCGACGTACTCCAACTTCCGTTAGTGCAGAAGGAGTTCCCGATATCTCCAAGAGCTGTAACTTCAGTCAAATTGTCAGAAATTGATGGTGTTTCAGGCGAGTATGCTTCGGCATTGATCCAGTCAAATTTAGGAAACCTAATAGTAGAACACCGACTGACTGGCGCATTGGGTTTCGCTCAATCAGCCTGTGCGTCAACTACATCCTCAGAATGGAACTTCGCTGCTGGGACAACGAGGTTAGGAACGCGTGAAATGATCTTTCTTTTTAACCCCTACCCCGACAGTGCGGTGCTAGACATCACGTTTGCAGCAGATGGCCGCACTCGCCGACCAGATTCTTATAACGGATTGGTAGTTCCCCCTCAATCGTTATTGCCGATTGATGTAACATCAGTAGTTACTTTGGCGGAAACTATCAGCACTCAAATAACTGCTCGAACAGGACGAATTGTAGCGGAACGCCTAGTCATGTTCGGTGATGAAATAACTCCAAACGGTTTAGATGCCGAAGTCGGGTCACCAAGTTTAAATGATCTTTGGGCTTTTCCAGGAGGCATGGAGTCTGAGGCCCTAGTTTCACTTGCAATCTTCAACCCCTCAGAGACAGCAGTAGCTGATGTAGATATTGAAATTATTCCTGACGTATCTAATGTCGGGTATATTGAACCAATCTCGCTAGCTGTGCCCGCTGCCAGTTCAAGAGTAGTCAATTTCCTATTCGGTCAGGAAGGGGGAGACCCCTCACTCATAGATGCATCAACTCGAATTGCAAAAGGTATCCCCTTTTGGGTTGTCGTTCGCAGTACCAACGGTGTGCCTATCGCCTCCGAGAGGGTCTTAATAGCTCCTTCCGAGGGGAATTTAAGCTCTGGTTATAACCGGGGAGTTGACGTTTCAGCAGAAAAGCACTACTTAATTTTGCAAGAGCCATCAGGAAAAGTAGCCATAGCTAATCCAGCTTCTGATCGCCTAACCTTAATTCAAATTAAGGCGCTCTCAAACGGTGATATCTTTTCATCGCAAACAATAGAGATCGCGGCTAAATCAAGAAAGATTATTGACCTGCGGCAATTGGGAGTACCACAAGATTCTATTTTGGAGATAACTTCAACTGAACCAGTCAGTATTGAAAAATACATTGGAACAAAGAATTCTGGGGACTGGGGAAATGTTTCACCGGCTGCAGGGAACGTTTCAGATTTATACATTTCGCCACCAGAATTTGACTAGTTAATCACCACACTCTGCCCGCTCTCAGGTGGCACGATACCCAGATTCACTAACGCTTCAGATATTGCGATTGTGGGCGGAACACCAGCGAAAGACCACTGCACAATTCCCTTTCGGTCGGCCAAGAGCAAAATAGGGACAGCATCAATTTCGTACCGAACATGCAACGATTTTTTCGCAGCATAATCAATATTTTGAACGACAACATTTGGTAAAGATATCTTCGAAACCTCATTTAGGACTGAGACACAGGCATCACAAGTATCGGAAGTAAACAAGACGAAAATCCATTCAACGTTTGAGTCATTGAAGTCTGACCGATCTAATTGGTAGGGAAGTATTGATTTAGGTACGGAGGGACGATCTGGCACTCTTCGATTGGCTAACGTTGAAATACCGAACGCAGAAAGACCAATTACTAATACGAGGATGATAGTAAGTATCATTCTCTATTTAGCTAAAGGTTTTCAGATTTGCTGAAATTTTGCAGAGCAGGCACGTCCTCATTTGATTCGCCAGGTGCTAAATCCTTATGGCCATCTCGGCCAGTCTTTGGAATTCCCAAAAGTTCATGAACATCGTTACTATCTAAAGTTTCCTTAACGAGTAAAGATTGGGCAAGAGCATCCAATCCCTCACGATTCTCATTGAGTAGGTCATGACAGCGTTGTTCAGCTTCTCTAAGGATTGACTCAATTTCTTCATCAATGAGATTAGCCATGTCATCAGAGTAATCTCTCCCACGCCCCATATCTTCTCCAAGAAAGACTTGCTCTTGGGACCTCCAAGCCATAGGGCCGACTCGTTCACTCATTCCCCATTCGCGCACCATTTTTCTTGCCATGTCAGTCGCTCGAGCTAAATCATCGGCAGCTCCGCTTGAGACCTCACCAAAAACTATGTCTTCAGCGACTCGACCTCCGAGCATTTTTACTAATTCATCTTTCACGTAGCTCTTTTGAAGTAGATACCTATCTTCCTCTGGTAAAGTCATAGTGACTCCGAGAGCCATGCCTCGGGGGATTATGGAGACTTTATGAAGTGGGTCTGCATTTGGCATCAACGCAGCGGCTAAAGCATGACCACTTTCATGATAAGCAACTCTCTCTCGTTCGTGACGATTAAGAACTGTTGCTTCTCGTGTTTGCCCCATGAGAACCCGATCTCTTGCTTGTTCTAGGTGGGTATTATGAACTTTTGTGTCACCCCCGCGAACGGCTATCAGGGCAGCTTCATTTATAAGATTAGATAAATCTGCCCCGCTCATCCCTGGTGTCCCACGCGCCAGTAGACCTAGATCAACATCTTCATCCATTTTCTTAGCTTTGGCGTGAACTTCTAAGATTTGTTCACGATCATCCAATTCAGGAAGAGAAACTATTACCTGCCTATCAAATCGTCCCGGCCTAAGTAATGCAGGATCTAGAATATCCGGTCTGTTAGTAGCGGCCATCATAACGATGCCTTCGGTTGCTTCAAAGCCGTCCATCTCTGCAAGCATTTGGTTTAGAGTTTGTTCGCGCTCGTCATGTCCGCCTCCAAGCCCTGCACCTCTTTTGCGCCCGATGGAATCAATTTCATCAATAAAGATGATTGCGCTTCCCATTTTGCGGGCACTTTGGAAGAGGTCCCTTACTCGGCTTGCTCCAACGCCAACAAACATTTCCATGAAGTCGCTTCCGGTGACAGATAAGAACGGTACCCCAGCCTCGCCAGCAACAGCTCTAGCAATTAAAGTTTTACCGGTGCCAGGCGGACCAACAAGGAGAACGCCTTTGGGTATGCGTGCACCGATTTCAGCAAACTTTTCAGAGTCTTGAAGGAAGTCAACAACTTCCTGTATCTCTTGCTTAACTCCTTGATAGCCGGCAACATCATCAAAAGTAGTTGAAGGCCTCTCTGTTGTATAGGCCTTCGCTTTTGAACGCCCTATGGACATTATATTGCCCATTTGACCTTGAGCTCTTCTATTCAACCAATAGAAAAACAGAAGAATGAGCGCGAGTGGTCCAAGAACAGGAATTATGAATCCAGTCCAGATATTTGAACCGGGAGTAAAGAATTTAAAATCTTCAATATTCTCTAGGAAAAGCCTCTCATCATCGCTTGAGAGTTCAAGTGGGCCTGAAGTTTTGAATTTATCCCCTGATGTGGACTGGAAAGAAATCTTACCAGTGTTGTTATTAAACTGTGCGATCTCCACTTGTCCGGAAGTGACTTGTGTGCGGAATTCCTGATAAGGCACATCCGTAGCATCGTCATTGTTGAGGATGTTTGGCAGGAAGAATAGAGCCAAAAGTCCTAAGGCTAAGAGATATGAAACCCTTTTCCTCCAAGGGTTAACCGCTTTTGTTTCTTCGTCCGCTGGTGGGGAGTCTTTGGGTGCTGGTGGAAGGCTTTCACTCATAGATATATCGTAGTGGCATTAGCGTCCATTGAATCAGTCAAGGATGAGATGTTAAGAGTTTCTTGTCACATGAAATGTGATGCTCTGACGTTTTGGTTAGGATTCTCAATGTGTCTGACACAGTTGGTTCTGAAAATAGCTTCCCTCGCGAACAATACCGTTTTCCGCACCCTGGCCGGCTTGAAGACGATTGGCGAAAGTGGGGATTTGGTCAAGTTGTAGTTGGGTATGGCCTAAGTTTAGTAGCTTCGATAGTGACACTGAGCCTTATTTCGGAACTTGCAGGTTATGAAAAGTGGGATGACCTACCAATGTGGGGAGTCTCTTTGGTTGGCCTCTCTCAGCAACTCGTCTTGATATTCGCTGTAGTGATTTCTGCACGTGCGTTTGGGTTGAGCTTGCAGAAGGATTTTTTATTTCAGACAAAACAGAGTGATGTCGGCAAAGGGTTGTGTTACGGCGTAGCTGCTCAACTTCTAGTTGTTCCTTTTGTGACATACCCGTTTGTGTGGATATTTGATATCGACACTGATCGAATAAGTGAGCCGGCACGGGAGTTAAGTGACAAAGCTACATCACCGCTTGGGGTAGTAGCGATTATTATTACAGTGGGTTTACTAGCGCCCGTTGCGGAGGAGCTTTTCTTTCGAGGTCTCCTATATGGGTCTATTAGGAAAAGAGGAGACTCTGCAAAGTCCCGAAAAGTAATCGTCTGGACTTCAGTGATAATATCGTCTGCAATCTTTTCAGCTATTCACTTTCAGTTGCTTCTTTTCCCAGCTTTATTCGTAGTTGGTATGATCTTCGCCCTCATTTATGAAAGATCACAAAGATTGGCTTTAGCAATTTGGGCACATATCGGGTTCAACGCTACGACACTGTTCTCATTGCTTGTACTTGATTAAGTCCTAAATGATTTTACTCCTTCTGTGTGCTCAGTATCGCTTCTCGCTACCTTGAATACATGGGTGATATAAATGCAATTTTCAAATCTTATGACATAAGGGGACTGTACCCTCAAGAGATAGATGAAGAAGTTTGTAGAAATATCGGATACGCGTTTGCAAAGTTTCTATTAGAAGAAGACCCTCAGGCTACCAAGATAATAGTCGGAGTTGACATGAGGCTTTCTTCAGAAAGCCTCTCGGATCAGTTCGTCAAGGGAATACTTGCTCTTGGTCTAGATGTCATCCATCTAGGTTTAAGTTCGACGGATATGCTCTATTACGCCTCGGGTTCACTGGGGGCACCAGGGGCAATTTTTACTGCCTCTCATAACCCTGCAGAATATAACGGAATCAAGCTATGTAGAGCCCATGCGGCACCTATCGGTGAAGGTTCAGGATTAGAGCGCATCAAAAACCTTTCCAATACGGTGACTGAATTTCCAGATGAACCAAATGGTGCGGTCACTCACTTTGATCTTCTAGACGGGTTCACCGACCATATCCTCAGCTTTGTCAAACCAGAAGTAATAACTGGAAAAAAAATAGTTGCTGACACAGCAAACGGAATGGGTGGCTTAATAGTCCCTTCGGTATTCGCACAGATTCCATCAGAAGTCGACATCCTTTACGGAGAACTTGATGGAAGCTTCCCTAACCATCCAGCAGATCCTTTGAATCAGGAAAACTTGAAAGACCTAATTAAAAGTGTTGTAGATTCTTCCGCTGATATCGGGCTTGCATTTGATGGTGATGCGGACAGAGTATTCCTTATCGATGAGACAGGGATGCCACTCTCTGGTTCAATCACGACCGCTATCGTCGCAAAAAGTATCCTTGATCAACAATCGGATGCAACCATTATCCATAACCTGATATGTTCTCAAGTCGTCGAAGAAACAATAATTGCGGAAGGCGGTAAGGCGGTCCGAAGCCGAGTGGGTCATTCACATATAAAGAAGCTGATGGCTGAAACAGGCGCGGAATTTGCCGGAGAACATTCAGGCCACTACTACTTCAAAGGAAACTTTCGCGCTGATTCCGGTATTATCGCAGCACTGATTGTGCTGGAATACATGTCGATGAAAGGTGTCAAGCTCTCCGAACTTCGAGAAATATACGACGTCTACAGTTCCACAGGCGAAGTGAACTATAGGGTTCGAAACCAAGAGGAGTTACTAAAAGTGGTTGAGCAACAGTTCAGAAATGAAAAAACCGATCATCTTGACGGACTTACGATCAAATCGGAAAACTGGTGGTTTAATCTTCGTCCTTCAAACACAGAACCGCTTATCCGACTCAATCTAGAAGCGGAAAGTAAAAGCAAATGTGACGAAATACTCAACGTTATCGAAAACATCATTGTTGCTTTCGGCGAAAGTGATGGGAATCATTAAACGATCCGTTAAAATTAGGCAATGAGCTTAGATCCAGAATTATTGGCAATTTTGGCTTGTCCAGAGGATAAGGAAGAACTTATTTACGTAGCAGAGGATGAGGTGCTTTACAATCCAAGATTGCGTAAAGCTTACGACATACGGAATGGAATTCCGGTGTTGCTAGTGTCTGAATCTAGAAAAGTCTCTGATGAAATACACGATCGGTATACAAATCTCTGAGCCCAAATTCAGTTAGTGCTCTGTGCGCTGAAAAGCTAAGTGGTGCAATAGAATGTAACAGGCTGCAAGAGAATCAAATGATCTCAGCCGATGTATACAAATTTGAAAGGCTGGCCGTGATAGACAACGATTTTAAAGTAGCAGACATATCGCTAGCAGATTTCGGGAGAAAAGAAATACGTCTTGCCGAGAATGAGATGCCAGGCCTTATGGCTCTTCGCGCTGAACTGTCTGATGAGAAACCACTGCAAGGAGCTAGAATCGCTGGTTCTCTTCATATGACGGTACAGACAGCTGTCTTGATTGAAACCCTTGTTGAGTTAGGCGCTGATGTTCGATGGGTATCTTGCAACATCTTCTCCACACAAGATCATGCTGCCGCAGCGGTTGTAACTGGCCCCTATGGAACAAGTGAAAAGCCTTCGGGAGTTCCGGTATTTGCATGGAAAGAGGAAACTTTAGAGGAGTACTGGTGGGCAACCGAACAACTTTTCCGCTGGCCAGACGGTAAAGGTCCTAATTTAATACTTGACGACGGTGGCGACGCAACGTTGATGGTCCATAAAGGACTTGAATACCAAAAGGCTGGGATGATTCCCGAACCTGAGGAAAAGGATTCGGAAGAGTGGAAAGTTTTTCTCAACCGCATGAAAAATATTGCAGAGAACAAGAGCATAGATTGGGAACAAATAGCCTCATCGGTCAAGGGAGTATCAGAAGAAACAACGACAGGGGTTCACCGCCTTTATCAAATGCAAAGCGAATCATCTTTGCTGTTCCCAGCAATCAATGTTAACGACTCAGTCACTAAGTCAAAGTTTGATAATTTGTACGGTTGCCGTCATTCATTGATTGATGGAATAAATAGAGCGACCGACGTTATGCTCGGAGGAAAAGTTGCTTGCGTGTTAGGCTACGGCGATGTCGGTAAAGGGTGCGCCGCATCTCTCGCAGGGCAAGGTGCACGAGTTGTGGTTACCGAAGTTGACCCAATATGTGCATTGCAAGCTGCAATGGAGGGCTATCAAGTGGTCCGCCTAGAAGACGTTATGGAAACTGCGGATATCTTCATAACGGCTACAGGTAACAAAGATATAATCACAGCACAACATATGGCACGAATGAAACATCAAGCCATAGTAGGGAATATTGGGCATTTTGATAACGAGATAGACATGGCAGGATTGCAACAAATGTCAGATGTTCAGAGAGTGAATATCAAACCACAAGTTGACGAGTATCTTTTCCCTGATGGACACTCAGTCATCATCCTTTCTGAAGGAAGATTGTTAAATCTTGGAAATGCGACCGGCCACCCAAGTTTTGTAATGAGTTGCAGCTTCACAAATCAAGTAATGGCACAAATTGACTTACTTGAAAATGCTGCAGACTATGCAAACGAAGTCATTACCCTACCCAAAGAACTCGATGAGAAGGTAGCGAGACTTCATCTAGACTCGCTCGGCGTGCGACTTACGGAATTGACAGAAGACCAAGCCGATTACATTGATGTAAATGTAGATGGCCCATTCAAGCCGGCACACTACCGGTATTAGACAACCCTGATAGCATAATCATGAAACTTGTGCTGAATTATGGAGCCTGAAACCGTTGAGTAAAAACCCAATCAAAAAAATCCTCCGATCTGGCGAAGGAAAAAAACTTAAGCTTCTACAGGACCTAGTTCCTGATATCAATGAGCTAGAGCAGGATTTCCAAAAGCTTTCTGACGAAGATTTACGCGCTAAAACCTCAGAGTTCAAATCACGTGTAACGCAGGGTGAGGGCGTAAATTCTTTAATCATTGAAGCCTTTGCAGTCGTAAGAGAAGCATCAAAACGAGTGTTAGGGCAAAGGCACTATGACGTTCAATTAATTGGTGGAGCCGCACTGCATTTCGGATGGGTCGCTGAGATGAAAACAGGTGAAGGTAAAACTCTAACCTCAACGCTCCCAATATATCTAAACGCCCTATCCGGTAAAGGCGTCCACGTCGTTACCGTAAATGACTATCTGGCGACACGAGATGCTGAATGGATGGGGCAGATATATAAATGGCTTGGATTAGAAGTCGGGCTAGTCGTCCCTGGAAGTAGGGATACCCAACATAAAAGACGACAATACAGCGCAGACATAACATACGGAACCAATAACGAATTGGGATTTGATTATTTGCGTGACAATATGACGATGTCACTAGAGAATAAGGTCCAAAGAGGTCACAACTATTGCATCGTTGACGAAATTGATAGCATCCTCATTGACGAAGCTAGAACCCCACTTATTATCAGCGGGAAACTAGCAGACGCAGCAAAAACTTACTACCAGTTTGCGTCAATAGTGCAACGATTACGTAGAGATGAACATTATGAAGTCGATGAAGAGAAGAGGACAGTTGCGCCAACAGAGAGTGGCGTGACAGCGGTAGAGAAAGCTCTAAACATTGAAAACCTTTATGAGGGTGTTTCAGCAAACCTAGTTCACCAATTTCAAGTTGCTTTAAAAGCAAAGGAACTTTTTCATAAAGATAAGGAATACATCATTGCAAATGGTGAAGTAAAAATAGTCGATGAGTTCACGGGACGCGTACTCGACGGAAGACGATGGAGCGATGGTCTTCACCAAGCTGTTGAAGCTAAAGAAGGGGTTTCAATTAAGGAAGAAAATCAAACCTTGGCAACGATTACGCTCCAAAACTATTTCCGGCTTTATGACAAGCTAGCCGGCATGACAGGAACTGCTGAAACTGAAGCGGCAGAATTTTATAACACCTATGGCTTACACGTTGTTCCTATCCCAACAAACCTACCAATAGTTCGTAAAGACCAAGTGGACTTCATCTACCGGTCGGAAATGGGTAAATACAACGCATTGGTAGAAGACATTATTGAACGCAATGAGAAAGGTCAACCGATCCTAGTAGGCACCATATCGGTAGAGAAATCGGAACTTGTTTCCGAACTGCTTGATAAAAGAGGAATCCACCATAATGTACTGAATGCCAAGCTTCACGCTAAAGAAGCTGATGTCGTCGCTCAAGCTGGGCGT
>WTHU01000110.1 GCA_011523005.1 Acidimicrobiales bacterium
GTTTGTACGGGAAGATTAATTATCTCTGCTTGCTCATCTTGTTGATCAAGCAGCTCTAACTGTTCCCCTTGGCGTCTCTTAAGCCCAGCATGCCAGTGTTTACGACACATAAGTTCATATGTCACTTCAGCGGTTTCTTCTATCTCTTCATTTGCTGTGTCCCCCACGACTTTCAACGCCCCTGTATAGACCTGTATTCCATTTACGAGGCGGGCGTTGTGCGTTGCTCGAGCCCCACACCAGCAGCGTGCTTCGACCTGTACTTGGCTTCGCACGTCAGCGAGTTCTAGCAGGCGGGCCGTTCCGGGGAATAGCTCTCCTTGGAAGCTTGTGAGGAGACCAAATGCGTAAACGTCAACATGGAGTTCGTCTACGATTCTGCCGAGTTGTTCTATTTGTCTTGGCTCGTAGAATTGGGCTTCGTCACAGACCATTGCATCGAGGCCTGTGATTTCGAAGGCTTCTCTGGCTAGTTCGAAAAGATTGACTGAGGCGTCAACGATGTCTGCTTCGGCTTCAACGCCAAGGCGGCTTGAGACTTTTCCTTCTTGTCGGTCTAGTTGTGTAGTGAGGATGACCTTCAGGCCGCGTTGCGCGAGGTTGTGGCGTATCTGTAATGCTTGGGTGCTTTTCCCGGATCCCATTGTTCCGAAGAAAAATCGTAGTTCTGCCATACTCAGAAACTACACCTTTGTGATTTGTAGTCAAATGGTATAGGAGCGAGGTGATATTTTAGATTTTGGTATGGTGTGTGCATGAGGTCTGTTGATGAAATTCCGGTAGCGCATACTCCTGAGGGAGGGTGGAAGGAGTTCCCTCCTCTGGTTCTTGCGGATTGCAGTGATGAGTTATCTGATGATGCTGTTGATATGCGAGGCATGTGGGAAGTCACGGAAATCAGAGTGGATGATGAAGTTGTTGAGGATCATTTCATGATTGGTCATATGCAACGCATAGAGCAAGCTGCGAATCGTGTGGTAGTGACTGCGGGTGGGGTTGTTCATGATATGCGGTGTGATGGCACTGTTGAAAATGGGGTGAATGATGTGGATGCTGATTTCACTCGTGAAATTTCTGTGGTCGCCACCTTTGAAGATGGAGTGCATGTCCTTCGACCTGTTGATATGCCAGTAGAGGTGCGGCGGTATTTGGAAGGGTCAAAGCTTGTGTGGGAGTATGGTCCGTTTTTCACCGCACATCTGGAGAAGAATAGTGATTTATAAATTTGGTTTGAGTGACCCGATGAATTGTAGGATCCTATAACTGTCCGCGGGTGTAGTTCAATGGTAGAACATCAGCTTCCCAAGCTGAGGACGGGGGTTCGATTCCCCTCACCCGCTCACTAGCGTCGTTGCTTTTAGACTTTGACGATTGATTTCCCGATATTGCCACCCGTAAACATCTTCGTATAGGCATCAAGTGTGTTTTCAACACCGTTCGTTTCATCAAACCGGAACGTTATAAGTCCTTCGTCTAACCATTGCCGCATGCGCGCATCGGATTCATCCCCACGGTGGAAATAGTCAGGTGAGAAGAATCCTGTAATTGATACTCGTTTGTGGAGGAGGTATTCGAATTTGTATGGTCCGGGTACCGGTCCTTCGGCGTTGTAGCTATCCATGAGTCCGCTTAACGCGATTCGCCCGTGTATCGCCATGTTGGGTAGCACGGCGTCAAGTATGGGTCCAGCAACATTATCAAAATAGATATCTATCCCATTTGGTGCGTATTCGCGGATTTTTTCTTCTACGTTGTCTGTCTTGTAGTTGATTCCTTCATCAAATCCGAGGTCTGTCTTGATCCAGTCAATTTTTTCGTCACTGCCAGCGATTCCTATTGTTCGACATCCTGCGATTCTGGCGACCTGACCAGCAATTGATCCGGTGGATCCTGCAGCGGCGGATACGAGGAATGTTTCACCTGGTTTTGGTTTACCGACATCGAGGACGCCGAAGTATGAGGTCCATCCGCTCGGGCCTATGAGTCCAATGTATTGCCGTATGTCATCTATATCTGGATCGACAAGAAATACTCCTGATTCTGCTGGGTTGACTATTGAGTAGTCAGCCCATTGCCCGTATGCGCGTACAAGGGACCCTTTTGTGTATGCAGGGTGGTTGCTTTCTTCTATGGTTCCGACGAGTATTCCGATCATGGCGGATCCGAGTGGGAGGGGAACGTCGAAGCCGTCTTCGCGTGGGTGTAGCCAGTTTCGTGTTCCAGCGTCCATTCCTATGTAAATGTTTTTGATCAGAATTTCGCCTGGGGCGAGTTCTGGTATTGGTTCGCTTTTGAATTCGAATGCTGGTTCGAAATCCATTCCTTCTGGCCGTTGTTGTAAACGCCAAACCCATCGCTCGCTCATCTTTTCCCCCTCAGTTGTCAGGTTATAAACCTATCACTAAATGCCGTTAGCGAGTAAAGGGCCTTTTGTATTATTTCTTTCAATAACGTAAAGGGCCCGCAGCCTAGCTGCGGGCCCTTCTATTTGACTCGTCTGAGTTATTGATTAGTTATTAGCCAATACCCCAAAGTGCCTTGAATTGGTCTTCCATCGTTGCTGGACCCTTGAAGTCTTGTTCAGGGGTATCAAGAAGCCTTTGTGCTTCTTCAGCTGTGTCAACAATATATGTTGGCAATGGAGGATTCACGTGCCCACCACCTGGGATTGTGTCTCCTACTGATGTTCGGACCATTCCGTCGACCATTAGCCATGCTGAGTACAGCACTGGGTTAACGGTCCAGAATTCGTATCGTCCTGAAACGATATCGGCAAGGCCTGCTGCGTCGAGGTCAACACCTGCAACTTTAACTCGGTCTGATAGGCCGGCTTCGTCGAGTGTGTCGAGGACGCCGTATGCCATACCAGCTGTGGCGATGTGAACCCAGTTGATGCTGTCGTCAGCTTGGAGAGCTGAAACGATGGCTCCTGGTACTCCGCCTGTGAGGAGTTGGTCAAGTGTTACTGCCAATTCTTGGAATGAACAGTTAGGACAGTTCTCGGCATACGCTGCTTTCGCACCTTCTCGTTCTGAAACGAGTACCGCGAAGTCAGGGATGTTTACCATGAGAACGTTTGCGTTACCGCCTGATTCAACAATGATCTTGTTGGCGTGTAGCTGTCCTGCTGCATAAACATTGGATTCACCTGCACAGTTTGTGTAGATGTTGTTGTTTGCCGGATCTGGAAGTGTGGTGTCGAAACACATGTACATTCCTACGCCACGTTCTTGAGCAATCGCGATTTCATCGGCGATTGTTGCTGGTGGTGTACCGGTGATAGCGATGAAATCTGCTCCAAGATCTAAGGCTTGGAGGATTGCTGCGTTGTTTCCAAAGCTAGCAACATTGATGATTTCAAGGTTCCAGCCAAGAGCGTCTGTAGCTGCTTCAAAAGCTGGGTTGAATGCTGCACAGGTAACTTCGCAAGCCAACCATGCGACAGTTTTGCCTGATTCCGGTGGGGAACTGACTGGTTCTGTCACAGTAATTTGGTCGGGTGGCATTGAGTAGCTATCAACTACTGCTTGTGCTCGTGCGAGTCCTGC
>WTHU01000041.1 GCA_011523005.1 Acidimicrobiales bacterium
GCCTTTCCTCCTGGAGCTGAACACATGTCCAATAAGAGGTCATCCTTTGAGACGTTCATAATATCGGTGACCCATTGTGAAGCTAGGTCTTGATAATATCCGTCGTCTCTAACAGAGACCTGTGGCGACTCATTCATCTTTTCTAGCATCCCAAAAGCATTCTTTTCCCCTAGATCTGTGATCAGTAGATCAATAATCCATTCTGGGTAACTGAGTCTTGTCCCTTCGTCTGGCCAATTTATTTGCAGTTCTTCAGATATACGACGAAGTATTGCATTGACAACACCTTTATTTTTTTTTGACGATGCCGAGACGGTCGCGCTCACTGCAGCATGATTTGGAACTCGCATATAGAGTATTTGGTAGGCACCCGCCCGCAATGAGGAACGTAATTTAGTCGGTGGAGGAACACTTAGATAACGATCAATGACCCAGTCGAGTGATCGCCTCATCCGCGTCGCTCCATAAACAATTTCGGTAATTAAATTTTTATCTCGTTGGTCCAACGATTTTCCTTTTAGAAGATTTGGGAGAATTATGTTGGCGAAGCTATCCGTTTCATCAATTCGATAAAGGCATTGAATCGCTATTTCTCGTGCTTCAACGCCTGATTCTTTCATTCCCCCAACCTTGCTTCGGCGCCAAGACGTAAACCATTTATCCAATCTGCTGCAGGCAATTCGTTTCGACCTTCTGGCTTAACAGTGATCAAATTTATTGAGCCTTTCCCTGTTCCCACTACCACACCCTTAATTTCCCCTGCTTTTAGGTCCGCAAGATCATCAAAGCTGGCTTCAAGAATACGTACCCTCTTACCGCCTACTAAAGTCCAAGCATTCCCTAATCGGATTACACGGTGAATTTGTGAGGCACTTTGAGTCCATTGAATACGATGCTCTTCAGGCTTTATCTTATGGGCGTAAACGGCATCACCGATTTGAGGTTTAGGCACACCGAAACCTGATTTGAAGCAATCAATAAGCAACTCTGTGCCCTTTTCACACAACTCATTTCGCGCCTTTTCTAGTGATACCCCAGAATTTAAGGGGACTACGTCTTTCCGGTATATGCCACCAGTGTCAAGGGTTGGTTCTATCTTCATGACACAAACCCCGGTAAATTCATCTCCTTCAAGAATTGCTCGCTCGACAGGTGCTGCACCGCGCCATTTCGGCAACAAAGAAAAGTGCAGATTAACTAAAGGTAGTTTTGTAAGAATATGGCTTGGAATTATCTGACCGAAAGCAACTACTATTCCCAAATCAACATGCACGTTCGAAAGCGCAGTAAGGTCGTGCGCTACAGGAATCCCTAACCTCTCACTTTCAATTTTTACGGGACTTGAGGTTACCTTACTTCCACGCCCTCTACGTTTATCTTCTCCAGTAATTACTATTGGGATATCTAAGCCAAATTCATGAAGAGCTCTTAGTGGCGGGACTGCTATCTCAGGGGTGCCTAGATAGGCAATTCTTTTAACCTCCTGCGGGACATCAGGAAGCACTATCAAATCCAGTTAGGCCGGTTCTAGGGGTTTCCTGTTGATCCATTATTCGTCTACGTAGAATTCTCTTTGCATCTAGTTGCTGATCTTCGTCTAGGTATTCCAAAAGCAGTTTTCCATCAAGGTGGTCCATTTCATGCTGATAAAGCCTTGACTCTAATTCATCAGCCTCAATTGATACTTCGTTTCCATTAAGATCAAATCCTGTTATGTGGATCAACTTTGGGCGGATGATATTCCAAGACAACCCTGGCACGCTAAGACAACCCTCTTCGAATTCCCACTCTCCGTCGCTTTCTTTGATAATAGGATTGACTAGGACCTTTGGGCCATCACCGTAGTCATACACAAAAAATCGTTTACTTATCCCAACTTGCGGAGCGGCCAACCCAATACCTGGTGCTTGGTACATGGCAGTTAACATGCGCTCGCACGTAGAAACAAGGTCTCCATCAATATTTTCTACGTCTTCGGCAACCTTCTTCAAGACTGGGTCACCGAAAACTCTAATCGTGTAAGAATCCATACTTTCAGGATATAGCAGGATATGTAGCATGCAGAGGCTGTACTGTTTCTTAAATGGAAACCAACGGACATTATTTTGACCAAGAACCTATCTCCACTCAGTTGGAAGGGGCTGTCCAACTATCCCTCCCAGATTTTTCAGCCACTTTCGTTACGGCGAGTAATGTCTTTTCCTGGAAGAAGTTAGACACCGGAACAAAATTTCTTCTCCTCAATGTCCCAAAACCTGAAGCACCCCCAAAAAATGTGCTTGATTTGGGGTGTGGTTATGGACCAATTGCAGCTGTAATGGAGCATAGGTTTCCTAGTGCAAAGGTATGGGGTATAGATGTCAACAGAAGAGCCATTGAGCTTGCGAAGAGAAATACTCGAAGCGAAGAGACTGTAATTTGTGCACCTGATGAAGTGCCTGAAGACATAGCATTTGATTTAATATGGTCCAACCCTCCCATACGAATTGGGAAAGAGAACCTGAAAATGGTGCTAACTAGATGGCTTGGGCGCCTTCATTTCTCTGGGGTTGCTTATTTAGTTATCAATAAGAATCTTGGTGCGGACAGTATCCAGAAATGGTTAGAAAATGAATCTTGGGAAACGAGTCGGCTAAAGTCTCTCAAAGGCTACAGACTTCTTGAGGTCAAGCATCATGTCTGAACATTTATCAAACACTGACTTAAAGCGCCTTCACCGTGATTGGCGTAAGAAAACGGATAATCGACTTGCACTCATCATTGATGGAATTCAAGGTCCCTACAATGTGGGTTCGATAATACGCAGTTCAGCTGCTGAAAGAGTTGATTTTGCATGGTTTAGTTCTGGGTCTACAACTCCAGAAAATACGAAAACTGGAAAAACAGCTTTGGGGACTGATCGCTATCTTAAGTGGTCAGAATGCCCTGACGTCGTTCAAGCAATTGAAGCCGCTAAGTCAGAAGGATACAGAATTGTCGGGTTAGAACTAACCGATGATGCAGTTCCAATTCATGAGTTAGACCTAGATACAAATATTTGCTTCCTTGCGGGACATGAGGACCGGGGGGTAAGTAAGCGAGCCCTTGAATGTTGTGATGCTATTACTTTCATTCCGCAATTGGGAAAAGTTGGATCTTTAAATGTTTCAGTTGCTGTATCAATTGCGTTATACGAAATGCGAAGACAAGGCTGGAAATAAGGAAGTTTCCTTACCCGTTTATTGCTATCCTGATCCGTTCTTTCGGCCTTTCAACTTTCGAAAGAGTTCTCAACAGGAGCGAATGCGAGTCTGATTTAATAAGCCAAGACTCCTCAATGGGGCCAAGGATCTCAATCCCCTTAACTACATCTATTTGATCAACGTACTTCTTCGCTCCAGGCCCAGATACTTCAGCATATGAGCCATAGGGAGGTAGAGACAACAACTTTCGGCGTTGTTGATGCAACTCACTCCAAGAACTGAATTGTCCAGTTGCGATAAGCCTAAGAAGTTCACTTTTATGCGAATGCGTTTGAATAACTACTTGACCATTCGCTCTAGCCCGAGTGTTTGTTATCCTGGTGGCTCGTATTAGGTTCGATAGCGCGGTTTCTTCGCTTCGATAACCTCCCGCATAAAGTTCTTGATCATAGTCTGCGAAGAATATTAGATCAGCCCAGTCAACCCTATGTAGAGCAGCATTGGTCCCCAACAGGTATTTACCGTTATGGAGATTTACGGCTTCACTATTTGAATGGATCTCTTGTACTGGTTCTTGAAGTAATGCTTCCAATTCTTCCTTGGCTCTACCGATTCCGATTCTAAGATTTTTAAGTTTCGTGGACAGACAAAATGAACAAACTACAGGCCGCCTGTGGTTTCGAGAACATGTTAATAAATCTTCATCTGGCTGACTCATATTCAAAGAGCATTCGGAGCAGATTACGATTTCACCACAGGATGCACAAACAAGAAGTTTCGACCGGCCTTTACGGTTAAGTATCACTATGCTTCTTTCAGATCTTTTCATCTGATCTATTACGCCACTTGGCCAAAGCCCGTACCCTCTCTCCGCGGGTTGCCTTGGGTCGAGAACACGAATACTTCCCCATCCTGTCTCAACATCGCCTATGGTCTCAGTTATTTGTATTTCCTTTCTAGCTTCCGGTGAGAGGATTGGGGAGGTGAAGACAATTGGGATACCTTTTATTTTTGCTCTCTGCAGGACAACGTCTCTAGCATTCCAAGTTGGAGCAGACTCATTTCTATATGCATCATCATGCTCATCGATGACTAATATTGAAGTGAGATCTTTAATGGTAGCAAATGCTGCTGATCTGGTTCCGACAATGGTCCCCCCTCGTGCTCCAAGTAGCCAATCTTTCCCATGCAGCCCGGATTTTACGCCGATGCTCTTCAGCCGCCCCACTAACAACTGTGCTTGCTTAACAGATGGAACTAAAATCAATGAATTTCCACGCATGACTGTTTCTTGAATTATCGGCCACCTATCACCGAGAGGGGATATTTCTATTCCCGTTACAGAAAAGCCCGAGGAAAGGTTCGCTTTTGCAAATGAAAGTTCAGTTTGCGCCAAGGGTCCGCTTTCTTGATTGAGTCTTGCTCGTATCATGGACTTAGGGCTTGCTACTCTTAAAAGTTTACTTACTGGCCCATGCCAGTTTTTAGCAGCCCATTTTGCAAGATTTACTATTTCCGCACTAGGACCTATTCCGCTTAGCTTTTTTAGAGGGATTAGGTCAACATTGGGTATCTCTATGGGATTAATTTCTGATACCCACCCTCGAACTATTCTGTTCCGAAACCGCATGCGTACAATTGTGCCTACTTGAAGAAACTTGCTTTCTCCGGAAGTGTTCCAGTCCTCTGGCACGAGATAGTCGAACTCTTTCGTTATTCCATCTATGTCTGGTATCACCCTGACTGTTTTTATCAACCGCTGTTTAGTGTTGTTACCCATACAAAACTCTTTAAGCCAGTATGGATGTTGGAACTACAAGGGGACTAAATATTAAGAACACTCTTTAATGCATCAACTTTATTCAGCTGCTCCCATGTGAAACTCTCTTCTTCTCTTCCGAAGTGACCGTAAGCTGCTGTTTGGGCATAAATTGGTCTCCGGAGATTCAGCTCATCAATAATGGCAGCAGGACGGAGGTCAAAAGTTTCACTTATTGCTGAGGCGATTGAGTCAGGAGATACAGTCTCAGTTCCAAATGTTTCAACAAGAATAGACATTGGCCTTGCAATACCTATCGCATACGCTACTTGCACTTCGCAACGTGAAGCAGCACCTGATGCAACAACATTTTTCGCGACCCATCGGGTTGCATATGCTGCGCTCCTGTCAACTTTTGATGGGTCTTTACCCGAAAATGCTCCACCGCCGTGGCGAGCCATCCCTCCGTATGTGTCTACTATTATTTTTCTCCCCGTCAGACCGGCATCTCCGACTGGGCCCCCAATAACGAATCGCCCAGATGGATTAACATGCACATCGTAGGCATCATCCTGGAATTCTTCAGGGACGATTGGGCGTATGACATGCTCAATCAAGTCTGGCTCTATTTGATGTGATCTATCGACTCCGGCATTATGTTGTGTTGACACTACAACGTTTCTAAGACGGACAGGCTTACCACCTTCGTAGTCCATTGTGACTTGGGTTTTTCCATCTGGCCGCAAGTAAGGAACCACTCCGCTTCGCCGAATTTCAGTTAATTGTTTAGCTAATCTATGAGCAAGGTCTAGAGGTTGAGGCATAAAATTTGGTGTTTCATTAGTGGCATAACCGAACATGAGGCCTTGGTCCCCTGCTCCGAATGAGTCCCATTCATCTTTAGCTATTCCACTTCGAGCCTCAACAGAACTGTTGACGCCCTCTGCGATGTCATTTGACTGCTCGTCTATTGCTATCATGACGCCACAGGTATTCCCATCAAACCCAAATGATGGCTTGTCGTAACCTATTCTGCAGATCGTTTCCCGGACAATACCAGGAATGTCGACATAAGCTTCTTCGGTTGTGATCTCACCAGTGACTAGAGCCATTCCAGTTGTCACTAAGGTCTCACATGCGACTCTGCTCATAGGATCTTTAGCAAGAAGAGCATCTAGAATTGAGTCAGAAATCTGATCCGCCATTTTGTCAGGATGCCCTTCAGTTACTGATTCTGATGTGAATGTGAAGGTGTCGTTCATGTCCCTACCTTATCTGTTTAGTAAGACAGAGTCTTATCTAATTTCTAATACTGCGTCGAGAATCCCGTCGGCAATAATACGTTTCTCTGCCAATGGAAGAGTCCATTTTGAATCCTCACTCATGATAGTTACCTCATTCGTATCATGAGAAAACCCAACATTGGGTAATGCGACATTGTTAGCAACAATTAAATCTAGATTTTTTTTCTTCAGTTTTTCTATTGCATTCTTCTCAAGGTCTTCAGTTTCAGCGGCAAAACCCACGATAGTTTGGTTAGGTTTCTTTCCGCGCCCCAAGTCAATAAGGAAGTCGTGCGTAGTAACTAAGGCAAGACTTTCCATGCTTTTTGTTTTTTTAATTTTGTGATCCGATACTTCTGCGGGGCGAAAATCGGCTATGGCCGCAGCCATTATTATTACGTCAAAGCCTTCTTGGTTTTGCATAACAACATCTTCCATATCTTTGGCAGTTTGTGCGCACAATACTTTAACGCCGTGAGGTGCATGGTCAGGCATTGAAGTAACTAAGGTGACATCCGCTCCACGCATATACGCAGCTTTTGCTAATGCATATCCCTGTTTTCCTGAGGATTTATTAGTGATGTAACGTACTGGATCTATAGGTTCCCTTGTTCCACCAGCTGTGATTAGAATCTTTAAACTATCGAGATCTTTTTTTGTTAGCACGCGCTCAACTGATGAAAGAATTGATTCAACTCCAGCTAATCTTCCTTTCCCTACATCGCCGCCCGCTAATATTCCATCTTCCGGCTCAACAATAGCAACTCCGCGTTCTCTCAGAATTTTGATATTGTCCTGCACAGCTGGATGCTCCCACATTTCTGTGTGCATTGCTGGACACAGAACTACAGGAGCCCTCGTAGCCAGTAGCGTAGCTGACAGCAGGTCTCCAGAGATTCCTGAGGCGTATGCGCCTATCAGTTTCGCCGTGGCCGGAGCTACCAATACGAGATCGGCTTCTTGCCCGAGCGTTGTATGCGGTATTGGGTCCTCATCCTCCCATAGAGATGACTTGACTGGTTCAGATGCTAAAGCACTCAATGTCACTTCGCCTACGAATTTCTTCGCAGCTGCGGTCATGATTGGAGAAACAAATGCTCCTGCGTCGACAAGTCTTCGGCTTATCTCAATAGATTTATAGGCAGCAATTCCGCCTGATACGCCTAATACAATCCTCTTCTCAGAAAGCATGATGAACAACCAGTTACTCGGTTTCTTCTTCCTCTTCTTCAGGTTCGTCGATTTCGACAATTACATCTTCAACTTCGACGGGTTCAGGGTCTTTCTTCTCCCCTGCTAAAACCTTATCTTGGATAATCTCTTCAAAGCTTATGGATAGAGGCTTGGCAATACCTTCTGCATGCACCTGTGGAGGGACAGCAACTCCGAGTCCTCCATCTAGCTGGTTTCGATATGCATTAATCTGCCTTGCTCGTTGAGCTGCTAGTGTCACAAGCCGAAATTTTGAATGGGAATCTTCCTCCCCTTGTTTGAGGGATCTTTCAAGTAATCCCTCAATTTTAGGGTAAATCATTGAGTTATTTTCGGTTGACATTCTTACTCCAAACTTTCGCATCAGTTTGCGAAATATACACTTAATGGTAACGAGATTGGTTGAAAATACTACTTAAGGTAGCCAAATGAACTATCTCACTTCTGATGGCCTTTGGCGTGGCTCTCTATTAAGGTTCGTATTTCTTGAATTGTGAGCTCTAAGTCATCATTAATTATGATGTGCGCTCCTAGCTCTTTTGCCCTCTCGCGTTCTCGCTCCCCCTTGAGAATTCTCTTCTCTACCTCAGTTTCTGGATCCCCTCTTCCCCTGAGTCTTCTTGCTTGGTCCTCTACGGAAGGCGCATCTACAAAGATCAGTAGGGCCGGTATGTCTTTCTCTATAACAGCTGTAGCTCCTTGAACATCAATTTCGAGGAGTATATCCATGCCATCTGGCGCTTCTGGTAACGGCGTTCCATACAAATTCCCTTGAAATTCAGCCCATTCCAGAAACTTTCCACTCTCTATAGAGGACTCAAAATCTTCGCGCGTGACGAAAACATAGCTATCAGGGCTCTCTCCGACTCTGATAGATCTAGTAGTCCAACTTTTCGAGAGCCAAAGGTTATCCATGGAGTCAACAAGCGATTGTGCGATTGTTCCTTTGCCAACTCCACCAGGACCGGAGACTACGATAACCATGAAGATTTAACTGAACTCTGAGACGAGTGCTGCTCTTTGTTGATCGCCTAAACCACGTAGGCGCCTGCTTTCAGCGATTCCTATCTCTTTCATGATTCGGCGAGCTTTTACTTTTCCTATTTTTGGCATTGACTCAAGCACTGCCAGAACTTTAGTCCGGCTAATGATCTCATTTGAGTCGGACTTCTCGAGAACTTCGCTAATTGAGAGGGAACCCATTTTGATTAGTGCTTTGAGTTCAGCCCTCACTCTCCTTGCTTCAGCAGCTTTTTCTAATGCAGCACGACGTTGTTCGTCTGTTAGTTTTGGCGGTGCGGGCATAATTAAATAATAATTCTCACACCTGAAGAAACGGTGAATGCTATATATTTTTTGGCGATATCTGTGAGATCTCCATTATGATTTCACGGGCAGCTCTCCTAGGGTCAGCACTTTTGAGGACAGCGCGACCTATTACCAGCAAGTCGGCACCATTGTCTATCGCATCTAGAGGTGTTGCAACGTTAGCTTGATCATGGTGTTCAACTCCCCGAGGCCTAATTCCTGGCACCACAAATGTTAAATCAGGGACTATCTGATTCGCTTCTACTAAATTCTTTGCTGAGCAGACGATTCCTTTACAGCCCGATGATTCTGCGAGGCGTAAACGCTCTGCCATTAAGGCATCTGGCGTTTCTTTCTGACTGGTGAGAATGGTTACGCCTAAAGCTGAAGGCACTTCCAACTCCGCATTTTCTGCTCCCTGCGTAAGCCCCTCTACGCCGGCGGTCAACATTGCCTCTCCCCCAGCTGTATGCAGGGTTAAGTAATCGATACCCAATGAACCTAATACTTTTGCAGCCCGTCCTACAGTATTCGGTATATCGTGCAGTTTTAAATCAAGGAATACCTTGTACCCCATCTCCTTAAGCGTCCCTATGATATCTGGACCCGCAGCGCTGAATAATTCAAGACCTACCTTTGCTACCCCAAAGTATGAATTCAAATCTCTAGCTAATCGCACAGCTACTACTAGATCATCTACATCAAGCGCTAAAGCGAGTTTATTTGTAATCTCTGGCTTAATTTCAATCTCTTCTTCCATGAATCTCCAATTCCTCTTTCGTTATGATTTATGCGCTAAACCCTTTATCGCTCCAATGCTTTCAAAGTCATTAGCTTTGCACCACTGAGCTAAATCAGCGATGATTTTCGAAGACACACGGGGATTAGCAAAGTTTGCAGATCCTATTTGAACTGCTGATGCCCCAGCCATCAAAAACTCAACTACATCTTTTGCCGAGGCAACACCCCCTACACCTACAATCGGAAAATCTGGCATAGCTGAGTAGACATCAAAGACTGAGCGAATTGCGACGGGTCGAATTGCAGGTCCACTTAATCCGCCACCTCCAGCACCAAGCAATGGCCTCCTTTCATCAATATCTATCACCATCCCCATTACTGTGTTGATTAAAGTAACCCCATCAGCACCCGCTTCTTTGGCAGCGTTTGCAATCTCAACTAAATTCGTAACATTTGGGCTTAATTTAGCCCAACGAGGCGTTTTAATCTGACTAGTTGCCTGCACGACTTCATAAGTACTGGCAGGAGTATGGGAGAACATTTTCCCGCGGTCTTCAACGTTTGGGCAAGATATATTCAGCTCTACTGCTTTAACTGCTGTAGGCAGGTCGGAGCATAGATCAGCGGCAGCCGCATAATCTTCAATTGTCCTTCCCCAGATGCTCAAAACAACAGTGATCTCCTTATCAATTAATTGCGGCAGGATATCTTCCATCCAGTATGACAAACCAGGTCCCTGAAGCCCGATACTGTTGATCATCCCATTGGGAGTCTCATGCAAACGGGGGGCACTATTACCTTCCCACTCATATGCAGAAAGGCTTTTGACAACTAAAGCGCCAACACCTGATAGATCCGTGACAGACGATAGTTCAGTACCGTGCCCTGCTGTTCCTGAAGCTAGCATTACAGGATTTTTTAGATTCACATTACCCACTAAGGTGGCCAACGGGTTCAACGTATCCGTACCTTGAGCAGCGATCTTAGAGCTCATTAGTTTTACCGCTGTTCTCATTTTCTATATGAAAATCTTGAAGAGATTTCACTTTTAATGGATGCTCGCTCCAGTCAACCAGCCCTTTCGCAAGAGCCAAACCTGATGAAGCTGTTGTTAGAAGAGGTATCCCTCTTTCGCCTGCAGCTTTTCGGATATGGGCTCCGTCGGCACGTGGACCCCTTCCACGTGGAGAATTAATAACCAGTTGAACCTTTCCAGATTCAATTAATTCAACAGCCGTTACCCCATCATCGTCGCCTATCTTCGCCACGATATCTGAGACCTCCAAACCTGCTTGCCTTAATGCTTCGGCAGTTCCTACTGTCGCTGCGATAGAGAAACCTAATTCTTTAAATAGTATTGCTGACTGTATACCTTGGGTCTTATCACGGTCCGCCACTGAGATGAATACAGTTCCGTCTTTTGGCAAAGACATTCCAGCAGCGAGCTGGCTCTTCACAAATGCCAATCCGGGTGTGGCGTCAATACCCATTACTTCGCCAGTTGAACGCATCTCAGGCCCCAATACGGCGTCTGTATTGGGAAATCTATTAAATGGCAGCACTGCTTCTTTTACTGCGGTGTGGCTAAAGATTTTCTCTTGATCTAATAAACCAACGCTACGAAGTGTTTCTAAGGTTTCGCCCATCATCACCCTTGCGGCGATTTTTACGAGAGGCACTCCCGTAGCTTTAGAGATAAACGGCACAGTTCTAGAGGCTCTCGGGTTTGCTTCAATAACGAAAACGGTCTCTGAATCGCCTATACGCTTTACTACGAACTGAATATTTATTAACCCAATAACATTTAACTTTTCAGCTATCAGCGAAGCGTATTCTGTCAAGGTTGCGAGTGTAGTTTCACTGAGATTGACAGGTGGCGTTACACATGCACTGTCACCGGAATGAACTCCCGCTTCCTCAACATGTTCCATAATTCCGCCAATAATTATTTCTCCGGAAATATCCCTAATGGCATCCACATCCACTTCCATTGCATGATCAATAAACTTATCAATTAGCACCGGAAGATCCGAGGATAATCCTTCTTCCTTATCTAAACTTCCAGATACGGTCAGTTCTTGCATGGCATCTTTCAATTGCTCTTCGTCATAAACTATGCTCATCGCTCTTCCTCCCAATACATAAGATGGGCGGACTAGAACGGGAAACCCAACTCGCTTTACAATCTCTATCGCCTCAGAGATTGATGTAGCTGTCCCGCCTGGTGGCTGCGGTATCTCAAGTTGGTTACAAACCGAATTCCATCTTTCTCGGTCCTCTGCAAGGTCAATTGAATCAGGAGGCGTACCGACCACTAGATCCTTGGGCAACGCCGATGCAAGTTTAAGAGGAGTTTGCCCACCAAGACTTACAATGATTCCGGCAATACCCGGACCTTCGACTAACTCAGCTGATTCAGTTTCGGCGTCTAAGATATTTTTCACATCTTCCTCAGTTAGAGGCTCAAAGAAAAGTCTGTCGCTTGTGTCATAATCGGTTGAAACAGTCTCAGGATTGCAGTTAATCATCACAGTCTCATATCCAACCTCACTCAATGCAAAACTTGCGTGCACGCAACAGTAATCGAATTCAATTCCTTGTCCGATTCGGTTAGGACCAGAGCCCAATATGACAACTTTCGGTTTTTCTGATGGAGCGACCTCTGTTGTATCTTCATAGGTCGAATAATGGTAAGGCGTATGAGCTTCAAATTCCGCGCTACATGTGTCTACCGTTTTATAAACAGGTATAACTCCTGCTTTAATTCTAGCCTTTCTTACCTCCTCACTCTCTGTGTTCCAAAGGTAACCAAGCTGTTCATCGCTAAATCCGAGCCTTTTTGCCCTCCGTAAATCCTGATTTGAAATTGTCTCGATTGAGAGATTTTCAAGGTATTCGCGCTCCTCTACAATTATTTGAAGTTGGTCAAGGAACCAGAAATCTATATACGTCTCTTCATGAATTTTCTCTACCGAGATGCCTCTAAGAATTAGTTCGCCTATCTGAAATAATCTTTCAGGTGTTGGTATCGATACCTTTCTGAGCAATTCATCATCGCTTAGACTTTCAAAATCCTTTTCTCCAGGATCAGCATTGAATCCATGCCTCCCCAATTCAAGAGACCTTAGAGCTTTCTGCAACGATTCAGGGAATGTTCTCCCAATAGACATTACTTCGCCAACTGACTGCATTTGCGTACCCAAAATATTTTCTGTTCCAGGGAACTTCTCAAAAGCCCATCGAGGTATCTTTGTGACTACATAGTCAATCGTTGGTTCGAAACTAGCAGGAGTTTTCTTTGTAATATCATTCGGTATCTCATCTAGCGTGTATCCCATAGCTAGCTTTGTAGCAATTTTAGCTATCGGGAAGCCAGTGGCTTTTGACGCAAGCGCTGATGATCGACTTACTCTTGGATTCATTTCAATAATTACGTATTCCCCGTTTTCGGGATTCACTGCAAATTGCACATTTGATCCACCGGTTTCTACACCTACTCGCCTCATGCATGCGAAAGCAGCATCTCTTAGCATCTGGTATTCGACATCAGAGAGAGTCTGAGAAGGTGCAACTGTTATAGAGTCACCT
>WTHU01000187.1 GCA_011523005.1 Acidimicrobiales bacterium
CTACACGACTGGGGAATTGATTTTGCTTCATGGTGCACCTACAAGTACCTCAACGCTGGACCTGGCAGCATTGCCGGCTACTTCGTAAATCACAAACACCACGCAGACAAAACGTTGATACGCCTAGCAGGTTGGTGGGGGAATGACCCTGACACACGATTTGATATGCACGGGCAAGAACATTTTATCCCTCGACAATCTGCAGATGGATGGAAAACATCAAACCCCTCCCTTCTAGCCATGATTCCCCTCAAAGAATCACTAGAAATGTTCGCAGACCACGGCATGGTTGCACTCCGAGAGCGCTCAATAAGATTGACAGAATATTTCGAGAAGGGTGTCAAGGCAATCAAAAATATCTCCTCAATTACCCCCACTGATCCTAAACGTCGAGGCTGCCAAATCTCAGTTCGGGTCTCTGGCAGCGCATCCAAACTTGAGGAAGAACTTATTGGATGTGGAGTCGTTCCTGACGCACGCGATCCAGATATCTTGCGATTCGCTCCCGTCCCCATGTACACAACATTTACAGATATCGCTAGAGCAGTTCAGGAACTTGATCGACTTGTTGCAAATTAGACGCTCATGAATCCCCAATTACCGAAATAATTTGATAACTTCAATGAACATGAAAACACCTAACATCCTTCTCATCGTTTCAGACCAAGAACGTCAACGAGATTGGCTGCCCGCAGGACTAGATCTACCCGCAAGGCAACGCCTACTTGACGAAGGTTTGGAATTTACGAATTACTACACTCACACCTCTCCATGCAGCCCATCGCGCGCAACACTATTTACCGGACAATACATGCTTCAACATGGAGTCTTAGAAAACTCAACAGGTCCTGAAAACACAAACCTTCCAACCTCCACCGCAACTTTAGGACACATGCTCCGTAACGCCGGTTACAAAACTGGATACAAAGGAAAATGGCACCTACAAAACCAACGGTATCCAGAAATGGAAAAGTTCGGCTTTGGTGATTGGGAAGGAAACGACTCAGCATGGTGGGGTTTACCAGGAACCGGAACAGAGTTCGACGAACCCATTACTGATCAAACAATCACCTGGTTAAAAGAAAACGCAACTTCAGATAAACCATGGTTCCTCACCACTGCATTCGTAAACCCTCACGACATCATGTGGTTCCCATGTGACCAACCGTGGTGGCAGGTTGATAACAAAGCAGAAACCGACCATGTGCGCGAGAGACTAAAAGATAGAGACTGGGGAAGAAAAGACAATTTCCCCCCATTTGCTTACGAACTAGACGAGTGGTTCACGGAACTACCAGAAAATTTCCACGATGACTTACACACAAAGCCTGACGTTCACCGCCGCTGGATGCATTCCATGCTCAAATGGGGAGCGCCGGGAACTATGAACCGAGAGGACGAACATTTGTGGCTCCGGTATCTTGACTACTACGTCAAACTGCACGAACTAAATGACGCGCAAATGATGAGGATATTCAAAACTCTTGACGAACTTAACGTTTGGGAAGACACAATCATCATCTTCACATCAGATCACGGAGACCAAGTAGGATCTCATGGTCTTAGATCAAAGGGGCCATGGAATTATCAAGAAACCATGCGCATTCCTCTTTATATGAAAATTCCTGGCAAGACCAAAGCAGGAACTAAAACACACTCGTTAGCTAGCCATGTTGACCTAGCAAAAACCATTGCAGAATTTGCTGGAGTGACCACAAGTGACTACCCAGGTCTCGTTGGGGAGAGCCTTTCGCCTATTTTTGATGACTTGGATACGAAGATCAGAGACTATGTTCTATTCTCTCAGCAATGGGCTTGGTACAAAGGGGTTGAGCACACGCGATACGCCAGTGCAGGGATCTTCGACGGACGATACAAATACTGCAGATACTACGGTGTTGGCGGAGGAGCTGATGCCGCAGGAGTGCCGTTGTCTGGAACAATTCAATTTGAATTTGATAGCCCGTTTGAAGACCATGACCACGAGTTGTATGACCTGCAGGAAGACCCGCATGAACTCATAAACCTGGCGATGGACCGATCTCGGCGAAACGAACTTCGAACAAGATTTGATGAATTAAGAGCGATTGAAGAAGTAGATTACGCTCCAATTCCTTCGTAACATAAACGTTTTATTAATTGATAATCTATTCAATTTCGTTGCGAGACAATTAAATTTCTGGCAGAATGACCAAGTTGGACAATCGGTCCAACACCTTTAACAATAATTATTAAGAGGGGAAATTACATGCGGAATAGACGTCTATTTAGACTTCTAGCCATATTGTTTGCTTTCACACTCGTCGCTGCTGCTTGCGGTGATGATGATGACAGCACCTCCAGTAGTGGAGAATCTTCCGCCAGCTCATCGAGCAGCGAAAGCTCTTCTGCTGAAGGTTTGAACATTGGTACGTTGTTGCCTGAGACCGGTGCGTTGGCGTTTTTGTCAGCTCCGTTGCTTGAGGGTGTCAACATGGCTATTGCTGATATCAATGCCGCTGGTGGTGTCAATGGTGCAGATGTTACCTTGACTCCTGGTGACTCAGGAACAGATCCTGAGATTGCTAACACCACGGTTGATCGGTTACTAACTGAGGATGTGGATGCCATTGTTGGCGCCGCTGCTTCAGGTATTACCGGTTCAGTGATCGATAAGATCACGTCAGCTGGCGTTACCCAGTGTTCACCATCTAACACAGCCGCTGGTCTTGGAACTTCCGGTGACGACGGATTCTATTTCCGTACCGCACCGTCCGATGACTTGCAGGCTCCAGCACTCGCTAACGTAGTGCTTGGTGATGGATATACAAATGTGGCTGTTGTGAGCCGCGCCGATGATTACGGTGTGGGCTTCAATGCCGAATTCGAACCAGCGATTGCTTCCGGTGGAGGAACCATCGTATACAACACGCCGTACGCACCTGAAGCGACAAGCTTCGATGATGTCGTACAAGATGTTGTTGCGTCCGGTCCTGACGCTGTTGTACTTGTTGCTTTCGAAGAAGGTATCCAAATACTACAAACAATGGTCGAACAGGGCGCAGGCCCAGACGCCATCCAGATTTACATCACGGATGGTATGGCGACCGGTGAACTTGGTGTTCTCATCGATGAGAGCAACCCAGGTATCGCTTCAGGAATGAAGGGAACCCAACCAGCTGCTGCTCCTTCAAGTGGTGCTGCGTTCTTCCCACAGGCATTCGCCGAATTCGCTCCTGGCGTGTCAACGATCTTCTCCGCTCAGTCATATGACTGTGCGATCCTGATCGCTCTAGCTGCTGAAGCAGCTGGTTCTAATGACTCAGCCGATATCGCAGCTGCGATGGTTGATGTCAGCCGTGACGGTGAGAAGTGTTCAACATTTGCTGATTGTAAAGACCTGCTTGCAGGTGGAACCAACATTGACTACGACGGTGCTTCAGGTGCCATCGATTTCCTTGATGTAGGTGAACCAGGAACAGGTATTTACGAAGTGTATGAGTACAACGCTGATGGCGTACAAGAAGTCATCGACGAACTCACCTTCCAAGCAGG
>WTHU01000119.1 GCA_011523005.1 Acidimicrobiales bacterium
CCTTTACCGTTCTTGTTTCCCGGTTTTTTCCCTTTGGGTTTTGAACTTGTATGGGACTCGTTTGCGCGTTTATGTTTGTGTCTTGCCTTGCCTTGTCTTTCTTTTTGTTGTTGAGACTCGATGTGCGGTAATTCATCAGGGTTGATTTCACGAATTGATTCATTGATTCCTAGACGTTTCTGAAGTTTCTTTGCGTTTTTTTGCTGTTCTGGTTGAATGATTGAGAGAACAACCCCTTGGCTTCCTGCTCTGGCTGTTCTACCTGACCTGTGGATGTATGCTTTGTGGTCTTCGGGCGGATCATAGTGCACCACGAGAGCAACACCGTCTACGTGAATGCCACGTGCTGCTACATCTGTGGCAACGAGTGCCTGCACCTTACCGGTGCTGAAATTTTTTAGCGCTCTCTTTCTTTGGTGTTGACTTTTCCCACCATGAATAGGTTCTGATTCGATACCTAACTTTTTCAGTTGCTTGACTAGGCGATCAGCACCATGACGGGTTCGGCAAAAGATAATTGCTGGCCAAGTTGAGTTAACTGCTTTAGCGACAAGCTCGGGTTTGTCTGCCTTCTTCGCTATCGCATACGTGTGGTCAGCGTTCCTGATGTCTGGAGTCTTTTCGCCTATTTCCCTTGTAACTGGATTGTGTTGATAATGTTTTTTGAGTTGTGCTACGTCTTGATCAAGGGTTGCAGAGAAGAGAATGGTTTGGCGGTCTTTCGAAGTTTGGTCAAGGATTCGTTTCACCGCTGGCATAAAGCCCATATCTGCCATTCGGTCAGCTTCGTCAATGACTACTTGTTTGACATCTTCTAAAGTCAATTCACGTTGTTCGATGAGGTCTTCGAGTCTGCCTGGGCATGCAACAAGTATGTCGACGCCTTTTGCTAGTGCTTTTCGCTGTGGTCCGTAGCTAACCCCTCCGTACACGACTGAAACAGTTCTTTTTCCGCTAAAGGCTTGTAGTTCCTTGCAAATCTGGTCTGCTAGTTCTCTTGTCGGTGCAAGGATGAGGCTTTGAGGTTTCCGTGGTTTTGCCGCCTTTGTTCTGACAACTAGTGGTATGCCAAATGCAAGTGTTTTTCCGGACCCTGTTGGCGCTCTGCCACAAATATCGTCTCCGTCTAGCCCTTCCTTGATGGTTATCTTTTGGATTTGGAACGGTTCGGTGATGCCTTGCCGTGCAAGGGCTTCGGAAACCCATTGAGGTACCCCGAGTTGTGAAAATGTTGTTGACATTGCAGTTCCTATTCATCCTAATCACGAGTCTCAATGTTTATCGGCATCAAGGGTCTCTTCGTGGAGCAAACTGGTAATTCAACGTACGAAGTAGCAGCTCATGCGATCTAGCTCTTTGAGGATAGCTACTTATTGACACATATCCTCGACCCAATCGCTGAAATCGCTAAGTAAGCGGCATTCACAAATGCTTTAGGACCTGTTTCTTTTACCGCCTGACCCATTCTTCACAGCCAATACTTGTGAAACCAATATCATCTGGCTCGATATCTACAATTGCATTTCCGTCTGTCAATCCTGCTGTAATAGTTTCACTTATCGTTCCACCTAAACCACTGAGCCGTTCCCAAGAACAGAAAGGGTTATTAAATGGAACATTTTCATCTCTTCTGGATACATATGTGCCAGCTTCAATATCGACTCCAACTTCCCACGTGCCACTTCCGAAACTCTTGGGGAACTCTTTCCCGGACATTTCATTATTAGTTGTGTTTGTAATAACGTCTTCCTGTGATGCTTTGAGCTGTGCGAGTTCAGCATTCGCTGAATCAAGTTGTGCTCGCAAATCATCTATCTCATCAGAAGAATTGCTACAGCCGAGTAACAGCACCATTGAGCCTAAAAGGATGCATGTAGCCGTGAAGCGCATTACTTTTACGGTAACACTTTAAGGGGTATTTCTTCTATTTTTGGCGTCACGTTCAGGCATATTGTCACCTAGATTAGAAGATATGTGCAACCTAATAACTCTGTTGTGTGGACTGGTGGCGGGAACCATTATTTTTCATTCGGCAATAGTGGCACCTACCGTCTTTCGGACGCTGAGCGAACATGATGCTAGCGTTTTTTTGCGAACTATTTTTCCCAAATTCTTTGTTTTCCTCACATTTGTCAACGTAATCAATTTCTTGCTAGCACTGATTGATGGCCAATTCGGAGTCATGGTGATGGCATCAATAAGCGCTGTATTGATGGGCATAGCCTATGGAATAATCCCGATGACTAACCGCAGTCGGGACGAAGGACTTCAGCAACGCTTCGCGCAACTCCACAGAGTAAGCGTGTTATTGACCGTTGCTGTCTTATCCATCAACGTGGTGGCTGCTTTTCTCTAGACCGAGACTTCTCAAACGTGTCAATCTCTGCGATCGTAAGCCCTTTTGGCTAATGAGTTAAGGATTTAGCGATAGCAAAGCACAAGATACTTAGTGTTAGGGTGAAGGTGTGGATCCCTCCCTGCCTATGCATCTTGCGCCGAAGCCAGCATTTCGGGGATGGTCTCACAAAATAGCTCTAGTCGTTGCCGTTGTGCTTTGCCCTCTCCTAATTTCGGCTTCTCCAGATGCGCGACTACTTTCTTCGCTGTATTCTGTCGCCGTTATAGGTCTCTTCGGTATTAGTTCGTGTTACCACGGGTTCTCCTGGAGTGCTTCAGCACATGATGTGATGCGAAGAATTGATCACTCAATGATTTTCATTACGATTGCTGCTACGTACACTCCGATTTCATGGCTTCTGCTTCCCCGATCAGCTGCAATAACGGTTCTGATCGCAGTGTGGATCGGAGCGCTAATAGGCGTTCTGATAATGATATTTTGGCCGACTGCTCCTCAAATTGTCCTCGTTCCGGTATTCCTGATTGTCGGGTGGTCCGCGTTGCTTGTTATAAATGATTTTTTTGACTCCTTGAGCACTGTTGGATTCATCTTCCTACTTCTAGGGGGTGCTTTTCATACGATTGGGGCGATTGTGTACGGTTTGAAGAAACCTGACCCGTGGCCGGATACTTTTGGTTTTCATGAGATTTTTCATTTCTGTGTCGTATGTGGAATTGCATCCCACTACGCAGTCATAGCGTTTATAGCGCTCCCGGCAGCGTAAACTCTTCTGCCCAGTGCTGATCGCATAACAGTCGACTGAACGTGTTCTAAGCTATGAACATGCACACAGGCCGAAACGATGATTTGAGGCGTTCACGAACTCGAACAAAAGTTCAACTACTTCCCGATACGAGCGATAAAAGTACCGGCTTTAACGTGCATGTTAATTTCGAAGGGTTCAGTCAAGTTGACGATGTTTTTTGCCGGTCACAGTATGACCCAGAGATCAAAAGTTGAGAAAGTTCCCGTTCCAGCCTGTCTGTCATAGTCCTGTGCTCAAAATTTCTCTTGAACACATCTCTACGCTTCTTGAATGATAAATATTCGAGAAAAGTCTTCATATCTGCCTTTCATTTGAGGGGTTTAATTAGCTGACATGAA
>WTHU01000123.1:0-2113 GCA_011523005.1 Acidimicrobiales bacterium
GCCTAGCTCTGTAGTACAGACTGGAGTGAAGTCTTTCGGATGCGAGAAAAAGACTGCCCATGACCCTTCTTTCCATTCATGAAAGCGTATAGGGCCATGCGTTGTATCAGCTTCAAAATCCGGTGCAACATCACCTAACTGTAATGACATAGGGGTTCCTTTTCTTATTTATAGGGGCTGTGTTTCCTAAATAATAAACGATGAGGGCAAGAAATTTCAATATGTGTTGGGGGTAATGTGATATGGACAGACAGAATATCTAGGTCTACTTTATGAATTGGAGGAGATGGTATTGCTTTCATCTGATTTGTATTCACGTGAATATAGAGTTTCGCCTGAACATGTCTGGGAAGAAATGCGTAACGATCACCCTCTCTTCTATGACGATATTGGAAAGATGTGGTGGGTAACTCGTTACGAGGACGTGAAAAACGTCTTTTCAGATCATGAAACCTTTTCATCATCAACATATGACTTGACCACAGGTCAAGTAGTAGGACCCACACTTATATCCCGTGACGACTATGGGCATGTCGTACGTCGTTCAATTGTTGCACCAGATTTTGTTGGGAAACGCCTTCAAGGATACGAGCATTTAATTTCAGAATGTGCAGAAAACTTAATTCGTCAATTCTCAAGTTCCTCCGATGTTTCACTGGTTAGTGAATTTAGTTCGCAATTACCGGTAGATGTCATTTCGGCGATTTTAGGTATGGAGGGGGATGGAGACCTATTCCGTACCTGGGTGACAGATATGATTATGGGCCTATCTGGATCTGACGAGTTACGAGAGAAGGGTTTAGATGCAAATGCCGCTTTCTGTAGCCATATAGCTCCCCTTCTCGATGGAGTAGATAATCCGGATCGTAACGACCATATTGCGAAAATTGCGAGAGCAGAAGTAGAAGGGCATCGGTTAACAAGAGAAGAGATCACAGCATTCTGTGGGCTTCTTTTCATCGCTGGGGGAGAAACAACGGATAAAGCAATAGCAAACATGTGGTGGAATGTCCTAGCCAACCCTGAAATTAGAGATGCGGTGCTTGACGATATTTCATTATGGGATAACGCGTTCACTGAAACAATGCGCCGCACACCAGCAGTAATCAGTGAAGATCGATTCGTTACCAAACCGATTGAATTATACGGGCGTGAGATACATGAAGGAGAACGTATACGTGCGTGCCTAGGGGCAGCTCATTTAGATCCAACAGTTTTCACTGATCCACTTACATTCGACCTGTTTCGTTCAGACTTACATATAGGCAAGGAAAACCGTACAGGTGTATCAAAAGACCCATTGCGAAGTGGGCACTTCGGTTTTGGATTAGGCAAACACTTTTGTATTGGTTACGAACTAGCTCGGAAAGAAGCGGTCATGGGTTCCGAAATACTCATTGAAAATCTAGGTAACCCTTCGCTGCGTGATAATCAGGACGGACCTGTGATTCAAGGAAATTCATTCTTTGCAGTTAAAGAACTCTTTGTCTCGTTTAACTCCTAGAAGTATAAAACTTCTACTCTGTGCAATCGCCGCATGTGCCTAACAAGTCAAGCCGATGCCTATCAATACTAAATCCAAATTCGTCCGCGATTTTTTGCAAAGATTCCTCTAGAGCTTTTTCTATTTTCGCAGACAGATGGAAGTCGAGTATTTCACCGCAAGGTGAACAAATAATGTGATGATGGTGATCAAGAATGTGTTCTGCTAACTCATAATGGGCATGGTCTTCATTTGTGATGATTCGAACAACTAGCCCTGCCTGTTCTAATACTGCGAGATTACGGTACACACTTGATTGCGCGAGGTCAGAGTTAGATTCCAAGATTTGATTTATTGTGATTGGTTTTGTTGCTTCTTGCAGGATTCCAATGATTTTACGGCGATTCGTTGTATATCGTTGGTTAATTGAGTTGAGCTGTGAGGTAGCTAATTGGTCTATGTCCATTCGATTAATGGTGTTCATATTCTCATAATACTTTAAAATTTAAAACGATCTCATTCCATCATCTTTGTTATCTTCATCATGATGATGATGATGGGGATCATCAAGGAAAACCTTTGATCCGACACGCATCTCATTCTCTCCAAATGCTTTACGAAGGTTGGGTT
>WTHU01000123.1:2213-3482 GCA_011523005.1 Acidimicrobiales bacterium
ACCTTTGATCCGACACGCATCTCATTCTCTCCAAATGCTTTACGAAGGTTGGGTTCAGTTAAGACTTCATCTGGAGTTCCCAGGCAACACGGACAGTTATTCAAAAGTAAGACTTGATCGGCTCTGCCCGCATCGCTGAGATTGTGGGTCGTGAGCACAACAGTACGTCCTTCATCTACTTCCTGTGTAATCATTTCAAGGATAATGTCTCGGGAAATGAGATCTAACCCGTTGATCGGTTCATCAAGAAGTAACACATTACTTTCCTGAGCCAATCCTTGAGCTACAAGAACTCGTTGCCGTTGACCTCCAGAGAGTTCATGTAACTGCCTCTTAGCAAGATCTTTCAGGTCAAGTCTTTCCATTGCGCTATCTACAGCATCTCGGTCTTCTTTTCGGAAACGTTTAAACGGACCTCTATTGGAATAGCGTGCGAGAGAAACGACATCTTTAACTGAAATTGGTAGAGAAGGGTCGACATCCGTTGATTGCATAACAAAAGAAGGCGGAGGTCCGGTAATCTCAATTTCTCCTGAGTGAATTTCAACGGCTCCAGCCAAAGCTTTTAGCAGGGCAGACTTTCCTGCACCGTTCGGTCCTATCACTGATAGTAACGATCCGGAAGGAATATTAAGGTTCACATCGGAAACTGCAACTGTCTTCCCGTATCGGACTTCAAGTTCAGTCGTTGCTATTGAGGTGGTACAAGTGGTCATTACTTTTAAAAATATCTCCTTGAGTGAGGAAAATTACACTTCAAATGTAATAATGAGAATCATTCTTATTATAGGAGGTTGTGAATGTTTCACAATTCGATGAAAAAAATACTATTTTCAGCTACTACTCTTGTGGCAGTTATCTCACTTGTTCTCGCTGGTTGTGGCGATGATAATGACTCAGAGGGTGCCAGTTCGACTGAGAAGCCACTGATTGTTGTCACCACGAATATTTTAGGTGACGTTGTGACAAATATGGTTGGAGATAGTTTCGACGTTGAAACAATTATGCCTCCTGGGTCTGACCCGCATGATTTTCAGGCATCAGCGCAACAAGTTCAAACGATGATGTCAGCTGACCTCCTCATCGTGAATGGTGCAAATTTTGAAGAAGGAATGCTTGATGTAATTGAGAATGCTGAATCTGATGGAGTCATGATCTTTGAAGCCATTAGCGTTGTGTCTCAATTAGAGGGAAGTGACGATCACGGGCACGATGACCACGATGATCATGAAGGACATGACGACCACGATGATCATGAAGGACATGACG
>WTHU01000118.1 GCA_011523005.1 Acidimicrobiales bacterium
TTCGTACGTATCTGACGGCCTTTTTGATATCGGCATAACAGGCAGGGACTGGATAGAAGAAACTGAAAGTAACGTGCAAACATT
This sequence comes from Acidimicrobiales bacterium, assembly GCA_011523005.1. GTDB lineage: Bacteria > Actinomycetota > Acidimicrobiia > Acidimicrobiales > UBA8592 > UBA8592. The sequence goes on from WTHU01000118.1 coordinate 85, forward strand.
ATGTGAACTGCATTACAGCAAAAACACGGCTAAACCAGTGAACATAGTCGTGGCTGTTCCAGAGGACAGTCCCTGGACGACTATCGAAGACTTGCCTCAAGGAGTCAAAGTAAGCACAGAGTATCCCCAATTGACAAAATCATACTTTGCGACCAAAGGAATTGAGGCGAGTATTCATCTTTCATATGGTGCTACAGAGGCAAAAGCCCCCGAAATCGTAGACGCCGTTGTGGATATAACAGAAACTGGACGGGCACTACGCGCCGCTGGCCTAAAAGTAATAGGTACAGTTCTGACAAGCTTTACCGAGCTCATAGCTAACCCTGAATCTTACGCTGACCCAGATAAGCGCAAAGCAATGGAGCAAATTCAGACATTACTTCAAGGAGTCCTAGAAGCGCGAGGTCAAGTCATGGTCAAGATGAATGTATCAAAGTCCAATCTTGACGAAGTCATCGGTATTCTGCCATCAATGAAGGCCCCCACTGTCAATGAATTATTTGGCGGTGAAGGCTATGCGGTTGAAACTGTTGTCCCCAAAGACCAAATCAATATACTGATCCCTGAACTTCGAGGATCAGGGGCATCCGATATTGTTGAAATACCTATTTCAAAAATCGTTCGCTAATCCCATCTAACAGCGAGCTCTTTTCTTCCCCAAAGCAAAAATGGCTCTATTCTTTTGGGATTACTAACTAACCGAAGATTTGGAAATCTGCGAGATACTTCTTCGAGAGCAAGTTTGGCCTCCATTCTCGATAGCTGTGCACCCGGACAGAAATGTCTTCCAAGTCCAAACGAAAGGTGTTTCCTAAGCTCTTCCTGAGGGCGGTCAAGGCGAAACTCATCTGGATTTGAGAAAATATTCGGATCTCTATTAGCGGCCGCATACGTTGCCATCACTTTTGAACGCTCAGGAATACTTACCCCATGCAACGAAATCTCTTCGGTATTAGTTCGGTATAGACCCAAAACGGGAGCATCAAAGCGTAAACTTTCCTCAACAGCTGCGGGGATCAGTGATGGTTCATCAACCACTTGGTCGTAAAGATCGCGCTGTGAAAGTAGTCGCCAAAACATATTCGTAATTAATGACGTAGTTGTCTCGTTCCCGCCAACGAGCAATTGATTCAACATCACAAGTCGTTCGGAGTCTGTGAGTTTACGTGAGTCGACTTCAGCAAGAAGAATTCCACTGATAACGTCATCGGGTATCACTTCACCCAAAAGAGATTCATCATCATCTGAATTGCCATCTTCGTCCCATCCAGCAATGCGTAACAGCTCTCTGCGTTCGTTTATCTGTTGAAGTAAGTATTCGTTCATTGCATTTCGAGGCCCCTTTGAATCATCCGGATTTGAAGATTTAGCGGCCGCTAATTGAGCATCACTCCACTCCTTGAACTGATTTATATCTTCTGTAGGGACCCCTAGGATTTTGGCAATAACAAGCACAGGAAGTGGGCAGGCTAAAGCATCATGTAAATCTCTAGTCTCATCTTCTTCCATCACATCAATTAACTCCTTTACAAGAGTTGTAATTTCCGTTTCCATCGAAGCTATGTGACGTGGAGCAAAACTCTGCTGGATTAGTTTTCGATACCAAGTATGTTCAGGGGGGTCGCTAAATAAACAACCCTGCACAGAGTAACGAGGCATCTGGCCATAATGGCTTGACCATAAGTCAAAATTAATAAGCATTTCAGCCACATCATCGTACCTTGTTAAGGTATACAGAGGATGCAGAAAATCTGAATGAATATGCACAGGGCACGAATTACGTAGCTCCTCATAAAAAGGAAATGGGTCCTCTAATACTTGATCCCCGAAAGGGTCATAATTTATGCTCTCGCTCATGGATCTATGGTAGAGAGGAACGAAGAGGGGAGCGAATTTGCAAGAAAGGTTTGACAACCTAGCAAAAATTCAGAAGCTCTTCGATAATTTCTGGCCAATACTTTTCGGGTAGGTCATGGCCCATTTCTTCAAACGTAACTAATTTGGCTTTGGGTATAGCTGCGGCCGTGGCTTCCCCACAATGTAAAGGAAGCAATGGGTCTACCTCGCCATGGATGACAAGAGAAGGGACTGACAATTTGGATAACTTCTCCGAACGGTCACCACTCATTCCTATGGCTCCCAACTGAAACCCAATGCCATCTGGATAAAAGCTTCGGTCATAGCTCTTTTCTGCCATTTCCTGAGCATATGATTTATTCCAAAGAGGTCCAGCAAGGACTTTGGATGCTTCAACATTTGCTTTTATGATTTGATCTCGTTTGGTAAGTGGTTCTGACAGCAAGGCTGATAACGCTTCATCAGTAGGGGTGAAGTCATTTGGATCTCCTGTAGCTGACATGATGCTTGTGAGCGAACGAGCCTTTTGTGGATGCTCAATAGCTATAGTTTGGGCAATCATCCCTCCCATAGAGGCTCCTACGATATGCGCAGAAGGTACTTTCAAGTGGTCTAGAAGCCCTACAGCATCGAGCGCCATATCAGAAAGCGAATAATTAGAGACAATTTCTTCGCCCATCGTTGCTCTGAGCAGAAGGTCAGCCCCGTTTGGCGAGTTCCCTTCAGATTTGGAAGATAATCCGCAATCTCTGTTATCAAATAAAACGACCCAGAATCCGTTTTGCTGTAACTGATCAACGAATCTTTCAGGCCACCCTATGAGTTGAGCGCCCAAACCCATTACAAGAAGAAGCGGAACTCCATCGTCGTTGCCAGTATGCCTGTAACATATTTCAATACCATTAACGGTAGCGAACTGATCCTGATCAGTCATTAATGTCACCTACTGAGATGTCTTGGCTTTTGACTTGCATATTATGGCTCTTCGCTTTGCATTTGGTTGAGATTATCCGCCATCTGCACGTAAGCCATTTGTATCTGTTGTAAAGCATCCTTAATCACATTTTCGTTCTCTCCGAGTCTTCCAACTAGAGAATCAACGATTCCAGACATAGCATCAATAGCAACTTTTGCTTCAGTTAGGTTAGGAACATCGCTGCTGAGGTGAATAGCAGCTAATTCATAGATTCCCATCACATGGTTAGCTATCACTTCTGCTGCTGGTGTTTGAGATAGTCTTTCTCTTGCTGCTGCCAGCTCCGCAGCCATAGCTCTAGCCTGCTCCTGTTGCTCAGGTGTTAAATCGTCAAAGCCAGGTATTTCATTCAGTTCATTCTCACCATTGACCCCGAGGTTCGGGTCGCCGTTTGTCTCCTTAGTAACTTCGTGCTCTCCGTCAGGTGTCCATAAACTCATTTTGCTCCTTTGATCTAATCATGACTTTATAGAGGTCTTTGTCATATCAGTCGCATTTTCCGGTATTCTATTAATACCTAATAGATATAGGGTATAGGAAGTGTTGTCGAGAGGCAGCCGCCTCTCCACTTGCGAGTGCGACAGGTGCAACATCGGACTAACAGTAGTCAGGGTGCTGATTCCTCAGCGCCCTTTGTCTTTTTGTAACAAAATAAAGGAGAATCACTTGAATAGGAGCTTGTCATAGCTGGGAACCAAGAGCCACGTATCAATGAGCAAATTCGGGCTAGTGAAGTCAGGCTGGTATCACCCGAAGGTGAACAGATCGGAATCACACCGTTAAATGAGGCTTTAGAGAAAGCGTTAGATTTAAACCTTGACCTCGTTGAAGTCGCTGAAAATGCAAACCCACCGGTCTGCAGAATCATGGACTACGGAAAATATAAGTATGAAGCCGCTCAAAGAGCGAAAGACTCAAGGAAGAAAAGCACCAATATCGTAGTAAAGGAACTCAAATATCGACCAAAGATTGCAAAAGGTGACTTCGATACCAAGACTAATAAGGTCAGGAAATTCTTGGAAGAAGGTCACAAAGTGAAGTTGACGATCATGTTCCGAGGGCGAGAAGTGCAACATCCAGAATTAGGCAGGAAAATACTAGACGAGGTCTCCGAAAGGATGGAAGACATAGCAATCCAAGAGGCGTATCCGCAGTTGGATGGCCGAAATATGACAATGATCCTAAGCCCCGACAAGAAAGCAATCGAAAACATTCGAAAGGCAAAAGCATCTGAGCAAGATAGCGAATCTGCGTAACCAAAACCCAAGGAGCATATATGCCGAAAATGAAAACACATAAAAGTTCAGCAAAGCGGTTTAAAAAAACCTCAAATGGAAAGCTGAAGCGAGCGAGGAAACATCGAAATCACTTAGCAGAAGCGAAGTCTCCAAAACGTAAGAGGCAATCGCGCAGGCCAGCAGAAGTAAGCTCTGCTGATGTCAAAACGGTCCGAAAAAATCTAGGGATCTAATAAACATTAATTATTTACTAAGGAGAAATAATGGCGAGAACAAAAACCTCCGTACACAGCAAAAAACGACGTAGGCAAGTCCTAAATAGGGCTAAAGGATATTACGGAAATAAGAGTAGGTCCTTCCGAGCAGCTAATGAGCAAGTTATGCATAGTGGGAACTACGCATTCCGTGACCGTAGAGCGCGCAAAGGGGAATTCCGCAAACTTTGGATTCAGCGAATTAATGCTGCATGTCGCGAAAACGGAACAACATACAGCAGATTCATTAACGGTCTTAAAATTTCCGGAATCGAAGTTGATAGAAAGAATCTTGCCGACCTTGCGGTAAATGACCCTGAGGCATTCAACGCTCTTGTGGATATAGCCAGCCAAGCTACGCCTAATGAGGCAAGCTAAGTACCTTAGCTAGCCCATGGCAGGGATATCTAAAAACAATCCACGGGTTCGGGAGCTACGCAAATTGTTGCGTGATCCAAAATTTCGTTTGGAATGTCGAAAGTTCGCTGCAGAAGGCTTAGAAGTTTTGAGGGAATGCTTACTCACAGGCAGAAGGCCCTTAGACGTTTTTGTCGTTGACAATCACCCAACTTCAAAAGAGGTGGAATCATTACTAGAGGGTACTGAGGCAACTATCTGGTTTCTAGAGGAAAGCACCATTGCTTCCATAGCAACCACAGTCACCCCTCAGCCAGTTATCTCAACCTTTTCAACAATTGATGTCTCACTTGAAGAATTAATGAAGGAATGTCCAACCTTTCTCGTATGCGGAAAAGAGATCAGAGAGCCAGGGAATGCTGGATCGCTAATAAGATCTGCAGCTGCAGCCTCAGCGGATGGAATAATTTTCACAAATAGTAGCGTAGATTTATACAACCCTAAAACGATCAGGGCATCAGCAGGGGCAGTGTTTAGGATTCCTATTGTATGTTCTATGAGACCCTCTGAGTGTATGAAGGCATTTCAGGATAATTCGATCCATAGCTTAGGACTCTCACCAAATGGAACTCTTTCGTATTTAGATTTTGACTTTTCGCTTCCTTTTGTTGTTTTTCTCGGAAATGAAAGTTCAGGCTTGGATAAAGAGACTCTTAGTCAGGTGAGTCAAACAGTAAGGATTGACATGGGCTTAGGGGTGGAATCCCTCAATGTCTCTAATGCTGCTTCGGTTGTCCTCTTTGAAGCTCGAAGGCAACGCCACCAACTAGGACGTGATTGAGAATGGGTACAAAGTATTTCGTAAAATCCCACAATGAGACCTGCAACACCTGCGACAATAGAAGTTGAGGGAGAATTAGATGTCTGACTTAGAGAATTTAGCAAAAGAAGCAGAAGAGGCTTCCAATGCTGCGTCAACACTAGAAGGCCTTGCGCAGGTTCAAGCACAATTCTTAGGGAAAAAATCAAAACTTGTTAAAGCTAAAAAAGCATTAGGGACTTTACCCGCTGAGGACAGAGCAAATGCTGGCAAAGAAATAAATGAAATTAAAGGCCAAATAGAGCAGCTAATCTCAGGCAGGAAGGCAGTACTTCAAGAATCTGAATGGAGCAGCAAATTCAACGAAGAGAGACTGGACCTTACTGAAAGACTAGGCTCTATTGATCGTGGTCATCTTCATCTAATAACTCAAGCGCGAGATGAACTTGAGGATGTCTTCATCGGAATGGGGTACTCGGTAGCTGAAGGGCCCGAAGTGGAGACAGCGTGGTATAACTTCGAGGCGCTGAATATCCCCGACTGGCACCCCGCCCGTGGCAACTTTGACACAATATTCGTTGATCTTGGTGAGCCAGAAGAAGTTATGTTGCGTTCACACACATCCCCAGTCCAAATCCGAACAATGGAAAGTCAGGAACCTCCAATATACATCGTTGCTCCAGGTAGAACTTTCCGAACGGATAGTGCTGACGCGACACATCTCCCAGCATTCAATCAAATCGAGGGTCTAGTAATTGACAAGGGAATAACAATGGGTGACTTGGCAGGAACCATTGACTCATTTGTTCATGCTTTCTTTGGAGAAGAAGTCAAATCACGTTTGCGCCCAAGTTACTTTCCCTTCACCGAGCCATCTGCAGAATTTGATATCTCTAGACCTGATGGTTCATGGTTAGAACTTGGCGGATGCGGAATGGTTCATCCCAATGTTCTGCGAAATTGCAATATAGATCCTGAAGTTTGGCAAGGTTTCGCCTTCGGTTTTGGAATAGATCGCCTCGTCTCAATGAGATACCAACTTGATGATATTCGAGAACTCGTTGTCAATGACGCACGATTCCTGAGACAGTTCTAGGAGAAAAATGAAAGTTTTATTATCTTGGCTAAAGGAATTCATTCCCGACCTAGACCATGACCCAGAAGAAATAGGCGAGAAACTCAGTGCTTTAGGGTTGGCAGTTGAATCCATGGAGGTTGTGGGAAGCGAACTTCCGGGAGTTGTTGTAGGAAAAATTCTGGATTTGCGTCCCCACCCGAATGCTGAGCGAATTCAACTCGTAGATGTAGACCTAGGAAATGGAGAAGCTACTCAGATATGCTGCGGGGCGTTCAACATGCAGATTGGCGATTTTATTCCTGTAGCAACTGTGGGAAGTACTCTGCCCGATGGAATGGAGATAGCTCAACGGAAATTGCGTGGAGAGCTATCCAACGGTATGTGTTGCTCGGCAAGCGAGATTGGCTTGGGCGATGACAGCGACGGAATCATGATTCTGTCGGAAAATGATCCGGATCGCGAATGGGATATTGGAAGTTCAGTATCGGATACTTTAGGTTTAGAGTCTGACATTCTTTGGGATCTTGAAGTAAACGCTAACCGACCTGATGCTATGAGTATTTCAGGCGTCGCAAGAGATTTAGCTGCATCGTTAGGGCTTCCTTTCAAGTTCCCTATGGATCTCAATGGAAACCCGCAAGTAACACTTGAGGCTGGGATCCAAATCGAGATAGAAGACCCAACCTTGTGTGGCAGGTTTTTAGCTTGCGTTGTGAAGGGAATAACGGTAGGGCCCTCACCTCAATGGCTTCAGAATAGGCTCATTCATCTCGGAATGAGGCCAATAAATAATGTTGTTGACATATCAAACTACGTGATGCTTGAATTGGGTCAGCCAAACCACACATATGATCTTCATAAAATAAAAGGGAGTCGTTTGGGGACTCGTCGAGCAAAAGTTGGCGAAAGGCTATTGACACTTGATGGTTTAGAGCGCACTCTGTCTGAAATTGATGGGGTTATCGTTGATGGTGATGATAATCCTGTCGGAATAGCTGGAATTATGGGTGGAGCCTCAAGTGAGATCTCCGAGTCAACAACGGAGATAATTATTGAAGTAGCTTGGTGGGACCCTCCATCAATTTCTCGAAGTGTAAAGAATTTAAATCTTATGAGCGAAGCTTCAATGCGCTTTCGGCGAGGGGCTGATTACGGCATCAATATGGAACGGGCACTCAATAGGGTGGTGGAACTTCTAAGTGAGACATGCGAACCAGAGATGTCTAAAATTTTGGAAACGAACGGAAATCTCCCTGATACAAGTCCTGTCGGTATATCCAACGAAAGAGTAAATGGGCTCCTTGGCACGTCGCTTACTAGTGAAGAAATGATGGATTTGCTTCAATCTATTGGCTTTGAATCTCAGGAAGTAATTTCCAAAGATGAGGATGAAAACTCATCCGCAAATAATTTTCAAGTGATTGTGCCTTCATGGAGATGGGACACGCAAACCGAGACAGATCTTGCTGAAGAAATAGCTCGAACTTTTGGGTATGAAAGGATAGAGAGAACCATCCCGCGGGGCCCATTCACAGGACAGTTGAGCCGTTTTCAAAAAGGAAGAAGAACAGTAAGGCAAATACTTATTGGGACAGGTTGCGATGAAACGATGCCGATGCCGTTCCTTGCTCCTGGAGATCTCGAAAACGCAGGACTCTCAAGTACTGCAATCTCAATTTCAAACCCGCTTGTTCAAGAAGAATCGCTCCTGAGGACTTCTCTCATGCCTGGTCAGCTAAAAATAATTTCATATAATCAATCTCATAGAATAAAGAAACTCAAATTCTTTGAAATAGGGCATGTATACCTTCCAAGCGAAGATGATCAACTGCTGCCTGACGAGAGAGAATACCTCTCTATTTCCATCGCAGGAGGTGACGCAACCCAAATTGTTGCAATCTTGGACATGATAAGTCTAACGATGGCCTTTCCTAACATGCAGCTAAAACAACAGGAAATAGAAGGATTGCATCCTGGTCGCTCAGCTCAAGTTTTTGTTGCCGGTCAAGAAAGGGGAGCAGTCGGAGAAATAGATCCGCGAGTACTCAGGAACTACGGCATTGATGATTCAGTCGCATGGCTTGAGTTGGATCTTGGGTCAATCCTCGCAGGTCCATTCGGAAAGAAAAAATACACAAGCGTGTCAAAGTACCCCTCAAGCGATATTGATTTAGCATTTGAGGTTCCAGACGATACATCATCTGCCTCCGTCGCGGGTTGTCTAAGAAAAGCTGGCGGCACCTACCTCAAGGAAGTGCAGTTATTCGACTCTTACAAGGCTGATACGGCGAATGAAGGGGTTAGGAGCCTTGCGTATAGTCTGCGTTTCCAATCGGACGTAGGAACACTTACAGATGCTGAAGTCAGTGAATTGCGCGCAGCCTGTATCAGTGAAGTAGAACAGAAGACCAACGCAAAGCTTCGTGAATAAATATACGCATTTCTGCATAAATATGCAAAAATTGTATACAATCCCATTATGAAACAAGTTGGAATACTAGGTGGGTCTGGATACACAGGCTCAGAATTGCTCAGACTCCTCACTACTCACCCCGATTATGAGGTGAAGGTAGTCACCGGAGATAGCATGGCTGGACACATGGTTCACGAGCTGTACCCCAGCCTCGCTTTGGCATATCCAAACCTGATCTACCAAGCTATGAAACCCGAGTTCATGGATGGTCTTGACGCTGTCTTCTGCGCTTTACCACACGGAATAAGTCAAACTGTTGTCCCCAAAATCCTTAATAATGTAGGGCACGTAATTGATCTTGGTTCCGATTTTCGTTTAAGGGACCCCCAAGCGTATGTTGACTGGTACTCGATGGAACATTCCTGTCCTGAATACCTAGCGGACTCTATTTACGGCTTGCCGGAACTATTCCGAGACGAGATTAGAGGAGGAAAGCTCATAGCAGCCACCGGATGTAATGCGGCTGCCTCAATCCTTTCTCTAGCACCCTTCTTAAAAGAACAAGTTATAGAGAGCACATCAATCGTCGTTAATTTAATTACAGGAGTAAGTGGCGCTGGTAAACCGCCCAAAGATAACACCACTTTCTGCGCAGTTGATGAGAATATAACACCATACGGATTACTAACACATCGGCATACACCAGAAATAGAGCAAGCATTGTCCGACTTCAGTGCCAATGAAACAAAGGTGCTTTTTACTCCTCACCTTGCACCAATGAATAGAGGGATTATCGCTACATCATACGGAAAAGTTAAAGCCCCCCTGACAACTCAAAAAGCAATAGAAGTCCTACATGATGCATATAGGCATGAACCATTTATTTACATATCAGAAAATCCTCCTTCAACGAAAGCAACGCTAGGGTCCAATGCTGTACACATGACCGCTCGAGTCGATGAAAGAACTCAAACTTTGATTTCTATCGTTACTTTAGACAACCTCGTAAAAGGAGCCTCAGGTATGGCTATCCAAAATGCGAATATTGCTATGGAAATTGAAGAAACGCTTGGCCTCCCGATAGCCGGCCTTTACCCATAAACCATGTCTATTTCACCGCTCGCACCTAAAGATTTTCCTGATATGCCGAATGTTCCGGGGATCAGCATTGCAACAGCACATAGCGGCATGCGATACGAAAATAGAGATGATCTATGCCTGATCACCATGGAAGATGAAACACGCGTCGCAGGAGTTTTCACAAAATCACTTTGTCCATCAGCGCCCGTCGACTGGTGCAAAGAAAATCTCCAATACGGCTTCGGAGGGGCACTACTTTGCAACGCCGGTAATGCAAACGCGTTTACAGGAGCCAAAGGCGAACAAATAGTTGAGGAATCAGCAACTGTGCTTTCCGAAACTCTCTCAATCTCCAAAGACCACATTTATCTCGCATCTACCGGAGTAATAGGGGAAGCTTTTGAACCTATTGAACTTACGAGTCATTTTGATCAAATGGCAAATAGTCTCGAAGCGTCCGGAACAGCATCGTGGAAAAAAGCTGCCGAAGCAATAGCCACTACGGATACTTTCCCCAAAGGGTCATCAGCTGAAATCAAAGGAACAGATGCAGTTGTGGTGGGGATAGCGAAAGGGAGCGGAATGATTGCACCTGATATGGCAACCATGCTTGCTTTCATTTTCACAGATATCAAGATCAGCCACGATGACTTGCAGAAAGTAGTTGAAGAGACTGCAAGTAACAGTTTCAATTGCATAACAGTTGATTCAGACACATCAACCAGTGATTCCGTTTTAGTCTTTGCAACCGGTAAATCTCAATACACATGGGATAAAAACTCCGAAGCGTTTGCAGCAGCTCTCCAACTTGTATTTAAAGATTTGGCGCACCAAATTGTCAAAGATGGCGAAGGGGCTACAAAGTTCGTTGAGATAGAAGTAACCGGAGCTGAAACTGGTCATGCTGCAAAAAAAATTGCAATGAGTATCGCGAATTCACCGCTAGTAAAGACAGCGATAGCAGCTGAAGACGCCAACTGGGGGCGTATCATTATGGCTGTTGGCAAATCAGGAGAAAAAGCGAATAGGGATCTTCTTCGTATTTGGATTGGTGACGAGCTAGTAGCTGAGAACGGGCAACAAAATCCCTCTTACAGTGAAAAGAGAGCCACGCAGCATCTACAAAACGATAACGTAAAAATCCGTGCTGACATCGGGATGGGGAGTAGTCAAGCAACTGTGTGGACTTGTGACCTAACAGAACGGTATATCGAAATCAATGCAGGGTATAGATCATAGGAGCGCCATGAACGAAGTAGGAATCAAAGATTATCTCCCAGCTGACCGTGCGCAAGTCCTTATTGAGGCTCTTCCGTACATACAGCGCTTCTCTGAAAGAGTCGTACTCATCAAAATAGGTGGGAGTACCCTCGTAGACCAGACGTTATTTGATCGCTTAGCCGAAGACGTTGTGCTACTGCATTCAGTCGGAATAAAGCCAATTATCGTTCATGGCGGAGGTCCTCAAATAGGGCATGAGTTAAGACTTGCTGGCAAAGAAACCAGTTTTATCGATGGGCTACGTGTGACAGATCAGGAAACTCTAAAAGTCGTCAGTAAAGTCCTCAAAGGTCAAGTCGGAAGACGAATAGTTGACGCAATAATATCACTGGGTGGCCCAGCGGTTAGTTTAAGTGGCGAGACTGAGAATTTGATCTCAGTAACACCAATCAGTAAAGAATTGGGTTTCGTAGGGAAAATAACAGACATTGCCCCTCATTTACTCAATACGTTGATTGAAGATGGCCAAATTCCAGTCGTATCAACACTTGGTATTGATGACAAAGGCCAAAGTTACAACATAAACGCAGATACAGCTGCAGGTGCCCTAGCCGGCGCATTGCAAGTTCAAAAAGTGATATACCTCTCGGATGTTCCAGGACTTCTTTCCGATAAAGATGATGTCAGTACTTTAATTTCTAGTATTACAACATTAGAGGTTGAAGGAATGGTCGTTTCAAAGGGCGTATCCGACGGAATGATTCCAAAAGTTAACTCCTGCATTGATGCTTTGAGACAAGGAGTTGGGAGCGCCCACCTGCTTGACGGTAGGATTCCTCATGTTGTTCTTCTTGAACTATTCACTGACGAGGGGATCGGGACAATGATTGTTGAGGAGGATTAGATGTCATCACATGCTGAAAATATGGGAGTGGATGTAGAGTTGCAAAATTGTCCTATCATGCCAACCTACGCTGCGCCGAATATCATGTTCATACGGGGAGAAGGCACTGAACTGTGGGACAGTGATGGTAAACGTTACTTAGATTTTGTCGGTGGATTAGCAGTCCAATCATTAGGTCATGCCAACCCCGAAATTGCAGAGGTAATAGGGGAACAAGCTGGTAAGTTAACGCAGGTTTCCAACTACTGGGCAACTGAACATGCTCATCACGTTGCCGTAGAAATTGATAAAGCTGTGACAGGAAATATCAATGATCCGAGTTCCAGTCCATATAACCCGATAGGGCAAGTTTTCTTTTGTAATTCGGGAGCGGAAGCCAATGAACTTGCCTTTAAGATTGCTCGGAAAGCAACATCAAAGAGCAAATATACAGTGATAACTG
>WTHU01000117.1 GCA_011523005.1 Acidimicrobiales bacterium
AGATTACGCCTTAGGTTTCTAGCTGTTTCCTTTATCAGGTAATCAACATTCATGTGGGTTACCCTGATCTGTTACTCATAGACGCCTCGAGCTTGGTCTCTTATGATTTCTCCATTGTGAAGTTCAATAACTCGTCTCCTCATCGTGTCGACGATACCGCGGTCATGAGTCGCCATAACTACCGTTGTACCTGTTTCATTGATCCTCTCAAGAAGTCTCATAATTTCGACAGAAGTACCGGGGTCAAGGTTTCCGGTAGGTTCATCAGCAAGAAGTATTAGCGGGCGGTTAACAAATGCCCTTGCAATTGATACTCGTTGCTGTTCTCCACCTGATAGTTCGTGGGGAAAGCGGTGCGTTTTCTCATGCAGGCCTACTAGTTCTAAAATAGCCGGGACCTGATTGCGAATGATTTGTTTGGGTGTACCAATGACTTCAAGAGCAAAGGCGACGTTCTGGTTGACTGTTTTGTTGGGCAAAAGTTTGAAATCTTGAAAAATGCTTCCTATCTGTCGTCGCATACGCGGAACTCTCCACTTACTTAGAGAGCCTATTTCCTTACCTGCTAGGTAGATGCGTCCAGAATCTGGTTCTTCTTCTTTATTTAGTAGGCGAAGAAAAGTTGATTTACCTGAACCAGACTGCCCGACTAGAAAAACAAATTCCCCTCTTTGTATATCGCATGAAGCGTCACGCAAAGCTAGAACTTCACCCTTATAAACCTTCGTGACATCTTCTAGTTTGATCATTTGGCACCCTTATTGCTATTGAAAGATTAACACCTTGAAGTCTTGTTGTTGTATCACTTCAAAGGAACTAGACGATTGGTGATAGCGAGGCTCTTAAATAGTTAATTTTCGTTAGATTCTGATCGAATCCAACGTAAATATGATTCAATAAAAGGGTCGATTTGACCATTGAGAACATTTTCCACTGCACCAATCTCAAAGTTCGACCGTAGGTCTTTTACCATCTGGTAGGGCTGCATCACATATGACCTAATTTGACTTCCAAACCCAACATTTTTGTTTTCCCCTCTAATACTTGCTATTTCATCTTCTCGCTGCTGGCGCTCAAGATCATGTAACTTTGAAGCTAACATCTGCATACACTTTTCTTTATTCTGATGCTGGCTTCGCTCGTTCTGACATGACACGACTACTCCCGAAGGCAGATGTGTTATCCGCACAGCAGAATCGGTTACATTAACGTGTTGGCCACCAGCGCCTGAGGATCGATAAGTGTCAATTCTAAGCTCTGTTTCCTCAATATCAATTTGGTCAGGTATCTCTTCAAAGAATGGGACTACGTGCATTGACGCAAAGGAAGTATGGCGATTCGCCTGTTTGTTGAATGGAGAAATCCTAACTAAACGATGAACACCATGTTCTGACTGAAGCATTCCATATGCTCTCCTACCTGTGACTATGAATTCAGCAGATGATATTCCCGCTTCTGTCCCCTCCGAAACGGCTGTGATGTCAAAGGATAGGCCCTTTTGCTCAGCCCATCGCTGGTACATTCTGAGAAGCATTTCAGCCCAGTCTTGTGCTTCGGTTCCTCCTTCACCTGACTGAATATGGCAAACAGCATCTCGTTCGTCATGTTCTCCGGTAAATAATGACCGAAGTTCCAGCTCGGTGAACTCGCTTCCAATATCTTGGAGTAGCTGATTGGCTTCCGCAAGAATGGTGTTGTCGCTTTCTTCGCTGGCAAGGTCGATAAGAGTTTCCGCATCTTCAATTTTGATCATCAAATTTTGGTATACGGTTATGTCTTCGGAGATTTCTGCTAGTTCTTGGCTTAATTTCTTTGCGCCTTTAGCGTCATCCCAAAAGCCCGGCTGGGCCACCAAATCTTCTAGTTCAATTTTGCGGTCTAAGATTTCCTCTATTCGCAAGTATGTTGATGCTTCTTGAAGCCGACTCTTTACGTCTCGAAGGTCGGGTAATGATTCGGACATGAGTTAAACCTTACTCCAGAGTCTTACCTGCGTTGACTTAAGGCGAACTAACGCCCGCAGCATTGTTTAAATTTCTTTCCTGATCCGCATGGGCACGGATCATTCCTTCCTGTCTTTTCAAATTCGCTTTTCACTACAGTCTTTTGTTTAACTGATTTGTTCTCTTCAACGACGGTAGGCGCATTATCCATGACGGCTCCAGCGGCCTTATTTGAACTAATCGCAGCGAGTGCACCGGACGCTATTTCGTCTGTACCCGAGTACTGCACATTTTGAGATTGGTCGAGAGTGTTTTTCTCGTTATCTGTTTTAGGATTGTCACTTATCTCAATGTGGCTGACGTACTTTACAAAATCCTCGCTGACAGAGTCCATCATCGTTTCAAACATTTCAAATCCCTCACGTTGCCATTCGGTTAATGGATTTTTTTGTCCCATAGCACGTAAGTGAATTCCTTCTTTCAGGTAATCCATGGAGTACAAATGGTCTCGCCATCTTTGGTCAAGAATACGAAGCATGATTTGCCCCTCTACTTGCCTCATCACATCTGGAGTGAGTTCTTGTTCACGGCTTTCATAAAATTGTATTGCATTCCCCATAACTGCTTCGTAGAGTTCATTTACGTCTTGATGTTTTTCTAGGTCTGATGATTCAACTTTCTGGGGCCATAGAGCTTGTAAAGCGGTTGCTAATCCCTCAAGGTCCCAATCCTCTTTGTGTTCTGTTACGCAGTATGTATCAAGTGCTTCGTCAATTACCGCTGCAAAGTTGTTGATCGTATCTTCTCGTAGGTCCTCTCCGCTTAAGATTTCATTTCGACGGGCGTAAATTACTTTTCTCTGTTCATTCATTACCTCGTCATATTTCAAAACATTTTTTCTTGTTTCAGCATTTCGCTGTTCGACAGTATTTTGTGCCCTTTCTATAGCCTTTGAAACAAACTTGTCACCTAAAGGTGCATCATCAGGTAATGCTTTTTTCATTACGAAATCCATTGCGCCCGTGGCGAAGAGTCTCATAAGTTCGTCTTCCAAGGAAAGATAGAATCTCGACTCTCCGGGGTCTCCTTGCCTTCCTGAACGACCTCGTAACTGATTGTCGATACGGCGACTGTCATGCCGTTCGGTTCCGAGAACATAGAGGCCGCCAACATCTTTAACTCTTTTACCTTCGTCAGAGCAGATAGTTTGGTAATTGTTCAATAGTTCGTTGTACCGAGCGACACCTTTTTCATCCGATTGCTCTAGGCCCTCTGAACGAAGATCTCTTTCAGCCAATGCTTCTGGGTTGCCTCCAAGAATAATATCAACACCTCGTCCGGCCATGTTTGTCGCTACTGTTACGGAACCTATACGCCCAGCTTGAGCGACGACATCAGCTTCTTTAGCGTGAAGCTTGGCATTCAGCACATTATGGTGGATTCCTCTTTTATGAAGCAGTTCGGAAACGAGTTCCGATTTCTCTACCGATATGGTGCCTACTAGGAT
>WTHU01000136.1 GCA_011523005.1 Acidimicrobiales bacterium
CTACCTCAACAGTTTCTGATTGCACAATTTTCTGTGAAAGACCCTTTGTCAGATCGTCTATGGAATGGATGGTTTTCTTTTGTTTGTTGAGTTGCTTTACGCTGACATACATTGCTGCGCATGAAACGGCGAGAGCGCACAGTATCCAGATCAAATTCTCGCCCTTTTTATTGGAAGGTACAAGATTTGCATGTTTTAGTCCTTATCAAGTTCCTTTGCGCCGATGCCAGGTTCTAGTCGTATCTGAGCTCTAGCTGCACCAGTATTTTCAGGTTTCCATCCATTAACTATATATGAGACCCTTTCCCCAATATTTACAGCATGGTCACCTATACGCTCGTAATACCGACACACAAGTGCTAGTTGAACAGAAAGATTGAGCTCCATCTCACTATTTGTGTGCCCCGATAGTACTGCCTTGACAGTTTCTTCATTGAGTTCATCTAAGCGGTCATCAATATCGTCCAATGCTGATGCTAAGCCCGAATCTCCTTCTATATAGGAATCAATTGACAAACGAAATAATCTTGCTGCCTCATCACTCATCTGTTGGATCAGTCCTCTGACTTCAGGATTGATAGTGGTCCCATGCATGCGACGAGCTGCTTTACATATGTTGGACATGAGATCGCCGCATCGTTCTACTTCACCGTTTATCCATAGCGCTCCAGTGATAGCTCTTAAGTCAGATGCCATTGGTTGCTGCAATGCCAGTACCTGGTAGCAACGCTCCTCTAGTTCAATTGACATAGCATCAATAACATCATCATTACTGATCAATGTTTCAGCTGCTGCCATATCGCCGGCAAGAAATACTTCAGTTCCTCTGACTATGGCTTCTGAAACCCTGCCTGCCATTCTAACTATTCCATTTTTTATAGAGTCCAACTCTTCATGAAACGTTTTCCTTAGTTCTTCAGTCAAAATTTATTCTCCTAACTATCCAAATCTCCCAGTCACATAATTTTCAGTGCGTTCATCATTTGGATTTGAAAAAATAATATCTGTGCTTCCAAATTCGACTAGTATGCCTGTTCTCATATCACTATCTTCTGCGATCTCAACTGAAAAGAACGCTGTTTGGTCAGATACTCTTGCCGCTTGTTGCATATTGTGAGTCACAATGACTATTGAATACTCATCTTTGAGTTGAGCCATTAATTCTTCTATTCTTCCTGTCGCTATTGGATCAAGGGCCGAACAGGGCTCATCCATAAGCACAACATCAGGATTTGTAGCTATTGCTCTTGCGATACATAATCTTTGCTGTTGCCCTCCTGACATGCCTAAAGCTGAGCTTTTCAGTCGATCTTTTACTTCGTCCCATAATGCAGCTTTCCGCAATGAGGATTCTACGAGTTCATCCATCTCTGAGCCTTTGTTGACTTGGCCAGCTATTTTGGGACCGTATGCCACGTTGTCATATATTGACTTTGGAAAGGGATTTGGTTTTTGGAAAACCATTCCTATTCTTCGTCTCACTTCGACTGGGTCGACTGCTTTATCGTATAAGTCGACTCCTCTGTATTTGAGATCGCCGGTGACTCGGGCTGTTGGGATGAGGTCGTTCATGCGGTTGAAGCTGCGTAACATGGTTGTTTTTCCACAACCTGAGGGGCCGATGAAAGCTGTGATTTCATTCGTAGCAATATCCATATTTACGTCTTTGACCGCTCTGAAATCTGCGTAATAAACATTGAGGTTGGAAACTTCAAATATGTTATTTTCGCTTGACGCTATTTCTTCTGAGGTTTCATCCATGGTTATCCAATCAGCTTAATTCGTTCTTTTGTTCTCAAAGTAATTCCTGAGGAGTATGGCTACTATATTGGCGGAGATCACAACCGCTAGCAATACGAGAATCGCTCCAGCTGTAGCTGCATTCCAATCACCTATAAAAGCTGGTTTTTTAGCTAGTTGAGTGATCATGAGTGGCATTGCAGTAAATCGTTCACCAAGTTGTTCAAGCTCAAATAAAGAACTCTTAGGTCCGAGAGACCCTAAGACACCACCCACGAGGATAAGTGGAGCTGCCTCTCCTAATGCTCTTGCTAGAGATAGCAACGTGCCGGTGAAGATTCCAGGTGCTGCGTAAGGGAGTACATGATGTTTTATGACTTCCCACTTTGTTGCCCCGACACCGTAGCCGCCTTCTCGTAAAGCTTGTGGAACTGCTCGTATGGCTTCTGCGGATGTGATGATAACGATAGGTAAGACGAGAATAGCTAGTGTCGAACCTGCAGCTGCCGTTGTTGAACCTAAATGCTTTTCTATTGAATTTGGATAGAAGCCGTCAAGGGCTCTTACAAAGATTGCGAGGCCAAGAACCCCGTATACTACTGAAGGCACTCCAGCAAGATTACGGATATTAAGTTCAATAAAGCGAGTAAGTCGGGTATCTCGGGCGTATTCTTCAAGATATATTGCGGCACCTATTCCTATTGGGAATGCAAAAACAACTACGAAGACACCAATCCAAAAAGTTCCTCGGAGTCCTTCAAAGATGCCGTAGGTATTAGCACGGCTACTTGAGTTACCAGTAATGAAATCCCATCCGCGGTCTAAAAGGAATCCGGAACCGTCACCAATGACATCCCAAAGAACTGCTCCGAGAATAACTACTCCAAGACCTAAACCAAGGAACAGGCTTGTCCTGAAAAGAAATCCGGAGAAATCAAACGAGTTACCTTCAAGGTCTTTAGCAATTTTTGATTTCGCGTACTCTGCGCCTGAATTTAAAGTAGATAAGGCCACAACTCGTCCTAATAAACCATTCGTACTCTTCGGACAAAACGGTCAGCTACGAGATTAAGTAGAAGTGTTATCACGAATAAAAGTAAACCAAGGAAATAAAGGCTTTGCAGGGCTACACCTTCTGAAAGCCGATCTGAGGGCGCTGTCGTGGCTGCCATCGCAGCTGTGACAACTGTGCCGGACTCAAATGCAGAGGCAGTGAATTGTGCTTGATTTCCTCCACCACCTGCCGCAAGAAACACGACCATTGTTTCGCCAATAGCTCTTGAAATGCCAATAATGAAGGCAGCTACTAGTCCTGAGATGGCGGCAGGTATTGTTATCCGAATAGTTGTTGTAACCCGCTTTGCTCCAAGTCCAGCAGAGGCTTCTCGAAGAGATGAAGGGACTGCTGCTAACGCATCTTCTGATACGGAAGCGATCAGGGGAATTGTGAGGATACCAACACCAATACCAGCAGCAGCCAAAGTAAAACCCGGAGCATCAGCATTAATATTTTGAACAATATTTGGAGTTATCCACCTAAGAGCAAAAAATCCAAGCACTACCGAAGGAATTCCTGCCAATATTTCAAGTAATGGTTTAAGCCATTTCCTTACCACTGGTTTCGCATATTCTGACAAATAGATTGCTGACGCTAAACCTATTGGTATAGCCACAACCATAGC
>WTHU01000175.1 GCA_011523005.1 Acidimicrobiales bacterium
ATCTTGCAGAACTCTTTACACAAGACACCTCAGACACCTAACGTCTCTTCTAAGTAGCAAGACAGACAGGTAGATAGCAATAACCTGATACCGAGAGGGCATGCATGCAGGTCGCTGCTATCATGCACCGGACAAGAATAGGTAAGGACTTCTCCAATAACATGAACGAAGCATTGCTTGAAGTAAAAGACTTAACGATGCGATTCGGCGGTGTCACGGCGTTGCACGAACTCAGTTTTGCTGTCAAAAAAAATGAAATATGCGGCTTGATCGGACCTAATGGAGCTGGAAAAACTACCCTATTCAACGTTATTAGTAGAATCTACGACCCGACTACTGGATCAATTAATTTCCAAAATGAGACCCTGCTCAATAAGGCCTCATATCAGATCGCTCAAATGGGTATTGCTCGAACCTTCCAAAATTTAGCGTTATGGCCAAAAATGACAGTTCTTGAGAACGTAATGGCTGGAGCACATGTCCATGGAAAACAAAACTTCTTTTCAGCAATGCTACGAATAGGTTTAGCTAAAGAGGAGCTAAAACTTCGACAAAACGCTCTCAGAATTCTTGACAGCCTTGATCTATCGCAACATGCCAACAAAGCCTGCGGTGGTCTTCCTTTCGGCACTATGAAACGAATTGAACTTGCACGTGCACTCATAAATAAACCTGAGCTATTGCTTCTCGATGAACCTGCAACGGGATTAAACCAATCCGAAGTCAATGAATTGTCGTCGCTTATAAAAACTGTGAGGAATGAATACGGATTAACGATTCTTCTCGTTGAACACCACATGGGTATGGTGATGGGTATCTCCGACCGAGTTGTCGTCCTTGACTTTGGATCCAAAATAGCTGAAGGAACACCGGAAGAAATCCAACAAAACCCAATAGTAATAAACGCGTACTTAGGAGTCTCAAATGGCTGATGTGCTCCTTAAAGCGGAAAATCTCACAGCATCGTATGGGCAAATAGAGGTACTCCATGGAATAAGTTTTGAAGTCTTCGACAATGAGATTGCTGTAATATTAGGGGCAAACGGGGCAGGGAAAACAACAACTATTCGTGCTTTATCAGGAATGGTTGAAACCACTGGAACCATAACTTTCAAAAGAGAAGATATTAGCCAACTCGAATCTGACGCCATTGTCCGAAAAGGCGTAGCTCATGTCCCTCAGGGAAGAGGAACATTTCCTGAACTAACAGTTGAAGATAACTTGCGAGTTGGGGCTTTCATCAGATCCGACAACGAAGTGCAAAATGACATACAGAATTGTTACGACACCTATCCTGTATTGTTTGAACGACGTACTCAAACTGCTGGTTCACTCTCCGGAGGAGAACAACAGATGCTGGCGGTGTCACGTGCATTGATGTCCCGACCAGAACTACTTCTGCTTGACGAACCATCACTTGGTTTAGCACCCCAAATTGTTGAAGCTCTTTTTGAACGATTCCTGATCATGAATAAAGACCATGGAACAACAATGCTCATTGTGGAACAAAATGCTCAATTAGCTCTAGGCATGGCCGACAGAGGATACGTACTTGAAGCAGGCGAAATAGTCATAGAAGGCGCAGCCGAAAGTCTCATAAACGATGAGGCCATCATACGAGCGTACTTAGGGGGCTAAATGGATTTATTCCTTCAAAGACTCTTCGATGGTTTAACAAACGGATCCGCATATGCCCTCATTGCAGTAGCGCTAGTTTTAATCTTTAAGGCAACAACTCTTGTCAACTTTGCACAAGGTGAGCAAGCAATGTTGGGTGCTTTCATCGTTCTACAACTATGGAATTGGGGAGTACCGATGTGGGTCGCTGTCCTTGTCGGCATGCTCATTTCCGGAATCCTCGCGGCAGGCCTTGAACGCACATTCATTCGCCGTTTTGATCCAGCTGATCATCTTCCCTTAGTCATAATTACATTGGGCCTTTTTCTGGTTTTGAATGCTGTTGCCGCTATTGTCTGGCGTTACGACCCACTTGCCTTTCCTCAACTTTTCCCTCACGGGAGCGCGATAACAATCGGTAATGCAAGGCTTAGTTGGTATTCAATTTTCGCTTTTGGAAGTTGTATTCTTGTCCTCTTGCTATTGCATGTACTTCTCAACCGGACAAAAATAGGTCTCTCGTTCCGAGCAGTTTCATCAAACCTGGAATCAAGTAGATTATGCGGCATCAAAGTCGGCCCAACCTTACAATTCGGGTGGGCATTGGCAGCTGCGGCTGGAACCTTCGGAGCTTCAATTTATGCAGCTAACCCTGTCTTACAAATAGAGCCATCCATAATGCTACGAGCACTCATTTTCTCCATAACGGCAGCAGCGCTTGGAGGGCTTGACAGCCTGTGGGGCGCTCTTCTTGGAGGGCTAACGATTGGCTTCATCCAGAGTGTTCTCGTGCAATATATCCCATTCATACCAAACGAAATGACGTTGACCGCAACTGTTGTGGTTCTTCTAATAGTCCTCACTCTTCGACCATCAGGTTTTCTAGGAACGAAAACTGTAGAGAGGGTCTAAAGTATGGCGTCAAGATTTACCTTCACTAAGGGAACAGCACAATACCGGAATTATAGAATTGGAATCTGGGCGCTTGTTGTCGCCGTATTTCTACTTATTGGCTTTGCCTTTGTCGATGTTGGTTCTATCAGTATCGGATCAAATAAATATAACCTTTCGTTAATTCGCCTCAACAAAGCCATCGCATATGGAGTAGCCATCCTAGGACTACAAGTAGTCATCGGATATACAGGGCAAATTGCTCTTGGACAGAGTTTCTTTTTCGGGATGGGTGCTTACATTTCAGCATGGTTGGTCGCAGATCATTCCTGGCCATTTCTCCTTACGCTTCTTGTGGTCGTTCCAAGTTGTTTCCTTGTAGGAATGTTGTGTGGCTTGCCGGCACTTCGTATCAAAGGGTTATATTTAGCTTTGCTAACTTTTGGGCTCGCAGCCCTTTTCCCGACACTTATTAAGCTTGACAGTCTCTACGACTACACGGGCGGAGCCAATGGCAAACTCACAAGCTATAAGTTTAAAGCGCCGTCTTGGTTACCGCTTGATGAAATCGCTCAGGCACTTCAAGCTATCCCGCTTCTCGGTTCTTTTTTTGGAGATGGCCCACTATCAGATCGCGAAGAATCACGTCTATGGAAATATATTCTGTTCGCTATTGTCGCTGGGATTTGCTTCTGGTTGATCTCGAACCTTATTAAAAGCCGACCGGGTAGAGCCATGCGCGCAATTCGTGATAATGAAACAAGCGCTGCTGTGTCTGGAATTAACTTAGCGGCGACT
This sequence comes from Acidimicrobiales bacterium, assembly GCA_011523005.1. Lineage (GTDB taxonomy): Bacteria > Actinomycetota > Acidimicrobiia > Acidimicrobiales > UBA8592 > UBA8592. Next base: position 3,307 of record WTHU01000175.1, read on the forward strand.
AAAACGATTTCGTTTGGTGTCGCTTCAGCGCTAGGTGGTATTGGTGGCACTATTTATGTAGCTGAAGTGGGAATAGCTTCACCAGATGATTTCAGCTCTCTTGTAGC
>WTHU01000057.1 GCA_011523005.1 Acidimicrobiales bacterium
GGGTTCGAATTAGAGTTGTCATACCATTCGCCAAGCCTGTCTGATGTTTCGGTAAAAGACGAAGGCCGTTCACCAGCCCGTTGAACTGGTGTCCCAAATTGTTCTTTGATGCCAATAGCTGTGGTGAATCGTGCAGGAGCTCGCGACACAATCATCACGTCGTATACACCACCCTGAGCTATTCCTTGTTCTTGGATCAAGGTGAAGTAGCTCGTGTTAGTAAAAGGTTCATCAAATCTGGTTCGGATACTTGGGTACAGTGTTTGTTCCGAACCATCTGGAAGGGTGAGCCGCAGAAATGGAAGCTGATCTTGTTGAAGTGACTGTTCAGGATCTAAAGCAGGGATAAGAAGTTCTAACTGGAAAAGATCATCGTCATTGAAATTGGCTTGAAACCCTCTAGTTTCGCCTTCCGCTAAGAACTCGCCATATAAGGCAAAAGATATTGTTCCATCTGGCAGTAAAGGTCCTTGTGAAGGTGTCTCTTGATCAGGAAGCAGAAAAAGGGGATCATGAGCGTGAGATACTGAAGCCCAAAGAGTTACAAAAAATATGAAGCTCACCACTAGCGAAGTCAATGATAAGCATCGACGAAAAAAACTAAGCAACATCTACTTGACATTAACGATGCGACGGTCAGGTGTCATGCTCGTACCGTCGTGATTGTTGTCACAGTTACCGTAATCGTGTTGGAACAAGCAGGCGACAATCTATCGTGAAGAAATGTCACAGAAGCAACTAAAAGTATGCCTTTTGCTGGTTCGTATAGCTTTTGTTGTAGCTACCGTTCTCATCTGGCGTGTCTCAACTGCCTATCTCCCTGCTGCTCTGGGTTGTTGGGTCGCTAATAGACTGCTCATGAAACAGATCGTTAACAGTGACGACGATGAAACAGTCATCGTTTAAGTCGCTTATCGTTTCCTCACTGTGGTTATGAAACTATTCTGAGGATATGAAAAGATTTTTTACGAAACAGAAAGCTGAAGACAAGCGTTCGTTCTTTTTGGAAGATGAACTTCTAGATTACATTCTGTCGCATAGCGCTTCTGCTGATGAGGTCCAAGAAGCGCTCATTGAAGAAACTGCTGAACTGGGTTGGGTTTCCCGAATGCAGATTTCAGTTGATCAGGGAAATTTACTCACCATGCTTGTCAAAGCTATTAGACCAAAATTTGCCGTTGAAATTGGAACCTTCACAGGATTTTCTGCAATTTCTATAGCGCGCGGATTACCTGAGAATGGTTCACTGCTATGTTGCGATATTTCGGAGAAATGGACTGCGATTGCCAGAACCTACTGGGAACGAGCGGGACTTAATGACAAGATAAAACTAGTCCTCGCACCCGCTATAGAAACTCTTGACAACCTTCCTGAAGATACAGAAATAGATTTTGCTTTTATAGATGCTGATAAAGGGAATTATAAGAACTACTACGACGCAGTTCTAAGCCGCCTTTCCGACCATGGCATGATTGTCATTGATAATGTTCTGTGGTCAGGACGAGTGATCGATGAAAGCGCAAACGATGATGACACACACGCAATCAAAGATTTCAATAGTTACATACGCAATGATGATCGAGTGACCTGCACAATGCTGTCCATAGGCGACGGAGTGACACTAATCCAAAAGAAATAGGAAAGGCGAAACGTACCAGTCATTTCAAACGCTAATTCGTGAAACGCAACAATACAGGGCTTATGGTGCCACTTTTAATTGCATTCCCTGCATTAGCCACCATTTCAGGCATTCCCGTTCCCATAAGGTGACCCAAATTCACCGGTGGTGGATCTGATGGAGGATTACTAAAAAATGACAAAGCCATCTCAGCATGATCATCAACCGTCAATAATTCTAGTCCTGCGTTTTCTGCAGCCTTCACATATGCATCTAGAGTGTCCACAAAGCTATATTCCGATGTGGAGGACCAAGGCATCGGGAAAACGAGATCATCTTCCCCGGTTCGCATGACATCGTACACCACGATTGACCCATCAGGTTTCGTCACGCGCGCCATTTCGCTAAAGAGCAACCCCTTATTGGGAATATTCATTCCAACATGGAGCATGGTCGACGCATCAAACGTATCATCGTCAAATGGGATTGATATAGCAGAACCAATTTGGAAAGATACCTGCTCAGTCATGCCTACCATTTCAGTTATCTCGACTGCGGCTTCCACAAATTCAGGGGTTAGGTCTATCCCCTCAACTATGACACCAAGGGTATTTGCGATGAAGCGGGCTGGCCCACCTATACCGGAGCCAATATCAAGAAGTTGTTGGCCTGATTTCATGTCCAATGCCTTGGCGACAAATTCGCTGCCTTTGCGGCCACCTATATGAAACTCGTCAGCTCCTGCGAAAACATCAGGTTTTAGGTTGTCAATATCAAATCCAGCCTCTGAAAGTGCTGAAATGATTCGGGACACTATCCCATCGTTTCCATAATGCTGCGCAACTGAATTAGTCATTAGTCTCATCTTTCATCAATGATATTTACAGCTAAATACTTTGGTATCCCGATCAAAAAGTCAACTTCTCCAAGCGTATTCATGCATTGTTAACACAATCGCGCAATGTTAACGCAGTATGAACTTAGAACCCGTAACTAGAAGTTGTTAAAGGCATGGTTTAGGTTATGAACGTAACAGAAAGGATAAAGTATGCTCACGTTAACGACGTACAAATTTAAAGGATTCCCTAGTAAAGAAGAAACAGCGAAACTGATGGAACTCTTTGCAGAACATGGAGCTGCTGAAGGAACAATATCGCACTATGTCTTTGCAGACAGGTCCGGTGGCATCGTAATCGCTGAGAATGATAGTGCCATGCCGGGTTATGAAACCAGCCTCACTTACAGCGAATACTTAAGCATGGAAACGAAAATTATGTTGACTATTGAAGATGCAGTACCAGCGATTTTAGCTTCGCTCGCATAAAGCGACTTCGTGAATAAGGAGAGAAATGGATTTATTAGTAGTGGTTGATGGCGTCATAGATTATGGAGCATGGCGAAAAGTTTTCGATGAAGACGAAGCCGAAAGAGCCAAATTCTCAGACAGCATGGAAGCCGGTCCCTTGGACAATAACAAAGTAGCAATCGTCGCCTATGGGGTAGACATGGAAGCGATGGGAGCCTTCATGGGAACTCCAGAGTTCGCAGAACGAACAAGTTCGATCCAAACAGGCGTAAATCTCTATACTCTTGAGGCGCTACCTCAATAATAAAACGATCATTAGGACACATAACTCATTGTCCATGACTTTAGTTTTTTGTGGTTTGGCCCAGTAGAGGATTGAAGCGAACACGTGCGGGAATTTGTTGCGCACCAGGAACGCCGCGTTCAATCATGAACGGCCGGAGAGCTTCCATAGCTTTCGGTTCATCCCAATGAGGGATAGT
>WTHU01000125.1 GCA_011523005.1 Acidimicrobiales bacterium
AACCGTTCAGAATGAAGGGTGGAGAAGTGGAGCGGGTGAAGGGAATCGAACCCTCTACATGCTCAAAAATCCAATGAATAAGTAGCTGCGACAGCGCCAATTTCACTGTCTCCCCTTTTTCTCAATGAGTCTCACAATACTTAGAGTGAGTTTAATGCCAATTGGATGATTTATGTTAATATATATTATTTTACATAGCAGCACTAGGGAGCAATCACGACTGTTTTATTGATACTTGTTGTATTTTTACCTCCAGTAACAGGATAAGTAACTTTCTGCCCATCTATCACACCGTTGACAAAGTATTCAAAGTCGTAGCCTGGATTGGCTAATGACGCCCTCATCACATGACTACTGCTGTTAACTGGCGTAAGATCCACAGCAGAGAATTGTCCTGATGATCCAATTTTTCTGTAATGCATTTCGGGCTTAACCACCCCACCTGCGCCAATAAATATCACCTTCTGTTCAAAATTCTCGCCACTATGTATCTGAGATAATTCTGGCATAGCCCTGACCGAATTCTTTCCTTTGTAAGTGGTCTTAATCGGATCTGTAATCTCTAATTCCCCTCTGATAGTGTCCATCAATGTTGACTGATGCAACTGGGCTATCACACCCAATTCTGAAATATTTCTTACGCGCTGTATCTCATGCGTCATCAAATTGCTCCAGCTTTCCAGAATAAGCTTCTTCTTAGCTATATCAGCAAAATCACTATCAACATATAATTGTCTGTAAACAGCCATCTTGCACAATTCTATCTGACCTTGAAAGAAGTGATACCAATACATATAGCGATCTCTGTTTCCAAGCCCAACGATATGGTCTTTATAAGAACAGAACTGCTTATATACATGAATGGCATCTAAGAATCTTTGATCTCCCGCACTCTTCGGATCATCGTCTTCCAACTCATTGAGGGCACTCGGAAGAAATCGGGAAGATCTAGGTATGGAACCCTTTATACCATCACCAGTTAGTTTTGGTTCTCCTAGTCTGTCAGCCATAGCCAATAGTGCACCTATTTCATCAGATTTCTCAGGTCCAAAGTTAGCCTTAGCCCAATCCTGATAGTGGTTTGTAATCCAGCTTACAAAAGCAGGTGGCTGATTGACTGTTGAGGTTTCAAAAATATCGAATATTGGATACTTCGCTAAGGCTTTCTCGAAGTTTAGCAATTCCCCACCGACTTGAGCTCGATTATCCCATGACAATTTGGCATGTGCAGCAGATGCTTGTGATACAGACTTAATCCGCCAATGTTTTGCAATATTAGCTTGAACTCCGCCATTTCGTAACCCATGAGCAACTTCATTATATACACTCATGCATCGCAGTTGAGGCTGTATTAGTCCCCAGTCTTCTTCATACCAACAAGAAGTCCAACCTTTACGACCAGTCGGCAGTACCGCCCACATACCCTGCGCATTATCCCACAAAGTGCCAAAGGGAACTCCGAGGGGTAGATCATCATGAAACTCCAATTCATCACCATCTCCACCGGAGCTTCCAACCTTCCAACCAAAAGTAGCCAGCTTAAATGGCGTCTTCATTTCTGTCATGACCTGCTGGGCATATTTATAGTCGTCTGCAACTGCTTCTATCTGTTTTCTTGAGGGTTCATGACCTCCATACGACCACATTTCGTAAGTCCACAGCCAAAAATAATCCAATGGATGGGTCCTCATAATCCTGGTAAAGATTCCTTGATAAAGAGATTTAGCAAAGGCTTCATTATCAGCACCTCTGGAAACAGGAACGGTGAATCCATATACATCTCTCATTCTGTCTCGAACATGTGGAGGACAGGTGCGTATCCAATCTTTGGTTATTATGTGAGCAGGATCACCTTCATCGTTCATCTGAGAGTTACCCGGCTCAAATGCCAAAGGGGATTCGCTACCAAGAGCTGTCTTGATTCCTAGTTTTTTTGCATGGGTAAAGGCATCATGAAGTAGGAATCCAACCTTGTTTATCACTTCAGCTTTCTCATTAGGAGTAGTAGGCATCTTTAATCCAATTGCGTCTGATGCCATCTCATCATATGCAAAAAGTTGGTTGGCGCCATCGCTGAAACCAGATGTCTTAACGGGCGTTCCGCTCCAGCTGTTCTCAGCAGTCCGAAAGGTGCTTGCCCAATATGTGGTGTATGCACCTCCCTCTTTTATGGTGCCGTCATCATTAACGTCATTCTTGTGGCCAATCCAAACATGCGGCTCAGGCCCCTCAATTGATGAAGGTTCTCCACGCTCGGGATAATGATGCAGGCCAAAAAAGTTTAATCCCATTTTAGCCTGTTGTGTCATGAAGGACTTGTAGTCGGCTTTGCTCCAAAAATCGGGGCCGGCAAGGAAATTATGAAAAGGCAGATTCCCCCTTAATTCAAACCACGGTTGTGATTTCTCATCATAGTCACTTATATCCAGAGGGTATGCCAATTTCTGGTCAGGAATTACATCTCCTGCCAAATTGAAGTAGCATCCTATCGTTTCCGCAAATCGATAGGCGGCAGTCAACGTAGTCACGGGATCAGCGCCAGTAATGACTAGGATATGCCTATCATTCTTATTTATAGACTTAAGTATATAACCCTTTCGATTGTCGGAATCCGGCGCATCCACATTCCCGTATTCAGATTTCAGCTTTGCAATAATGGACTTGTTGTCAGCGGCGATGACAATGACATCACAATCTGGCAAGTCAGGATATCTGTTTGCTGATATCACTTCAGGAGCTATGCCAGTTCGGAGAAAAATGTAACGTCTTACTTCTTTTGCAGCTTGCACTTCGATTTTCGATGCATCACTGGAATGCGCAATTTTTAGAGCTTTAAGCGGCACTGCAAATAAAAGAATGCAACCACTCAAAAATATTTCTAGTAAACGATGCATAGACCTCTTTTTGATAAATTCATTATATTCTTCCTACTGTCAATAGCAGACAAGTTCTTGTTTAACCGTCACCCTCTTTTTACTAAAAACCCATTAAATCGAAGTCTAATACTTTAATAATCCCACTGTCTCTCCCTTTTCTCAATGAGTCTCACACAGTTTCTGTGAATGGTTTAGTGAGACCTCATTATTTGCCATTAGCTTTCAATTCTTCAGCTGTCTTAGCTCCGTGTTTGCGGAGGAGGTCGACGATTTCGGGGTCACCGGCTTCATCCAATATTTAATAAACTGTTTCCCATTACACGGCGTCGTCTTTGCTAATTAGGAGAATCTTCATTTGGTGAGAATTCTCACTTCTTCCTGAATGTTTGGGAAAGAACCAAAGAATGAATGAATTCGCTGATGCTTTATTGCTTGGCTTTGGCGTCGGTCAGTATTTGTTTGGCGAGATCTTCGTCGGTGAAGCCGAAGGGACGGCCGAGGGAGTAGCTGATG
>WTHU01000164.1:0-8936 GCA_011523005.1 Acidimicrobiales bacterium
GTCCAATTATCTTGGTGCCCATTGTTGCTAACATGACGGGAAGAAGAGGGACGGTTGCCAGTGTGGCGGCGACACCCACAATGAGCGTGCTTCAGCCTATTCTTGAGGCATTGATACAGTCATCCACTAGCGCTGCCACCCCAGCTGCTTCAAATGCGTAATCGACTCCTATATTTGCGGTTTCATCCATAACTCTTGGAACTAGTTCGTCGCTTAAAGGGTCTATTGTATGGGTGGCGCCAAAATGTAAAGCAGCTTCCCTTCTCTCTGCTACTGGGTCAGAAACAATTATCTTTTCTGCACCTGCTATTCGAGCACCTTGCACTATTGATATTCCTATGCCCCCAAGACCTGTAACTAGTACAGTCGAACCGACCTCAACCTTTGCACTATTGAATACGGAACCAACGCCTGTTTGGACTGCACATCCAATGACACAAGCAATATCAAGAGGCGTATCTTGGTCAAGTTTAACTACTGCGGATTCGGGAACAATTGTCTTTTCAGAAAAGCCTGCAACTCCTAAACCTCGGTGAACACATTGCCCTTGATTAGAAAATGGTGACGTTCCATCCGGACGTAACCCACTGGTGAAGCTTTGTGCTTCTACACATGCAGTGGGTTCAGCGCGAGAACACCAATAACACTGACCACAGAAAGCGAGGGGGGTCAGCATGACTTTATCTCCAGGAGCAACTGAGGTAACGTCTCTACCTACTTCTTCAATAGTTCCAGCTGCTTCATGGCCAAGTATTACGGGAAGTTGTCCTGCACCGCCAAGGTCCAGCATGGATAGGTCACTGTGACAAATTCCGCAATGAGATACTTTAACCATGACTTCTCTTGATCGCGGTTCTTCAATCTCAATTTCTTGAATATTGATTGGGTTGTTAGGTTCGGTAAAAACAGCTGCTTTCATTAAATTCTAATCCTTTGGTCTTGCTCTACGTTATGTGAATTATTACTTATTGGAAAGACTGGGATATGCAGTTATCTCGCTAACCACCCACCATCAATTGCGATAGTTTCTCCGGTGATATAGCTTCCTGCATCAGATGCGAGTAGAAGCATTGCTCCATCTAATTCAGTAACTTCTCCGGGGCGACGCATGGGCGTATTCCGCTCTATCCATTTTCTTCCGCTTTCGCCCGCAATCATTTCATCAGTCAATTCAGTAGTTATATATCCGGGCGCTATTGCGTTTACCCTAATACCGTGTCGAGCCCACTCTAAAGCAAGTTCTCTTGTTAGGTTGATGAGTCCTCCCTTGGCAGCTGTGTACCCTGGTTGATTATTGGGGGATGATCCAACAAATCCATGGATTGAGGCAACATTCACAATTGCTCCACCGGTTTCTTGAGTTTCCATATGTTGAGCGCATAACTGTGCAAGATGGAAACAAGAAATGAGGTCTATTTGGATAACCCTTTTGAATTGATCGAGGTCTTCCTCTAGTGCTGGAATGGGATCACTGATTCCTGCATTGTTGATAAGGATGTCAATCTTGCCGTATTCATTGATTATGGTATCTACTAAATTTTTGCAATCTGCTTCAACCCCAACATCACACTTCACTGCTATCACGTCTGGGTATTGATTGGCGAGATCTTGTAATCTGTCTTCTCTTCGGGCTGCGGCGATAACTTTAGCTCCGAGTGAGCTAAAAAGTTTTGCTGTTTGGGCACCAATGCCGCTGCTTGCGCCGGTGACTAGTGCAATCTTCCCATCTAATCGGAATACATTAAGTGGATCGTTCATTGGTTTACCCTATGTCAACTTGTGAGAATAATAGGGATCCATTCAAGAACTTCTTGAGGTTCTTCGTTATCTCTGTGTACGAAAACTCTTGAGCGAACTGCACTGATATTTCCGGATCCATATGATTGCGTATCTACTACTTCATGCTGGAAGGAAAGCAGATCTCCTTCAAAGACTGGGCCTGTGTGATTGCAGAGATGCCATCCAAGGATCGTTGCTGTATTTGTGAATACCCTACTCAGCGATGCTTGCGCTAGAGCAACGGTATGACCTCCATAGACCAAACGATTTGGATATGGGGATGCGTGAACATCACGATGAACTGAGGCTACGTTTTGCGTCAGTTTCACCAATGCAAGTGCTTGGTCAACAACGTCTTTTAGTGGATCATTGATTACTCCAGATGGAATACGTTGTTCGTATTTACGTAAAGAAGATAATTTCCAATCCTCGTAACTTGCCTGTTGGTATTCATTAAGGTTTAAATCTGAATCCGAGCCAAGGTCATCATTGTGACCTGGTAGTTCCTTACCTTTAAGGCGAACCAGCGGAGCTCGATAATACTCAAGGACTTTTTCATCATTTGCATATGTTGTGATTTTCAAAAGAACTTTCCCTCGTAACACACCTTTTCCGGTTGAGTGGCTGTCTTGAAGCGCTACTACCTCAGTTGTGGTATGAAGAACTTCTCCGAGGAAGACTGGTCTAAGTATTCGTACATTTCGATAGAAGAGGTTAGCGATTACTTTCTTAGTAGCTACCGTGCTTGCCCCAATTGAAAGGTGCAGAAGTAATCCGGGGCTCACAATTCTTTGTTCTATTCCTGTTACTTCACCACATAGTTTCGGGTCAAGTACTAGCGGTAGTGCTTCCCCCGCTATTGATTGATAAACAGACGCTAGTCCCGAATCTAGGACTACCGCAGGAGGAGCAGGAAAAATTAAACCCTTTTGCATGTCTTCGTAGTATGGGCCGTCTGAGATACTCATGAGATCCTGTTCGTCTGTTTATGATGCCTACTTTAAAGCGTATTCACTACTTCTGTGATACGAAATGAGATTGCTAAATTATTAGGCGAGAAGCATTTCCTGAGCTAGTCTTCTTGCGGTACTAAATTAATCGGAAAGTGTTATGACCTTAGGCAATAAAGCATCTGAAAGATTAGAGACTGGACTGACATTTGATGATGTTCTTCTTGTCCCGAGACGCTCTTCAATTCGGAGCAGACAAGATGTGTCGCTCAAGACTCGGTTAACAACAAACATTGAGATTGACCTGCCAATCCTTGCCGCGAATATGGACACGGTTTGCGAGCAAGAGATGGCTATAACTATGGCTTCTCTCGGTGGGGTTGGTATTCTTCACCGATTTATGACGGTTGAAGCTCAAGCCCAAATGGTGGAAAACATAAAGAATGAAAACTCTAGTTATGTTGCTGGCGCTGCAATAGGAACTGATCATGATGCTTTGGTAAGAAGTAAAGCATTGATTGACGCTGGGGTTGATGTACTTGTTCTTGATATTGCACATGGACATGCGGAGCACGCTCTTGATGCCTTGAAAGAATTAAAGAACTCTTTTCCAGATACGGATGTCATCGCTGGGAATGTTGCAACACAAGCGGGGGCAGAAGATCTCTACGAGGCTGGAGCTGATGCTATCAAAGTTGGGGTAGGGCCTGGAGGTGTTTGTACAACACGTTTAGTCGCTGGCGTTGGTGTTCCACAACTAACGGCCATCTTCTCGGCGAGTGAAATTCCGATTCCTGTTATCGCAGATGGTGGGATTAAAACATCAGGGGATATTGCAAAAGCGATTGCGGCTGGTGCGGACTCTGTGATGATCGGCTCAATGTTTGCGGGAACTAAAGAAAGTCCCGGTGAAGTTGAATCATCTCCGAAGGGGCTTGTGAAGCGAGTACGAGGTATGGCTAGCTTTGAGGCAATAGAAGCGCGAGCTATTCGTACTGGTGAACTTATCGATGATGAATATTTTGAGCAACGTGCTCCTGAGGGCGTTGAGGGAGTTGTCCCCTATAAAGGAGAAGTGGCAAAGTTAATTGCGCAGTTAGTAGCGGGTTTAAAGAGTGGGATGAGCTACAGTAACGCCCGAACAATCTCTGAGTTTTGGGAAAAGGCAGAGTTTATTCGAGTTACTTCGACTGGTTTGAAAGAGAATAAACCTCACGCCACATTTGATTAGTTTATTCCTACAGGGAGGTAAGGATGTCTTCCACGTCACCTGAGTTGGGAGCAAGGCAAGAGAGAGCGTTACATATTGCATCCTCATTTGGGGGTCGTTTATTCCGGAAGATGGTTTGGTATTTCATTCGGACAATTCTTTATCCATATTTTCGGGTTCGAGGTAGAAACGCCGACTTTCTTGATACACCAGGACCCGTAATTCTTGCACCAGTGCACAGGTCCAATCTTGATGCCCCTTTACTTGTCGTTCAAACTCCTCGAATGATCCATGCGTTAGCGAAAGAGAGTCTTTTCTCGGGAGGTCTTTTCTCTTGGATTATGGCTGCTCTCGGAGGAGTTCCGGTCAATCGCGGAGCTGCTGATCGAGACGCTCTCAAAGCAGCGCAATCACTGCTCGAAAAAGGTGCTTCCATCATCGTATTTCCTGAAGGTACGCGACAAACAGGAGATCTTGTTGGAGAGACTTATGATGGAGCGGCATTTTTAGCTGCTCGGACAGGCGCGAAAGTAATTCCCGTAGGAATTGGGGGAACTGAGCCGGCTTTACCTCCCGGATCAAAATTTCCTAAACGCACAAGAGTTCGCATAGTTGTAGGCGAGCCAATGGAGCTAGTTAGTGTTGATGGAGGTAGAGTTCCTACTTCGGTTCGCAAGAAATTTACTGAAGACCTACGGACTGAGTTACAAAAAGTCTTTACTGAAGCTCTCAGTGAAAGCAGCTAGTCAACTTCTTTTATAAATAACTTAAGCTGTATAGCCTCCATCTACATTTAAGATTTGTCCACTTATGTATCGGGCTCTGGGGGATGCAAGAAAGCAAACTGCTTCAGCAATATCAATGGCATTTCCGTAATATCCAAGAGGTATGTTGGCTGTCGCAGTATCAAGGTCATGTTGGTTGTAGTCGCCTCTATCGATCAAAGTTGCTGCCATCCCATCCGTTAACATTCCAGGGCCCACTGCATTTGCGCGAACGCCGTATCGTCCTTCCTCTTTTGCGAAACCTTTAATCAAAATTTCAATAGCTGCTTTGGGACTAGCTGATAAACCATCCTTGATAGGGTATTTATCTGTAGCTGCAGATGTGACTGCGATAATGGCTCCATTTTGCTTTCGGATAAAAGGTAATGAAGCTATAACAACACCAAAAAATGCGTTGACTTCTGAATTGAGATGTTTAGAGAAAACTTCTGGTTGGATATTGGATAGATGCACTTGTGGGACAACGGGCCCTGCCGCATAAATCAATGTATGTATTCCTCCATCATTCCCTAGCGATTGTATGAAATTGAGAACGTCGTCTTGGTTATCTAGGTCTAGCGGGTGCTTTAATGAATTAGCACCCAGATCATTTATTTGAGTAGATAGTGATTCAGCCTTTTCTAAATTATTTTGATAAGTAAATGCGATATCACTGCCTCTTTTAGCTAGTAATTTACAGATTTCAGAACCGATACCCCCTGTTCCTCCGATAACAAGTGCTGTACCGGAAAGGTCGTTGAAATCTTGCATGCATTCTCCTTCATTCTCTTTACTAAGATTGGCACATGGTTTTCTGCAATGGTATTCCAAGATTTGTTTCTTTAGAAGAATGCCGTCTTCACGAAATCGAGCGAAAGTTTGTCGATGTTATTAGTTCTCTTTACCAAAATAGTTTCTAATCCTCTAGTGTTAGATACGTGAAAGCTTTGGTGTTCGAACGGAAAGAACTGAAATACGCTGCTGCGTCTATTGGCTCTCGGGTTTTGCCTGGAGTTGGTTCAGCAGTTGGACCGCTGAGTTTAAAAGATATTGAACCGCCAGAGATTCCTGCAGATGGGTGGAAAAGAGTTTTCCCATTGCTGTCGGGTATATGTGGAAGTGATTTGGCGACTGTAGATGGGAAATCTAGTCGTTATTTTGATCCGTTAGTTTCTTTTCCTTTTGTTCCAGGTCATGAGGTATTCGGAGAGCTCGAAGATGGAACGAGGGTTGTGCTCGAGCCTGTTCTGGGGGCCGAAAGTCGCGGAGAGCAACCAGCGTTTGAAGGTGCTTGTCCCGGTGATGGTGATGATTATGGTTATCTTCTAAGTGGACCTATTGGGGATGGTATACAAGTAGGTTTCTGTTCAGATACAGGCGGGGGTTGGAGTACCCAGCTCGTTGCTCATTCTTCGCAGATCCATGAGGTTCCTTCTGATCTTTCTGATGAAGCTGCTGTAATTCTAGAGCCAGCGGCTGGTGGCGTTCATTCTGCTTTAAAGGCTAAAATTCAATCAGGTGATGTAGTTGTTGTTCAAGGTGCAGGAACTATGGGGCTGTGTGCAATTGCTTCTATTCGATCACTGACTGATGCCGGAACTGTTATTGTGGCGGCAAAGTATCCTCAGCAGAAATCGTTGGCTAGTGAGCTAGGTGCGGATATTGTTGTTGAGCCTAGAGAACTCAAACGAGCTGTCCGAAGTGTGACTGGATGTAGGATGATCGGTAATTCTTTGTCTGGTGGTGCTGATGTCACCATTGATGCTGTTGGTAGTGCCGGTTCGATAACAACTTCTTTGGAAACGACGAGACCTAGGGGTCGTATAGTAATGATGGGGATTCCTGGAACAATGTCTATTGATTTAACTTCGCTTTGGCATCGTGAAATAGAGATCGTGGGTTCTTATACGTATGGCACAGAAATTCTTGGAGATGGCTCCACTAGTACAAGTTATGATTTAGCATTTACGCTCGTTCGGGAAAATAAGTTAGAGCGACTTGTGACTGCGACATACCCACTACACAGATACAAAGATGCCATCCGTCATGCTGCTGAGGCTGGCCCAAAAGGGGCTATTAAGGTGGCGTTTGATATGCGAGAAGAAAAACGAAGATAAGCTACTACGCTGGCTCTTCCTTCGGTGGACGGTAAAAGATGCCAAGTAGTGTGAGTGCTGCAAGTAAACCTCCACCTGCAGAGATTAGAAGACCTGCGTAACCATCTAATTCATTGTCCCAACCTATTTTGTGATCTATTGACCAATTTCCTGGACCTATCATTGCAACTGTTACTGCCGAGATGGCAAGTATAAATACGTATTCCCATCCTTCATTTATAATCATAAAGCCGTTTTTGCTGTGGACTGTCCAGTACGCAACTGACATCAATCCAACGAACCCTAAAGCTGCGAAGGATGTTAATAGTCCCATTGCGAGGAAAAGTCCTGAGCCGATTTCACCACATGCCGCTAGGAATGCATGTGCCTTGCCAGGGCGCATCCCCATGCTGTCAAACCACCGACCTGTTCCTTCAATTCTTCCACCTTTGAAGAATTTGTTATATCCATGTGCGGCTAAGGTTAGGCCCAGTGCAATCCTGATGATTAGAAGAGGTAATTCGAGATCCATATTTGTCCTTTAGCGAAAGTTTAAGTCCTTCTAGAGATTGCCACATCTCTTGTTATAAGTCTTGGTTTCAAGCAGATTCTTATCTCGTTGGTGTTGATTATGATTTCTTCTCTTAACTTCACCTAGCATGGAGATATGGTCGGAACGGTAATTAGTGTTCTATTTGCAATTGCAATTGGGTACGTTATTTTGCGAATTGGTTTTAGTATCTTTCGACTTTTAGCTACTCCACTACCGGAGCCACCTCCTGCAGGTGAATTAAGGAAAGTTAAGCTTAATTTTCGATGTTCATCGTGTGGGAGCGAGGTAAGGATGACTGTTGCTACCGATGAAAGTCCGGACCCGCCTCGACATTGCATGTCAGAAATGGATTTGGTTATTGAAGACGAATGAACTAATGGAATGTATGAATATTTTGTCCCCTGTGGATGATGTTATTAATGTTAATAATGTTAATAAAGGGGAAAGTGTTAGTTATCCACAGGTTGTGCGAAACTTTGGGGATAATTACATACATGTAATTAACTACATTTTTTCCTCCCTTTAAAGGGAAAAGGTCGGTTTAATGTAATTGTGTTGCTGTGACTATCCCAGCAAGTACAAGCCCTAAACCTCCGAGAAGGTACCAATTGCTAGTGCCCCCAGGTAGGAGATCTACGTAATTTACGATGATCATTGCTGTACCGAGTCCGAGTAATCCAAACATAGTCGGCGCAACCCACCGAGAACTCATCTTTTTTGAGGAAACGTACCCCATCGAGGAAGATCCAACTGGGGGAAGATTATCAGGGCGAGTTCCCTTCTCCGTTATTCGTTTACTTTTCGTACGTTCTTTTGGCGGTTTTCCCATACTCTTATGATAGGTGCGATTATTTAAGATTGGTTTCTAGTGGTGGATTTATGAGTTGTCTACTACCCTCCAATTCGTGAGCAGTCGTGTTTTGGTAGTAGATAATTACGATTCTTTTGTATATATCCTCGTCCAGTATTTGGGTGAGCTTGGTTTAGAACCAATTGTTTTTAGAAATGACAAATTATCGCTTCACGATGTCGCAGATTTGGATGTGGATGCAATTCTGATAAGTCCTGGTCCAGGAACACCGCTTGACTCAGGTATTTCGATGGAATTAATTAGAGAATATCAAGAAATAAAACCTATTTTTGGCGTTTGTCTCGGCCTGCAATGCATTGGCGAATTCTTTGGTGGGAACGTTGTACGAGCCCCTGAAGTTATGCATGGAAAAACATCTGCTATATCCCATGCGAATCATGGCGTCTTTTCAGGAATATCGAACCCGTTAGAGGCCACTCGCTATCACTCATTGATTGTTGAACGAGAATCTCTTCCGGATTCACTTGAGGTAACAGCTGAAACTGATGATGGAACCATCATGGGGTTAAGGCACAAAAAGTATCGGATTGAGGGAGTGCAATTCCATCCCGAATCTATTTTGACCAAAGAAGGGCATTCGATTCTCAGAAACTTTTTTATCGAAAGTTAATTCCTATCCTCACATTCGATAGCTATGGGTCAGGCGTCGGATCAGGATCAGGATCAGAACCAGGATCAGAACCAGGATCAGAACCAGGATCAGAACCAGGATC
>WTHU01000164.1:9036-12442 GCA_011523005.1 Acidimicrobiales bacterium
GGATCAGAACCAGGATCAGAACCAGGATCAGAACCAGGATCAGAACCAGGATCAGAACCAGGATCAGGATCAGAACCAGGATCAGGATCAGAACCAGGATCAGAACCAGGATCAGAACCAGGATCAGTTATTGGATCTGATGGAACTCCTATACAGATAGTAATTGTTGCTCCGGGATCTACAGACTCGCCTGCAGCTGGAGTTTGAGAAACAACATTCCCTATATTCGGATCAGTAGGATCAACTAGACAATCTTCAGTGGGGGCAACCATAAATCCATTCCCTGCCAAAATACTCGCAGCTATTGCAGGCCCTTCCCCAACAACTGATGGGACCTCAACAGATGATGGCCCAATAGAGATTTGAACAATTACCGTCTCGTCCAAGTCGTGGTCAGTCCCAGATTGCGGAAGTGTGCTAACAACTCTTCCATCTGCCACGGAATCACTATTAATTTCCTCAACCGAAACCGCCCAACCTAATTCCTCAAGTTCTTCAAAAGCAACGGACAAAGGTTGGCCTGTAAGATTTGGTATGAAATCACTAATACGTCCATCTGCGATTCGTAGACCGATAAGCGTGGTGGGTTCTATGAACGAACTAGCTTCAGGTTCCTGTTCTGCTACTACACCCGCATCATATTCATTAGTTTTGATTCTACGTACTTCAATATTCACGAAACCTTGGTTCTGTAATCTATTAAAAGCTTCTTCTTGAGTTAGGCCCACCACAATTGGAACTTGTATCGATTCGGGGCCGACACTTATGACAAGTGCAACCGTTTCCCCTTCTTCCAATTCAGTGCCTTGTAGCGGAAATTGACTGAGGACTCTATCCGAGGGCACATCATTCCTTACCTCAGTGGTTATACGCCCTACTTGAAGTCCACGTGACTGCAATAACGCAACTGCTTGGCTACTATCAAGATCAATCACGAGTGGGACAATAATCCCAGTCGGGGAGACCGGTTCAACCTGTTCTATAGCAAAATTATCAGTATTCGAACTCGTTGTATTCTGTACGAAATTAACTAGCACTATTATCAATGCAACTAATGCACCTAAAAGACCCAATGTTAATATTCCCCACAACCAGATCCTTCTATCCTGTCGGTCATATGGTTCATAATATTCAGGAGGATATGGGGGTCCAGAATTATCTGAGTCGTTAAAATCTGCTGGAACTGGGCTTGTCATTACACTGGTTTCGTTATCATCAATATCTTGTTCTAATTTGCTGTCATCCAACGAATATCGACCAGATAAAAACTGATGAAGGTCGCTTTGTAACTCAGCTGCTGAAGAATAACGCTGTTCGGGTTTTTTGTTTAGAAGTTTCGCTGTTATTGCTTGCAAAGCTTGCGGAACCCCTGGTCGCTTTGTAGATATTGGTTCCGGTTGTTCTTGCACATGTTTGTATGCGATAGAAATTGATGTTTCACCAGTGAAAGGTAGAGTCCCCGTCAGCATTTCATACATCACTACTCCTAATGAGTAGAGGTCACTTCTCCCATCCACATTTAAACCTTGAGCTTGTTCAGGAGAGAAGTAATTCGCTGTCCCCATAACAGCCCCTGCTTGAGTGAGGTCTGCTTCCGAACCTGTGGATATTGCTGTTGCGATACCGAAATCAGCAACTTTTATTTGACCACTGTCAGAGATGATGACATTGCCTGGTTTCATATCTCTGTGCACTACGTTTCCTTTATGGGCAAAGCCAACAGCAGAGGCTATGGCATCTGCTATCTCGGCTATGCGGGCAGTTGGTAATGGGCCTTCTTTACGGATTATTTGAGATAAAGTTCGACCCTCCACATATTCCATCACTATGTAATAGGTATTTCTTTCCTTTCCCCAGTCAAAAACTCCAACAATATTCGGGTGACTAAGATTGGCAGCTGCCTGCGCTTCTCTTCTGAATCGCTCGACAAAATTTGGATCGTTCGCAAACTCAGGGAAAAGAACTTTGACAGCAACAGGGCGTCCGAGCAATTGGTCTTCCCCAAGAAATACTTCTGCCATTCCACCGCGAGCAATTCGCTTTTTGAGTTCGTATCTTCCGCCGAAGATTATTGAGCCTTTATCAGACATAAATCAAGAGTTTAATATCCTTTGATTGCATAGTACGTTCACCCCCAAAAGGAGTTGCGGAAATGCAATATATCTGTTCTTAGGTTGATCTCGAACCAACTCGAAAACTTAATAAAGTAGAACGGATAGAAACAGGATAATGATTAAAAAGATTTGAGCAATTTGCATCTTGAAACGCCAGAGCTTAGGTAGTTCCAGCCCTTGTGACTAACTCAAATAAACTTTTTAGCAAATTTGAGCTCTTTCCATCACTATTTTTCATCTCTTCGGTGAATTTCTCATCTTCTTCTGGCGAAAGGGTCTGAACTTCAAATTGAATATTGGAAGAATTACTCTTTTCTTTACCTGAAATGACATCTGCGACTATTGCTGTCACGTTATCTAGGCCTTGATTGCTCAGCGCCGATTGAATTAGTTGATCCGCAGCATGCTGAGGGTCAGGTTTGGTTGAGAGTATTTCTGCTATTTCAGTATCTGAAATCTCATTTGTCAGGCCGTCTGAGCATAGCAAGTAGCGATCTCCAATTATCAAGTCAAGTTCCCATGCGTCAACCTGAATTATTGGTTGATGGCCTAGTGAACGTGTTATCACATTACGATGTGGATGAAACTTCGCTTCAGTTTCACTGATTTGTCCGCTGTCGACAAGTTCCTGAACCAGACTGTGGTCAGTGGAAATTTGGTGAAGTTCGTTGTGTGTGTAGAGATATATCCTTGAGTCTCCTACATTGACAGCACCAATTCGATGTGAGGTCTCCTGAGTATTTATTTTTGACAGCGCGCATAGCGTGGTCCCCATACCATCAAGATTTATATTCTCCTGAGCTCTAGCCTGAATCAGATGGTGTGCCATTTGGACTAAGTAAGCAAACTCATTAATTGATTGAAAACCACTAGAAGCAGTGAGGGTAGTTACAGCTATTTCAGCAGCTACTTCACCACCATTATGCCCCCCCATCCCGTCCGCAACAGCAAGCAGGTTTGAGGCAATCCCATATTTATCCTGATTTGAAGTTCGGACATTTCCAACATGAGTTGCTACACCCCATTTAAACACCGGTGCTTGAGATTGATTTTCGGTATTTAAATGCTTGTCACTCATCCGGCGACCATTGAATTGCTTCGTATATGCCTAACATCATGTTCAGTAATTCTTCCTAGCCTTCTTGCGTTCTTTAATTTGCTCTCCATTTTGGCTTTCGTTTCTCCCTAAAAGCGGTTCTGCCCTCAGTTGCGTCCTCTGTTTGATTTGCCACGATCCTCATCGTTTCTCCAAATCTTACCGCTTCAATCCAACCCATGTTTTGTGTTCTGGT
>WTHU01000152.1 GCA_011523005.1 Acidimicrobiales bacterium
TTAGGGGGACGACCTTTCTTGGTACCGTAAGTACCTTTACCTTGTGGCATTACCAAACTCCAGGGATAATTTGTCCAGTGATTGCGTATGCACCAAGTGCTGCCATGACACCCAGCATTGCTAGGCGGCCATTAAGTTGTTCAGCACGCTCGTTATGAGGTACACCGTAGGGATGGTCGGTCATAATCATTTGGGGCTCTTTGGCCCATACATTGGTGTCGTTCATTTAGAATTCAATATCAGATCGTTCTAGTTTTTCCATAACTTCCGTGCGATATGCAGGGTCACGGTCGTACCGTGGATCACTCATTGCACGCACTACTTCTGCTTGGCTGCGGTACCCATCACGTGGAGCAGCAGGCTTACCTTGTAGTGTCTCGCCTTCGTAACCCATAACGTCTGTGTATTGAGAGTAAAGACCCCGCAATGCGAGGTTGATTGCAGCTGCATTACCTGTAGCTACAAGATCGTTGTATGCCTCTACCTCTGCTTCAGACAGGTTGTCACCCGCCCAATCAGTAAGGGCTTGATATTGCTCAGCTCCACCGACGGTGTCTTGAATGGAGCTGATCTCTTGGTCAGATAGCTCGACGCCAGGAGCACCCATGCTTCCAACCTGACCTTCCATTTGCATGTAGGCCTCGACCAGCTCACGTGAAGTCATCTCTGAGAACGCCTCAAGAGTTTCTTCACTGAGCTGACCAGACTCTGCATACTCATCAGCAGCAGAGTTAATGAATTCAGCCACGGGGCTTGCCTCTGCTGGCTCAGCTTCTTCCTCTACAGGTTCTGCCTCTTCACCAGCATCGGTATCACCTTCACCCAGCTTGCGCTGGAGTTCCATGTACGCCTTCTCTAGGTCTTGTGCAGACTTATATTTGCCTGCCAGTAATTCCTGCTGGTCAGCTTCCATCTGTTCGCCGACGGCGAGAGACTCAGCGTCACGTTCTTCAGCAGCAGCTATTGCTTGTGGATCATTACTAGGATCGTAAGTTAATACTTCAGCCATTTACATTTGTGGTGGTTGTTCTTCTCCCATCATTCCGTCAATGAAGTTGTTAGCTACATCTTCAGCGTCTGGATTCTTCGAAGGATCGACGAGGGGAGCTTTCAGCATTTGCGGTGCGGCTTGCATCATCTGCATCTGCTGTTGCTGCTGCATGGCAGCTTGCTGCTCAGACTGTTGTTGTTCCATACTCTTCACGAGGTTCAGAACATCAATGCCTTGTGCAGCTGCGAGGCGTTTGATTGCCTCATCAGGATTGAGATACTTCATCATTGCCTCAGGACCTAAGGTCTGAGCAATCGTCATGATGAAGGAAGTAAGTGACTCACGGTCTTGACCGCGACCCAGTGCATTGATACCTGCAACAATGGTTGGCTCTACCAATCCCTTGGGGATCTTGGGTAGCTCGCCAGAGCGTTGCAGTACAAGCAATTTACGGTTGAGATATGGCACCAAGAACTCAACAGTCAGTAGGGAGAACAAGCCGCCCAACTGTTGCTCAAGTTCTAGTTGCGTGAGGCGTACCTCTTCAGCCGTGGTCCTTTCGGACTGACGTACAGACAGGATCAGGAAGGCTTCTGCAATCCTTCGCTCCAACGACTGCATCTGTTGTGCAGCTGTTGCGAAGTCAGCAGTCTTACCTACTTGTACAACACCAACATCGTCAGGTCTTCCTTGGATGATGGCACCGTTGCCAGCTTGGGCCAGAGTCTGCGCCTTCGTCGTGCTTGAGGGTGAGACAAGGAACACAACTTTGGCCGCTGCTGCAGAGCCTTCTACCAATGCCTGAGACAGTGCATTGAGGCTACGTAGGTCACCAATAAATTCTTCGACACGTCCACGTCCATACTCCTCACCGTCAACTGTGTTGAACCGGAGGACTAGCCAGGGACTTGCATCCTTAGGAGACTTACCGTCTGTGCCAGGGATGCGTTGATCAAAGCACTCTTGATGCCAGACCCATCTGTTGTTATCTAGCTTGACGTGAGTAAATACCTCGACGTCTTTGTCATATGAAGTGAGCTTCCCACTTGCATTCTTGGTTACCATTGCATCTTGGGTAACCGACTTGGGAAGAAGCTCCCTGTTGATCAGTTCTTTGGTTACGATCTCAATTACGTTACCGCTGCCATCACGTTCAACGACATACCGATTGAGTGGGTAATGCTTAATACCATCCTTACCCATGAACAACAATGCATTGCCACCGACAACCAAGTGTTTGATTGCCTGGTGAACAGTGACGCGATCACTGGATGCAGCGATGGAGTCCATCACCATCCGTTCGATCTTGGCAAAGCTCAGGTCTAGTTCAGACCGGATCTCAGCTGGCAGTTCTTCGCCTAGCTTGTCATCACGGATCTGGAGTTTAAAGAAGGTGGTCTGCGGAGGAAGCAATGCAAGCATTAGCTTCGACGCCAGCGTCACCACCGCCTTGGCACCTACTGATTGCCAGGGTTGTAGAAGGGTTTTGTGGTTAGTCCTGTTCTCATCACGTTGGATGAGGTACGGGAGAGTAAGCTCTGAACACTCAATGGCAGTGTCGAGAAAGTGTTGCCGGTGACTGGTTAGATAATCGTACCTTGTTCTAGCTGTCATCTATTTATCCAAGGTTAGGTCCAGTGCCAGTACCCGAACCACCCATGTTGGTAGTCGGGTTTAGTTTGATACGCAGGCTGCCAAGGTTGCTCTTCTTACGATCACGCTTGGCAGTCTTTACACCTTGACCAGAGTCTGCATAACTGCTGCGGACCTGTGTCGGAGGTGGGGTGTACTTAGGCTTCTCAGGAACCATGCTTGCCATGCGATCCATTGCCTTTTGTTGTGCCTCAATCACACTCATCGCTTCTCGCTTTGCTCGTGCGTTGGCTGCTTGGACGGCTTGTGCCATGCCATCATCTTGACTTCTACGTCTACACATACTTAGGGTTCCTGTACTCGTTCTTTAATCCACTCAACAACACTCCTTTGACCTGATGAGTACAGCACCTGATGGAACTGAGACTGAGGTCCGACTACTGTTGGTGGATAGAGAACATCAAGTTCTTCTAGAAGTCGTTCAACGGTTAGGAAGTTAAGCGTATTGGGGGAGGTTGACATTGCTATGCTCGAAGAAGGCTGGCATCCGGGCTGATCGTGTTTCCGACAACTCAGGAGCTTTGCCTTCGTACATCAAACGATCGCTGGAATCCAGCCAAAATTTTTTGTCCAAATATTTATTGGATGTATTGATCTTGAGTGGCTGTGTCACCCAAGCGATAGTTGCCTTACGGAGCTTGTCAAGAGAAGGGCTCCAATCAAGCTGCAGCTCCCGACACACCAGGCTATTTGTAGCCACGTGGACTTGCTCATCTCTAGAAATG
>WTHU01000027.1 GCA_011523005.1 Acidimicrobiales bacterium
CTCGATCTGTAAGTTCATCGAAGCTTGTGGTGAAAGATATTCTGCTCAGGAGCCCCGATCTATCTTCATCGGTCATTTTTCCTCTTGACACTGCCTTTTCTGTGCTTACTTCTAATTTCTTTTGAGCCTGTTCAGCTAGGGAAGCATCAATTTCTACAACGACGGTGTCGCATCCCGATTTCGCTGCCACTTCCGCTATTCCCGACCCCATTGTTCCGCCACCGATTACAGCTACTTTCTTAATAGTCATGACTTATCTCCTTGTCCTTGTGGAAGGTTACTAGGGTCTGCAGACCTATGACAAAGAAGAAGGAGCAGAAGTAGGCAAAAATAGAATTGTCACACCCTTCTTGGACAATGTAAGTATGCACAAACAATTAACTCTCATTGAAACAGAAAATGCTAGTTGGCAAGCAACCGATGCTGATAAGGAAGCTGCCAAGCGCGGGCTCGCAGCTTCGAGGAAGGCTTTGCAGGAAGGCCGGAAACGCCTCGCTGATCTATTGAACGCGGCATAGATGAGTAAAACTACATGAGGCTTATAAGTTAAAGACTCATCAGGGCCTGTTGCATATTGTCCCATTCCTTTGTTGCCCTGATGGCGTTCATTGTGAGTAAATACTTCTCGTATTCCCCATCAATTTTAAAATTCCCTTGCATAAATGAAGCAGTTACTGACTTTTCTTGCTGCAAGATGGACAACACTTCTTTGTATGTTGTCGATACAGAACAGTTTGGCGAAGGATGTTTTCCTAATTCTGCGTCAGTTACTTTTCCATTTTCAATTTCAATGTAGTACCGAACTTTGCCTTGAGGTGCACCAGATATTTCGTATTGGCATGTGATGGTTAGATCAATTGGAGGTAATTCTGATCCCAGTTCTTTTAATGAATTTAACCAATCCTCAGTAAAGAGATCTTTCATTCTACTCCTTCGAAAAGATCTGATTCATTACATATCTGACCTACTCTGCTGAAAGCCAAAATGTAGTCGTCCCAGGGGTCTGCCTCCGCAGATTTTTCTGCCGGTAGCCCAAACCCAGATGGGGGATTTGGGTCAACCTACGTCGCATGCGCTAAGAGAGCATCTGATCTTTGCTGAGAGAACTTTTCAACATCACTTTTTGTGGTAATTCGATGATCTTGGGAAGGTCGATCAAACCATGCGTCATTGAAGGGGGATTCAATCTTCAGTTTGATAAACATGTCATGCAGCGCTTCGATACGCGCACGACTCCAAGTTGTGTAGTACAGCTTCAACGGTGTCCATGGGTCTCCAAATTCAGGGAACTTCAATGGGTCCCCTGCCGCCTTCCAAGCTGGCAAGCTAATGTCAAATACCTTTAGGTGATCTGGGTGTTGGTAGCCTTGCTGATCGTCAGGATACGTCACTATGACATGAGGTTTCTCTTCTCTAATAATTTTGACGAGTCTACCGACCGCTTCGTCAAGCGGAGCATTTGCAAAGCAGTCTGGGTTTTTATTAGCTTCGGTATCTGGCATGCCAGAATCTCTGTATCCCAGATAATGAACGCGTTTATACCCAATGATATTTGCAGCTTTGGCCAGTTCTTCTTGTCGGACTTTTGCTATGTTCTGTTTTATTTCGGGCCTATCCATTGCAGGGTTTAGGATGTCGCCCTCTTCCCCGCCAGTGCAACAAACTAAGGTAGCTGTAACGCCTGCGTCGGAGTAGAGAGCAACAGATCCAGCGCCTTTGGACGATTCGTCATCTGGGTGGGCATGAATTGTCATCATTCGGTAGTCGCTTAGCACAAGGAATAACTTACACTTGTTTTGTGCTGATAATCCACCTGTAGAAATGCATTAAGGTGTTTTGAGCAGTAGTGTCAGCTAGAGATTTAGAGAAGATGAGGATTGGAATGAGTGGAAGAGTTGAAGGGAAAGTAGCAATCATTACCGGTGGTGCAAGCGGCATTGGGGAAGGCACTGTTCGTCGCTTTGTTGAGGAGGGTGCTAAGTGCGTTGTTGCTGATATTCAGGAGGATTTAGCGCAGTCGCTTGCAACTGAGCTAGGTGATAACGCTGTTCCATTTTCGCTTGATGTTGCTGATGAGATTCAAGTGGAAGCGTGTGTAGATTTTGCGGTGAGTCAGTTTGGGAAACTTGATGTCATGTTTAATAATGCTGGAATTCTGGGTTCAGTTGGCCCTATTACTGATATTGAGCGCGATGGCTGGTTACGCACTATTGATGTCCTACTCAACAGTGTGTTTTATGGGATTAAGCATGCTGCGAGGGTCATGCAAGATCAAGGATTCGGCTCAATCATCAATACTGCTTCAACTGCTGGAGTTCGAGCAGGTTTGGGCCCCCACGTCTATACCGCAGCTAAGCATGCGGTCGTTGGCTTGTCGCAATCAGTTGCTACTGAATTAGGTCCGCACGGTATTCGTTGTAATGTGATTGCGCCAGGTGGCACGGTTTCGGGTCTGACTGCGCGACTTGTTACTGGTGATCATCAGGATTTAGAGAAAGCTTCCAAATTAATTGGTGCTAATAATCCATTGCGTCGCGCTGGAACTCCGGAGGATATTGCTAACGCTGTTCTTTACTTGGCATCAGATGAAGCCAGTTTTACAAACGGGGCTGTTCTTGTTGTGGATGCAGCTGGAGAAAGCATTGCCGACAGGAATAGTCGTTTCGTTGACATGGGCTCTCAAACTGTACAGGAAGCTGACAGGAGTGGTGTTTAGTCTATTTTTCCTTAGTGACTAATAACTCTTTGATGGCTTGTTGGAGTTCGTTTGGGAATTTACATGGTTTTCCCTGTGGTGTTGTGCATCCGACGCGCGTATTTTGAATAGCTACAACAGTTTTGCCTTTTGTTATTCTCTGAAACCATTGTGCCGAGGCTCTTCTGATTTGTGTTATACCGCTTTCAATCAAAAGGCTATCTGATAGGTGGGCAGGAGCTAAGAAGCGTGTTTCAATTTGCGCCACGACAAGAAGGAAACCTTCATTGAGTAGTTGATCAATGCTCTTTCCTGCTTTATCCATGGCGGAAATTCTTGCTTCTTCAAAGTAGTGAAGGTAGTTGGAATGATTTACATGCCCGTAGGCGTCTAGTTCGTTAAATCGGACTTTGATTATAGTTTCGTGCACTTTAGTCGTTTAGAACAAATGTAATTTTTAGCGTTACTTCGAATTGAGAAATAGATCCATTTTCTACTGTGACCTTTTGGTCTTGGACCCAAGCTCCATCGACATTATCCAGAGTTCTGGCGGCTCTTTCAATTCCTTTTTTGATGGCATCGTCAAAACTGATTGTGGATGTTGATATTACCTCGGTGATCCTTGCGATTGTCATTGCGCCCCCATGAACAGTTTTCGTATTTGTTAAAGTTTAGCCCTCTGTAGCTGTTTCAAAACTAGGAACTTCTACACCGGGTAAATAATAGGTGAACATTTCGGTGATTGTTTTGGCTATCTCCGCCGGATTAATCTGCCCTTTTGCTTGATCTATTGTTATTACATTACTGTTCATATGAATTTTCTCTATTCCGCCCAAATTGAATAGAGCTTTGGCGAGTTCGTCAGGGGGTCGTGTTCCTAAGATCTCTTGTTCAATGGAATATCGTTCGTGATCCATCCCGGTAATACTTCGGTTGATTTCAAATCGGAGTACTCCGGGTTTTGTGACTGATTTTTGAATGACTGTTACTGGTTGACCCATATTCTGATCGTAGCTGTTCACCGAGTAGTATGCCGACATGTAAACGATGAACTTAGAATCGGTGCATTGTTGTCAAAATAAAGTGTTTTGAGCTGGGTCCTTTCTTGGTTGGGGAGCTTGAGAGTATGGGATGTCTTTCATGTATTTCCATGAAATTCTATGTAGTGGGGTTGGGCCTGATTCATATAGAGCTTTTTTATGTTTTGGACATGGGTATCCCTTGTTAGATTCGAATGCGTAATTTGGGAACAATTTGTGATGCTCCTTCATGATCCTGTCTCTCGTGACCTTCGCTAGGATGGACGCAGCGGCTATTGATAAACACTTGGCATCGCCTCTGATAATCATGGTTCTATTTGCTTTGCCGACTATTTCCCCAACAAAGTCCCATTTCCCATCAATTAGTGCATGATCTATTTCTATGTTTAGCGATGTAAGGGCACGTTTTGTTGCTAGCTTTTGTGCATGTGACATTCCGAATTCGTCGCATTCTTTATTTGTGGCGTGTCCGACGCTCCAGTGTGAGCACCAATTTGTTATGGCGTCGTATAGTGATTCTCTTTCTTTTTCGTTGAGTGCTTTTGAATCTCGGACTTTATAAAGTCTTTTGTCTTTAGGGATAACGGCTGCTGCGATTGTCAGTGGCCCAGCCCATGCGCCCCTACCGACCTCATCAATTCCGACGACATGTTTATTTCCGGCGGACCAAAGACTGTGTTCAAATCTTTTCGTAGGGGCGTTGTGCTTGTTCGCTTTTCTCAGAGGAGTTGACACGTTTTGAGGTTAGCTGAACTTGAAAAATGATCAAGAGTCTTTATTGAAAGGTAGCGCTATCTGATGAGTCGGGCTCTATCCGGCGTTTCACAGGGTTAGCGTCTGCATGGATTGTCACTGCAGTTTCTCTTGGAATTTGTTTTGAGAGAAGTGTTTCGCCTATTTGGTCGTTACTAAACCAGCTTTTATCTAGGCTCCATGCATTAATTTGGATTCTTGTCGAAGTGTTGGCCTCCCAGAGAAGGGCTGGTGACGTCCCATGCCACCTAATTGCATACCCCATAATTCCAGAACTGATGGGCGCGTTTTTTACTTGAATCCCTACTCCTATCCAATCTGGGTTATATGAGGATGCAATTTGGATTTGTTTGTCTCCAGATGACAATTTGCTTTCTTGAAGAAATCCTGCACGTATTGCCAGTAAGAAAAGCGCTGAGAAGACAGGGTCTTGCTGCCTTGAATCCGTGATTAGGGATCCTGTTTGGTCAGCTTTGGAAAGAATATGGTCCAAAGTCAGAGAATTTTCTTGAATTTGGAGATACTCACCCAAAGTTGCAATAGCTATTTGGTAAGAGTCTGTGTACTTTCCAAATGGGTAAGGGGTTTCTTTCCTCTCTGTTACTTCTTCGATATCTACAAGTCGACTTTGAAGTTCTGATGCGAGTGATTTTTGTTGCAGGAATGTCAGGATTTCAATTACTGCCCTAAGGGAGACTATTTCTAGAGTGATATCTCGTTTTTTTAGTCTTCGCTTGCTTGGTAACGATGCAAGAAGTTGATGCACAGTTTCGTTAAGCCAAGGGATAATGTCTTCCAATTCCTCTTCTTGAGAGCAGAACTCTAGATATTTCTGCCATAGGCAAAGTGCATAAAGCGTTTCTTTGCTGACGCTATTCTTGAACAGATTTGTTGGTGAGTTTTCCATGTATTTAAAGATGAGTTGCTTCGCTGAATCGGCAAAACCCCAAGCCATAAGTGCAAGAGCGGTAAGTGGAAGCACAGGTTTATCGGAGTCCACATCCCAAAAGCGTGAAGTGATTTCCTGATCGGATCCTATGAGAAGATGCCTTTTAGCAGTGTTGAGCACCGATGCGAGTCTGTTGTCGTCAGTTTGTATTTCCATGCCATTTTCAAAATGCTTTAGCCAGCCATTTGAGACGTCAGTGAACGAAGGAAGGCGTTCAATGTCCGGAAGATTATCTAGATTCTCATTATTTACAATTATTTCAAGCTTTGTTGAATGAGGGAGGGGAAAGATAAGAGCGTTGTCACTACAGGATTTATTTATCGATGATGTACTGGTGGTTAGGGCCTCTATTTCTGCGTTCATTATCTGATTGGTTATATCTTGATATCCTGATCCGTTTATAATCATCCTTGGGGCTTTACTGGAGGCAATGATAGGCTTCGCATCATTCCTTATGATTGTGGAGTTAACCTCAACGGGGCCGAAATTTAATAGCATGATGCTTATTGCCACTGGTATGGGTGTCTCATTGTAGAACTCAAGTTTTGTTACGCTTTGGCCGCCCCACGGAATCACCTCGACGCGTTGAGTGATGTCGCCTCCTGGTACTCTCATGCGAGTTATCGTAGTGATTTCATTACTATCGACGCTTTGCCTGATAGATGCTCTTTCTTCGGAGAAATGCCATCGATCATCTGCTCCAACTCCCCAACACAGTCTCTGGGGGGTGACATTAGGCCATGTTAGATTCCCGGAGGAGTCTAGGTCTAGCAGTACATGATTTCCTAATATCCCAAGTTCTGGCATTACATTCTGACCTCACGAATCATCTGTCGTTATTTTAACTGCTATCGTTCAGATCTCTGCTCCCTCATCAGCAGAATATCGTAGGCGTCTGTGACTGTTATCTTGCCTTCCAAAACAGCAGTTACCTGGTCGCTAATGGGGGTTTCTACTTTGTGTATCTCTGCGAGGGAAGTGACTGCAGGAGCCGTGACGACGCCTTCCGCGACATTATTCATCTCTGCAAGAACTTCCGCTGTCTTTCGCCCTTTCCCTAATTCCTCGCCAACATACCTATTTCTGCTTTGAGGAGAGAAGCAGGTGGCTACCAAGTCACCTAACCCGGCGAGTCCGGAAAAGGTTTCAGCTGCTCCACCCATTGCACTTCCTAATCTTGCTAATTCCGCTAACCCTCGTGTAACAACAGCGGCTCTTGTATTGTCTCCATTTCCTAAGCCAGTTGTCATCCCTACTGCTAATGCGAGAACGTTCTTGAATGCTCCTCCTAATTCGCAACCAACTACATCTTCGCTTGTGTAAACCCTGAATGTCTCTGTTGAAAAGACTTGGAATGCTTGTGCACGTAAAGATTCATTTTCCGTCGCTACTACTGCCGCTGTGGCATCTCCAGCAAGTACCTCACCAGCTAAATTTGGCCCAGTTAGGACTCCTGTAGGCCTTCCTGGCGACTCAGATGCTATGACTTGTGTCATTGTTAAATTAGTTTCTCGTTCGAGTCCCTTTGTGAGACTAATAATCGGGGTGTCAGGTTTCGAGAGAGGCAATAACTTTCGAAGGACCTCCCTAAAGCTCATAGATGGAATAGCCATCAAGACGATATCTGCGTTCTTTACTACTTCTTCTAGATCCACTGAAGCGTGCAGTTGTGGATGAAGTTTGTTTTTGCCCAGATACCTGATGTTTCTATTCTTTTGACTTATCGATCTGGCGACTACTGGATCTCGACACCACAGTTTTGTCGGCAGGTTATGAGAAACTAGGTGGGCAACCGTTGTTCCCCAACTTCCGCCGCCTATAACTGCTACTTGAAATGTCACGCTTGCATCGTAGCGCTAGAATCTGCGGGAATTGTCTATAGAGTACATAAGCGAAGTATTTTATGTCTAATAAAGCTGTACTGATCCCTATTAAAGATTTTGAGTCTGCAAAAGTTCGCCTGTCTACGGTATTGGATTCGAATGCTCGAGCAGATTTAGCTAAGGAGTTAGCTACTTTGGTCGTCTCGGCTTGTCTAGAAACTCCTGTATTTATATCTTGTGAGAACGACGCTGTTGAGTCTTGGGCTCGTGATTTGGGGGCAGAAATTCTTCGTAATCCATCTGAGGGGCTAAACGAAGCTGTGGATTTTGGCTTTCGTAGTTTGAGCGAAAGGGGTTTCGAGAGTGTCTTGATAACCCATGGAGACTTGGTTTACCCCTCGGGACTTCTATCCTTATTTGAGATGGAAGAGATAGTCATCGTTCCTGACAGTGAATTAGATGGCACGAATGTCCTTGTATTGCCTACAAATATCGATTTTGAATTTAGCTATGGACCTGGTTCGTATACGCGTCACTTGAAGTCTGCAACCATGTTGGAAGCTGAGGTCCTCGTAGTAGCAGATTCTCCCTTTTCGTTTGATATTGATGACCCTGATGATCTTCATCATGTTCTTTAGTCAATCTTTTCTGGGTCTAGAATAAGGATGTGGTCACCAAAAACCTTGAAGTCCCTAAAAGAGCGTTAGCTATTGGCGCTCACCCTGATGATATTGAATTTGGAGCTGGCGCTACTCTCGCCAAATGGGCTGATCATGGTTGTGAGGTAAGCATGTTGATCTGCACAGATGGATCAAAGGGTACTTGGGATCCCAATATTAACAAGAGTGAACTGATTGCCAAAAGAAAAAGTGAGCAGATCTTAGCAGCTGCGGAGCTCAAAGCGACCGGCAAAGTCGCTTTCCTGGGTGAAGTTGACGGTGAGCTTGAAATCAGCGAAAACTTACGTAAACGTTTGACACTCTTAATACGGAATTTGCGACCTAATGTTGTACTTACTCATGACCCATGGAAGATGTATAGACTCCATCCGGATCATAGAAAAGTTGGTTATTTAGTCCTCGATGCAATTGTCGCAGCTCGCGATCCACTTTTTTTCCCTGAGCAGGAAGTAGCTCCACACAGACCGGATGAGCTTCTCCTATTCGAAGCTGAATTTGAAGATCACTTTGAGCAATGCGAAGGTTATGAAAAGAACAAGTTGAATGCTCTTCTTTGCCATCAAAGCCAGTTGGAATCAACTATGGGGATAGGCCCAGCAAGTATTGATGCTGATACGGCTACTTTCAAGAGCAACGAATTATCTAAACTCGATCGCAGCCATGCGGGGGTAGAATTTTCGTTAGCTGAGGGGTACAAAAGGCTTTCTGAACTCTAACACTTAACGGTTTATGATGAAGATGCCTGACCGCACTTTCGGTTCAAAGTACGTTGATTTTGGTGGAAGCGTTTTTTTTCTATTAATAATTGCTTGAAGTTGATCCATGCTGACGGGGTGTAAAGCGAATGCGACTCCGCCCTCACTTTGGGTGATTGATTCTAGGTAGCTTAATGGAATTGTGCCTGGCAAGTAGTGGAGTCTCCCATCTGATCCTTCCTCATCGACTTCAAGGATGGGGTGTAATATTCTCTTTTGTAGAATTACAGCGTCTAATTCTGATGGGTGTATGCGCTGCGGGGAAAGCTTATACCAGCTACCGTCAAGAAACATACTGAATTGGCCTGCATACTCTGGTTCATGCCCTTCGGTATCTTTGACTGGTTCGATATGGAAATCCATTTCTGCAATGCGCGTTGTCAAGCTTTTTGGTGTCAAATTATTTAGATCTGAAACATGCCTGTGGAAGGATCTGATTTTCAATTCATCAGCTGAGAATAGTGCGCCTAGTATCTTACTAAAGCGTTCGCTCCTGCCAGAGCGGTCCCAGACCGTGTAACTTGCATTCATTCTATGATGTCCATCAACTATGAAGGTGGCTTTATCCTGAAAGAGAATTAACAACTTGTCTGCGATTTGGTCTGGTACTCGCCATATGGTTTGTTCTAGATTGTCTTCCCTGCAGAAGTCCAGAATGGGTTTAAACTCCATAGCTTCTTGAATGAGAGCATTGACCGCTTCATCATTATCATATGCAAGCGCTACTGGCGAGGAATGTATCCCGATATTTTCCAAATGGTTTGCGAGATCATTAGCTCGAAATTCTCGTGTTCTTTCGTGAGGGATAACTCGACCGTCTTCGAATGCTTCAATTGAAATGTCTCCAACGATAGCTGTTTGGCGGTGGCCCTCGTAGGTTAATCGATAAAGGTAAAGTGCCGAATTAAGTGTCTGGGAATATACTCCAGCATCAAATAATCTTTTCAGCGCTTCATTATTAGCGGCTGTTCTGTTCTCTGCCGGAAGAGAGGATTTTGCACTGGTCACATGCAGGAAAACGTATGGATCCTCATCCATCAGTTTCTCTCTCTCGGTTGCTCGTAACATGTCATATGCAGGTGACACAACACGTTCAGCCCATTCAGGCTTTACCAATTTGGCTGAGACTTTATCTAGAAGTTTGGCTTTAGACACTTTTCGCATTCCTTTGGTCTAGTAGCGAAACCCCGAGGACATTATCTAGTGAGAGTAAATTCTCATAAAGGTCTGATGGAATGTTTCCAGCGACTTCGATAGTTGAAACTGCTGCATTTTTTCCTGCAAAAACTTTGTTGTCCATGTATTGGACGTTTAGTTCAGCGGCTCGCAGGGATGATAAGACGGAGGCAAGGACTCCTACCCGGTCAAGGTGCCGAACTCTTACTTGTGAGGTGCCATCACCTGCTGGTGATTGGTTGACACAATTTAGGGGTGATCCTTGTTCAAAGCTTATTATGACATCAAGGATCCCTTGCGATATCGCTTTACTGGCTTGAGTGGTAGATGCACCTATGTGGTGGCTACCGACAACTGAGAGATTGCTGGCAACTTGTGAGCGGAAGCTACCCTCTCCCTTTGCTGGTTCATCTCGGAAGACGTCAAGGCCAGCTTTAAGGCCGCGCTTGCTGATCGCTTCAAGGAGTGCTTCTTCGTCAACTATTTCGCCACGGCTTGTGTTGATGAGGATTGCGTCATCCATAAAGTATTGAAGTAAGTCACGATTGATTAGTGCATGTGTCTCATTGTTATATGGAACGTGCACCGAGACTATGTTGCTTTGAGAGACAAGGTCTTCTTTCGTATCGACTAATTTGATTCCGATTTGACGGATTTTTTGTTCGACTTGAGGCGTTCTTCCAGATTTCCTCTCCCCCATGATATTTATTCCGAATGCCTTTGCTCTTTCAGCTACAGATAATCCGATATCGCCTAACCCAATGATTCCCATTGTTTTACCTTGCAGCCCTTCGGCTTTCGAATACAGTTTTTTATTCCATATCCCTTCTCGAAGATCAATTACTCCATCAGCTATTCGACGATCTATGGCAAGCAATAGGCCGAAAGTCAACTCAGCAACTGCTACTGCGTTTTTTCCTGGTATGTTGCAAACATAGATGCCTTGACTTGATGCAGCTTCAACATCAATTGTGTCTGTCCCCGCACCTGCTCTAATGATTAACTCAAGTGAGTTCGCTTTCGATATGGTCTCCGCGACTACTCTTGTGCTTCGCACGACAAGAACTTCAACACCAGCTAAATGCTCATACAAGTCATCGGAGGTGCAAGCCGGATTTAGGGTGACTTCATGCCCTAGATTTTCTAAGCCTGAAATTGCTGACGGGTGGACTTTGTCCGCTATTAGAATTTTCATTTTTCTCCTTACCAAGCAAAGCGCCGGCGTTTGCGGGCGTTTCGGTCAATAACTACATACAGTCTAATTGTTTTTTGACGTTGATCACTACAACAGTCGTCATGATTCACGCTCGCGCTGTTTCATGAGTTAATGTACACACATACTCAAGGAGAAAAATGAGCGCGGAACGTGAAAATCTGACATGGGAAAATTATGGAACAGCTGCTAGAGATCTGGCGAAAATAGTCGCTGATGATAATTATCAACCCGATATTATTTTAGCTATTGCTCGAGGGGGTCTTTTTGTTGCTGGTTCGCTTGGCTACGCCTTATCTGTCAAGAATTTATATGTAATGAATGTCGAGTATTACACAGGCGTTGAGGAAAGATTAGATGTCCCTGTGGCCTTGCCCCCTTATCTTGATTCGATTGATCTTCGTAACGCGCGAGTGTTGATTGCTGATGATGTCGCTGATACGGGTGCCACTCTTGCTTATGTCCATGAGTTCTGCAAGAGCGAGGTTGCTGATGTTAGGAGCGCTGTTTTGTATGAAAAGAGCCCTTCAATTATTAAATGTGAATATGTCTGGAAAAGAACTGATAATTGGATTAATTTTCCTTGGTCTACTGAGGAGCCTCTATTGCCACCATCTGATGGAAGAGCAATTATTCTTGATGCGTGACGTCTGATTAGATTAGTCACGGCGTAAATCGTTCCGTAGCATTCGTCTTCTCGGTAGCATGATTATGTATGAATTTTCTAATTGCTTCCTCAACCGAGGATCTCTGTGAGTTATTAGCAGAGGATCCTTCGCGCCAACTTCTAGCCGGAGGAACCGATTTCATGGTGGAGGTTAACTTTAGGCATCGAGATGTTTCCGAAGTTATTGCCATTGACCGTATTGAGGAGCTCAAACAATGGAGGCATGATGGTGATTCTGTGCTTATAGGTTCCTGCGTTACTTATCGCGAAATCGAGCGTGGGGCTCTGTCAACGCTCATTCCGGCGCTTGCTCAGTCAGCAAGAACTATAGGATCGCCCCAGATACGAAACACTGGAACTATTGGAGGGAACCTGGCAACGGCATCACCTGCCGGAGATATGATCCCTGTGTTGTTAGCATTAGGAGCTCTAGTTAATGTCAGAAGTAGATCTGGAGTCAGACAATTACAGGTAGATGAACTAATTACCGGTGTAAAAACTAATTCGCTTCGTGAGGATGAGTTTATTGAATCAGTTCGCGTTCCAGTGCTTCGCGGTCCGCAAGAGTTTCTAAAAGTGGGTCCGAGAAACGCTATGGTTATCTCTGTTAGCTCTTTAGCCATGGTGACTGATATTGATAAAGAGTACATTGGTATCGCATTAGGATCTGTTTCTGCATCGCCATGTCGGTCCACGGACGCTGAGTCTTTTATTTCTGAGAATATTGACTGGAACAGCATGACAGTTAGATCTGGGGCTATCGATAATTTTGAACGGCTAGTCAGAGAGTCTGCTAGCCCTATAGACGACCACAGAAGTTCCAGTGCGTATCGAACCCATACCATTGGTGTACTAGGTCGACGTGCTTTGTTGAGAATATTTAGATTGGAAAACTAATGGGTATTGCTCAGGAATCTAATCAGTACGAACTAACTGTAAATGACTCAAAGTATGTGATCTCCGGTTCCTGGCTTGGGGAAAGTTTACTTTATGTCCTCCGAGAGAGGTTAGGTCTGTATGGGTCAAAAAATGCTTGCGAGCAAGGTGAGTGTGGTTCGTGCTCTGTAATGATGGACGATGTTTTAGTGTGTTCTTGTTTAGTTCTTGCTGCCAATGCTGAAGGTCGAGCAATTAAGACTATCGAATCTGTTGCTGAGGGAAGTCAACTTTCAGATGTCCAAGAAGCATTTATTGACACTGGAGCAATTCAATGCGGATTTTGCACACCGGGGCTGTTGGTGACAATTCATGATTTTCTAGACTCAAACCCTGAGCCTGAAGAATCGGAAATTAAGGAAGCAATTTCGGGAAACCTATGTAGATGCACAGGCTATGGGCGCATTGTTGAGGCTGTTCAGTTAGTTTCAATAAGACGATCAGGGCGAGATATCTGATGTCGCTTCTTGAGGAGGGTATCGCATCTGCTGCAGGGGTTGGAATATCGGCCACTAGGCCAGATGGGAAAGAAAAGGCACGAGGTGATTTTTTATTCTCAAATGACCTAAGTGCGGAGGACATGCTTTGGGGTCAAACTTTGCGGTCTCCATACCCCTCAGCAAAGATCAGGAAAATTGATTTTTCGCAAGCCCTTGCAATTGATGGTGTCCATGCGATTCTGACTGCTGATGATGTCCCCGGAGAGAACATATTCGGTTTAGAGCACCCTGATCAGCCTGTTTTAGCCTTTGACATAGTTCGTTATGTCGGTGAACCAGTTGCGATTGTGGCGGCGACCCACCCAGAAGTTGCTAAAAGTGCGGTTGATGCAATCTATGTGGATTATGAACAGTTAGACCCGCTAGTAAACAGCCAAGAAGCAATTGAAGCAGCGCCTATTCACCCAGAAGGTAATGTAATACGTCATTTAGTTATAAACCATGGCGACCCTGATGCAGTCGGGAATATCACCGTTGAAGGCGAGTATGAGGTTGGCATGCAGGATCAAGCATTTCTTGGGACAGAGTCAGGGATTGCTTTCCCCTCTGCTGATGGCGGGGTTGATCTACATATATCAACACAGTGGCTTCATTCTGATAGAGACCAAGTAGCATCCGCTTTAAATTTACCTGAAGACCTTGTGAGAGTAACTCTCGCAGGTGTTGGAGGTGCTTTTGGGGGAAGGGAGGATGTCAGCATGCATGTGCATCTTTGCATGCTTGCGTTGCATACGGGGCGACCAGTCAAAATGGTTTATGACCGTAACGAGTCATTTCTCGGTCACGTGCATCGTCACCCTGCAAAAATATGGTTCCGCCATTCCGCAGATGAGTCTGGTGCACTGGTTAAGGTTGAAGCTAAGGTGATCCTTGATGGAGGTGCGTATGCTTCTACAACGTCAGCTGTTTTAGCAAACGCTTGTTGCTTTTCTGTAGGTCCTTATCGTGTTCCTAATGCTCTCATTGAAGGGTGGGGTGTGAGAACGAATAACCCACCGTGTGGAGCGATGCGAGGTTTCGGGAACGTCCAAACCTGTTTTGCTGCTGAGGCGCAGATGGACAAGTTAGCTAGAGCTTTATCCATGGATCCAGTTGAGTTAAGACTATTAAACGCCCTCAAATCTGG
Organism: Acidimicrobiales bacterium; assembly: GCA_011523005.1. Taxonomy (GTDB): domain Bacteria; phylum Actinomycetota; class Acidimicrobiia; order Acidimicrobiales; family UBA8592; genus UBA8592. The sequence goes on from WTHU01000027.1 coordinate 14,314, forward strand.
CGATACTCTGATTACTGGTCAAAAAATTACTGGAACTGCTCCGGTAAAAGAAGTGCTGACTTCTCTTTCAGAACATCCAATCCCCAAAGGCGTTAAAGGTGACCTATTGGAATTACCGGGGGGAACAGGAAGAACAACTGATAATTCACATGTGAAGCGAGGTATTGGGTTCGCAGCTTCAATAAAGAATTTGATGTTTTCAGAGGGCTTTGATGACTTTTCTGAGGCACGTTGCATAGTTGTAGATGGTGAAGTATCGATTCAGTCAGCGTGTGTTGAGGTTGGACAAGGTTTCGTTACTTTAGTGAACCAGATCGTTGAAGAAACTCTTGGGGTATCTGAAGCGGTTATCCTTCCTGTGGATACTTCAATAGGTTCTGCAGGTTCAACGTCGGCTAGTAGGCAAACTTGGATGTCTGGTGGGGCGGTTTTGAAAGCGTGTGAAGCTGTGGTTAATGCATTGATATTGGAGTTACAGAATGAGAACGGCGGTGAGTATGAAAAAGTTGGATTGAATCTGGTTCCAAAAGATGGGTCGGATTCAATTTCGATTGCTGTAGCGCTACGAGGACGTAATTTTGATGAGCATGTCACACATCGGCATTTGCCCACATTTCCGCTTGATCATAATGGGCAAGGAAATGCGCATGTTTCATTTGCCTTTGCTGCTCACAGGGCTGTCGTTGATGTAGACCAAGAATTAGGTTTAGTGCGCGTCGTTGAAATCGCTACTTCCCAAGATGTTGGACGGATTTTGAATCCCGTTCAGGCTAGAGGTCAAATTGAAGGAGGAGTAGCTCAGGGATTAGGTCTTGCCTTGCTTGAAGAGCTTGTTCTTATCGATGGCAAAATAGCTAATGCTAATTTCACTGATTACCTCCTTCCCACAGCGATGGACACTCCACCAATTGAGATCGCTGCGTTTATTGAGCAACCCGAACCGGGTGCTCCATTTGGAGCTAAAGGTATTGGCGAGCCGCCTGTCATCTCGTCCACTCCAGCTATTGTCGCCGCAATTCGAGATGCTACTGGATTTGAACTCAATCGGGTGCCCATTAAACCAGAGGATATAGCCCTTAATGGGTTATAAAACTATCGGCTTTCCCCTAGGTTAAAAACCAAAAGAAATGTAGAATTCTATGGTGGGCATGCTTTATGTTAACAGCGAGCGCCTGTGGGGGCGAATAAATGATTTAGCACAAGTTGGGGCTATTGATGGGACACTGGGGTGTTCTCGACTTGCATTGACTGATGAAGATGCTGAAGGAAGACGTCTTGTGATCACTTGGATGCAGGACTTAGGAATGGATATCGCAATTGATGGAATCGGCAATGTAGTAGGTACGTGGTACGGTCCTGATACGGATCGGGATTTACCTGCAGTTATGACGGGAAGCCATATTGACACGGTCAAAACTGGAGGGCGATTTGATGGCAATTTAGGTGTTCTCGCTGGTTTGGAAGTAATTGAAACGATTGCTGAGCAGGGTCTCTCCCCTGTACATCCAATCTCGGTTGGTTTTTTTACAGGAGAGGAGGGATCCCGATACGCTCCTGACATGCTCGGAAGTCTTGTCTATGTTGGTGGGCTTGGGCTTGAATCAGCCCTTGATATTAGTGGCATTGATGGCACGAAAGTTGGAGAAGAACTCGACAGAATTGATTTTCGAGGCCAATCTCCATGTCCGGGCCCGATCCCGAAAGCCTTCATCGAGTTACATATTGAGCAGGGGCCGATTCTAGAAGCGGAAAATATTTCAATAGGGGCGGTGGACAGTGTTCAGGGAATAAGTTGGACACAGATTACTATTGAGGGGCAATCCAACCATGCCGGTACTACTCCTATGCATATGCGGCATGATGCCGGTTGGGTTGCAGGAGAGATCACATCTTACGTTCGTCACTTGGTTAGCGAGATTGGTGGCAATCAAGTCGGGACAGTCGGAAAAATTGACCTCGTCCCCAATCTCGTAAATGTGGTCGCATCAAAGGCTACTTTGACCGTTGATCTTCGTAATACTGATGACGAGATTCTCAAACACGCTGAACAAGAGCTTGCGAATTTCTGCGATACCTTGAGCTCTCAAGAAAAAGTTCAGATCCACCGAGAGGTCTTGGCACGTTTTGAACCAGTTGCGTTTGATAAAGCGTTAGTCGGTGAAGTTATACGCGTCTCTGAGGCATTAGACATATCGGTTAAGCAAATGACTTCAGGCGCGGGTCATGATGCTCAGATGTTCGCAAGAGTTTGTCCAGCAGCAATGATTTTTGTTCCTAGTGAGAATGGTTTATCCCATAACCCCGCCGAATTTACATCTCAAAGGGAGATTGAAGATGGGAGTAATGTGTTACTTCAAATAATGGCTAAGCTTTCTGGACTTCGCCATGACTGAGAGAAGTTTACGAGTAGCCGCTGCCCAAATGGGTCCAATTGAAAAGGGCGATTCTAAGTCGGCAGTTGTCGACAGACTTATTACCCTTCTCAGTCTGGCGTCGGAGGATAACGTAGATCTGATTGTTTACCCAGAATTGGCGCTTACCACTTTTTTCCCTAGATGGTTTGTTGAGAATGAGAATGATCTTGAGTTGGAATCTTTCTTTGAAGCCAATATGCCAACTCCTGAAACTGAGCCGCTCTTTTTGAAAGCGAAACAGCTAGGGGTTGGGTTTTGCTTAGGTTACGCCGAACTTACTGAGGAGGGCGAAAGATACAACACACAAATTTTAGTAGATAACGTGGGAAACATTGTCGGAAAGTACAGAAAAGTGCATCTTCCTGGACATGAGGAACATGAACCATGGAGGAAATTTCAGCACCTTGAGAGACGTTATTTCCAAGCAGGCGATTCGTTCCCTACCTGGCGAGCTTTTGGAGGCATTGTGGGCATGGCGATTTGCAATGACCGTCGTTGGTCAGAGACCTACCGTTCGCTTGCTCTTGGCGGAGCTGAGTTGATCTTGATCGGCTACAACACACCAATCCACTATGCACCTGACCCTTCACAAGATAAGCTAGCTTCCTTCCATAGTCGTTTAGTTATGCAATCAGGTGCTTACCAAAATGGATGCTACGTGGTTGGCGTTGCAAAGGGCGGGATGGAAGAAGGTGTCGAATCATTATCAGATTCATGCATTATTAGTCCGAGTGGTGAAATTCTAGCGGAGGCTAAAACTGATGGGGATGAGTTGGTTATCGCTGATATTGATTTAGATATCTGCAAGAATTACAAAGAAACATTATTTGATTTCGCTCGTTACCGAAGACCGGAAGCATATAAGGCTATTACTAACCAGACAGGGGCTATTTCCCCGAAAGAATTATGACTACTTTTGAACTGAATGGCAAAGAGGTTACGGTACAGGGTGACCATCCGCACTTGTTAGCGGCGTTAAGGGATGAATTGGGTATTCTATCCGCAAAAGATGGATGCTCTCCGTCTGGTCAGTGTGGTTGTTGCACAGTAATTATGGATGGGAAAGCCAGAATTTCCTGCCAACTTTCAGCTGAGCGGGCAAATGGATCCACCATTCAGACTCTAGAGGGTCTGGATACAGAAGAAATTGACAAAATGGGGCAAGCGTTTGCAGCGTGCGGTGCCTTGCAGTGTGGATTTTGTACTCCAGGGATCATGATCAGGACGAAGGTACTTGTTGACAAAAAGGGACCTGAACTTGAAAGAGAGTACGCTGCGCGCCATTTAGGTGCTCATTTATGTAGATGCACCGGATACGTAAAGATTCTTGATGCTGTTGAGGCACTAGCTAAAGGAGAAATACCTGAAGAGAAGCATAGTGCGGGCATAGGAAGCAGACTGGTTAAGTATGAGGCTGAAGACCTTGCTATTGGTCGTCGCCCATTTATTGACGACATTCAGGTTGAGGGCCTTTTGCATGGCGCGTTTCTTCTCAGCGAGCATGCTCGGGCCGATGTTCTCTCGATTGACGCTTCTGAAGCGGAGAGCTTAGATGGGGTTGTGCGGGTTATTACTGCCGCTGATGTACCTGGCGAACTTCGTGTGGGGCTTATTCATAAGGACTGGCCTGTGTTTATTCCTGTAGGTGGTAGAACTAGCTATTTAGGTGATGTGATCGCAATGGTGGTTGCTGAGACACGCGAGATAGCTCGAGCTGCTCGTGAATTGATTCGAGTCGAGTATGATGTCCTCCCCCCTATTACAAACCCTCTTGAGGCAATCAAGAGCGATGAAAATGCTGTGTGGAAATTAGACGGCAACGTTCTCTCAACTTCACATTACAAGCGGGGGTGCCCAGAAGACGTATGGAGCGATTGTGCTCACATCGTAAGCGAAACTTTCCAGACTCAACGTGTTGACCATGCCTTTCTTGAGCCTGAATCTACTTTAGCTACTTTGACACCTGACGGTCATTTATACGTCTATAGCGGTGGGCAAGGTATTTGGGACGACAGAAACGATATTTCACGAGTTCTTGATATCGGAACAGATGATGTGACTGTTGAGCTTATATCCAATGGTGGAGCCTTCGGCGGCAAAGAGGATATGTCTAATCAGGCACAAACGGCACTCGCAGCATGGCTATTGAGAAAGCCTGTAAAAACTACTTTGAGTCGTGAGGAATCGTTCCTCATCCATACAAAACGTCACCCTATTCGTCTTGAATACAAGATAGGTTGCGATGAGAATGGAGAGCTCTTGGCTTTATCGGCAAGAATGGTTGGAGACTCCGGCCCCTATGCTTCCGTTGGGATGAAAGTACTTGAGCGAGCGGCGGGGCACGCCTCTGGGCCGTATGTGATTCCCAATATTGAAGTTGAAGCGATCGCCGCTAGAACCAATAATTCAGTTTGTGGCGCATTTCGTGGATTTGGGGCCAACCAAGCGCAATTTGCCATGGAAGGCGTGATGGATAGATTGGCAGCAATGGTTGGAATTTCTGGTTGGGAGATTCGATCAAGGAACGTCGTTACACCAGGTGCAGTTTGGGGGCCGGGTCAAATAATGGACGATGGTTGCTTGGGGGCAAGGGAATGTTTGGATGCTATAAAGCCTGCATACCTTGAGGCGATTGAGCAAGGTAAAGCCGTAGGTCTAGGTTTAGGACTTAAGAATTCGGGGCTAGGTAATGGATTTAAGGAGATAGCTAAGGCAGTTATTCACTTTACCGATACTGGTCGAATTGAAGTCCGCCACTGTTGGACTGAGATGGGTCAAGGCGTCCACACCGTAGCGTTACAAGTAGCAGCAGAGGAACTAGGAGTTGAGGCCGACCGCATTGATGTTCTAGTTGATACTTCTCGAGAATTAGGAGCTGGGCAAACAACTGGAAGTCGCGGAACATTGATGGGTGCCGGAGCTGTCGCTGATGCTTGCAAGAAAGCACTTGAAGGTGGCTGTCAGGTTGGTATTGATTATGAGGGCGAATACAGAGTTGATTGGACGAACTCGTTGAGTGAGGAGGTGGATAATCCAATAATTCATTCGACTTTTGGATACGCATCTCAAGTAGTGGTCATCGATAAGGAAACTGAAAAAATTGAAAAGGTTGTTGCTGCGCATGATGTGGGTAAGGCAATAAATCCACTTCTATGCGAGGGACAAATTGAGGGAGCCGTCCATATGGGTCTTGGATACGCACTTTCCGAAGGGTTTCCTTGTGATGAAGTTGGCCAACCAAGTAACCTCACTCTCAAAAGCCTGAGCATCATTCGACCGAAAGATATGCCAGATGTGGAAGTTATCCTTGTCGAGTCGCCACAGCCTAACTCCCCCTATGGAATAAAGGGAGTTGGAGAGATAGGTCTTGTCCCCACAGCAGGCGCCGTTGCAGCTGCGCTAAATGATTTAGACGGTATGTGGCGAAACGAATTGCCTATGGAAGACGAATCTAATCGTGAGCGGGCAGAGGCATGGACCTGAATGCAAATGAGACTTTTGGTTTAGTCTGCGCCCACCACCACCTCTATTCTTCATTAGCACGTGGAATGCCATCACCAGATAAATTACCAAGTTCTTTTGGAGATATTCTTAATTCGGTTTGGTGGAAACTTGATAGAGCATTAGATCTTGAAACTATCGAATGGTCGGCGAAATTAGGCGCTCTTGAAGCTTTGGAAAGAGGGACAACTTGCATAATCGATCATCACGAGTCTCCTAACGCTATTGAAGGTTCATTGTCTGTTATTCAGAACGCTTGCCGTGAGCTTGGGGTACGAGTCAATACGTGTTACGGAGTAACTGATAGAAATTGCAATGACTTTTCCACCGATATGGCTATGACTGAAGAAGCCAGACGTGGATTAGAAGAAAATAGGAGATTTCTTCAAGAGGGTGGTCTGGGTATGGTTGGCATTCATTCCGCTTTCACTTGCACTGATGAAACACTTAATGCTGCTGCACAACTTGCATCTGACATGGGTGTAGGCGTTCATGTTCATGTAGCCGAAGGAGATTTAGATGCCATTTCGTGGAGGCGACTGCAGCAGCATTCCTCTGATGATTGGATTCTTGTCCACGGAGTTCTTCTCCCTGATAAGCATCAACTTCGCGGAATAATTATTCATAACCCGAGATCAAATATGAATAACAGCGTAGGGTACGCGGATCCGACACGATTTGAGAACCGAGTTGGCTTGGGAACTGACGGTATAGGGGCCGATATGCTCGAGGAGTTTCGCATTGGATATGCGCGACTTCGAGAATTTAACGTAGAGGAATCGCCGGAAACAGTCTGGAAAATGCTTGATGTGAATACCGCTTTATTTCCTGAGTGTCGTCAGGATAAAGTCACGTGGTCATACAAAGAAATGGACCCATGGCATCTTGCATTTACCAGTGGTGTTCGACCCGTTCAGATAGAAATTGATGGAAAGCATATAATGAGAAATGGCGAATTCCTCGACATTGATTCCGCTGAAATACGAGCTAAAGCTGGTGAAGCAGCAGAAAAGCTCTTTAAAAAAATAAAGGAGCTAGTATGACACAACCTGTCGGTCTATATCTGCAGGATGCACATTCGATTGAAGAGGCAATAGGCTTTGCTCAAGCCGCTGAAGCAAAAGGTTTTGAGTCGGTCTGGCAAGCTGATTCAAGGCTCGTGCGTGAGTGCTGTGTTCCTATGGCAGCATTTGCTGCGAAGACATCGAGCGTAAAAATCGGCAGTGGAGTGATTGATTGTTGGACAAGAAATCCGGCACGAATCGCATCAACATTTTCAACTCTTGATGACTTAGCACCTGGAAGAATCATTCTAGGTATTGGAGCCTGGTGGGATCCCTTAGCATCAAAAGTAGGAGTTGACCGCAAAAGGCCACTTAGAGTTATGCGAGAAGTTGTTGAGTCAGTGCGCGCTTTACTGCTTTGCGATGGGCCTGTCACCTACCAAGGCGATTACGTTCAATTAGATGGTGTTGAGCTTGACTATATTCACCAAGAACGAGTTGCTAAAGACGTCCCGATCTACATTGGCGCAACCGGCATGAAAATGATGGAACTAACAGGAAAGATTGGTGATGGTGTTGTCTTAAACTACATGGTTGAACCAGCATATAACCTGAGAGCAATGGAGGCGTTGGAGAAGGGTGCCCGATCAGTTGGTAAAGATCTGGACGATATTGATCGCCCTCAGCTTATCGTCTGTTCTGTAGACGAGGATCGGCAAGCTGCCCTTGATGCAGCCCGTTTGCTCCTGACCCAATATCTTGGGCAACAACCCCACATCATGGCTGCAAGTGGAGTCAGCGAGGAATTACTGAATGAAATTCATCAGGTTTTATCTTGGCCTGCTACCAATGAAGAGGTAAAAGCAGCTTCCAAGCTAGTACCAGATGATGTTGTTCAACGCTGTACAGCATCGGGAACACCGGAAGAAGCGAAGGCCAAAGTGAAAGAATACCTTGATGCTGGTTGCACCTCCCCTATTCTCTACCCTTTGGGGCCTGATGTTCAGTTAATGATTGATTCTTTTTCGGACTGGAAACCTTAGAAATTAAATATCCATATCGCACTTGTCTAGGGAGTGCAGTAATGTCCGTTTATGACATTAAACGATAGTGAACTAAGTCGTCTTGATAGTTGCGGACTAGCAGAAGTAATCCGCTCGGGTGATGTGTCGCCCGTTGAAGCGGTTCAAGCTTCTATTGATCGTATTCAGAAGCTAGACGGCGAATTAAATGCCGTGGTAACTGAGCGATTTGAGAGAGCTCTTGATGACGCTGCTGGTGACATACCTGATGGGCCCTTCAAAGGTGTTCCTTTCATATTAAAAGATCTTTGGACATCAAGTGCCAATGAACCGATGCATCTGGGGAATAAAGCGTTAAAGGAAATTAACTATATCTCTCCTGTGGAGTCTGATTTGGCAAGAAGGTATAGGGAGGCAGGTTTCATTGTCGTTGGTAGGTCTAATACTCCAGAGTTTGGACTTGTCGGAACGACTGAACCTGAGTCTTATGGCCCCTCACGTAATCCTTGGAACACCGACTATGGAACTGGAGGGTCCAGTGGAGGAGCGGCTGCTGCTGTGGCGTCTGGAATGGTCCCATCAGCTAATGCCAGTGACGGTGGTGGAAGTATTCGTATTCCAGCTGCAATGTGTGGCCTTGTTGGCTTAAAACCTAGCCGTGGACGTGTACCTATGGGACCGATGCAGGAAGAATGGGGGCTCTCCATACAGCATGTAGTTTGCCATTCTATGAGAGATGCCGCTGGCATACTTGACGCAACCGCAATCCCCACAATGGGCGATGGTGTAGTTGCTCCAAACTATGGGCAACCGTATATCAATCAAGTTGGCGCCGCACCCGGTAAGTTAAGAATTGGGTTATGGAATGAATCACCTCGAGAAGATTTAGAGATTCACCCTGATTGTCAGCGTTTAACTCGGGACACTGCTGAATTACTTGAAAAGTTAGGACATATTGTTGAAGAGGCTCACCCTGCTGTGCTTGATGACCCTGCGATTGGTGGACGCTTCAGCGCTATTTGGATGGCTGGAGCGAACTTAACACTCAAAAACCTTTCAAAAATTTTGCAGCGGGAAGTGACTGTTGATGATGTTGAAATTGGAACTTGGTTAATGGCGCAGGTTGGAGCAAAAACATCGGGCTTAGATGTGCTTCAGGCTCAAGCTGATATGGGCTCTATGCGTCGCTCGACGCTTGAGTGGTGGGAGAATGGGTGGGACCTCTTACTAACCCCTACTACTCTTGTTCCTCCTCCACTGGTTGGTGAACTTGTATCAACCGAGGATGAGCCAATGAGGAATTCGCTCAGGTCAATTCCATATGCAGCTTTCACATCTCCATTCAACGCTACTGGTCAGCCTGCTATTTCTTTACCCACAGGGTTTTCTTCAGATGGCTTGCCGATAGGAGTGCAACTAGTCGCAGCATATGGGCGTGAAGATCTCCTGATTCAAGTTGGGTCGCAGCTGGAGAGCGAGATTCAATGGAGCAATAACCGAGCTCCCATACATGCCTGATAATTGCCGAGGTATTATTGACTTTATCTGAAACCTACTAACCATGTAAGCTCACATCATGGCAAAAAATGTTTTGGGTACTGAGCTTCAGGACTGTAGCCATGATCCTTTGACGGGATATTACCGAAATGGTTGTTGCGATACTGGTCCTGGTGATATGGGGGTCCATACGGTATGCGCAATTATGACTGAGGAATTTCTTGCATTCTCTAAGGAGGCTGGAAATGACCTCTCAACGCCAATGCCGGAATATGGCTTTTCCGGTTTGAAGCCTGGAGATCAGTGGTGCCTTTGTGCGTCTCGCTGGCAGGAAGCTTTCTTAGCTGGGAAAGCTCCAAAAGTGCGTTTGGAGTCGACTCATATGGCGACACTTGAGTGGGCTAGCTTGCAAGATTTAAAGAAATACGAATTTCCACAGCAATAGTCAAAAGTAGTCGGATTATCTCTTCATTTGATTACCCCTGCTAGGTTTAATACGTGCCGAGAACTGTTATACGAGGAGCGAGATACCCCGGAGATCTAGCCTTTGAGGATGGAATAATTACCGAACTTGGGGTAGTTGATCAGAAGGATAGCGATGTGGAGCTTCGATATGATGACGCCATCATTACCCCCGGTTTGATTAATACGCACCATCATTTGTATCAGTGGATGACAAGAGGAATTGCAACGGGTTGTAACCTTTTTGAGTGGCTCCAAACCCTTTATCCAGTATGGAAGAAAATGGACGTAGAGGATGTCTATTCAGCTGCGGTTGTTGGTTTAGGGGAATTAGCATTAAGTGGCTGTACTACTGCGTTTGATCATCATTACGTAGTTCCGGATGGTGATGATTCGGTTTTCGATGTAATTGTGGATGCAGCAAAACTTGTTGGGATACGTATTTTCCTTAGTAGAGGTTCTATGGATCTTGGGGAAGCAAACGGTGGTCTTCCGCCAGATAATTTGGTTGAGGAGCGAGATTCAATACTTGCTTCTACAGAACGTATAATCTCCAGTCACCATGATGGCGATATGGTGAATATTGTTGTCGCTCCTTGTAGCCCTTTTTCTGTGACAGAAGGTTTGATGATTGATTCTGCTAGCCTCGCTCGTAAACACGGACTTCGGCTTCATACTCATTTATGTGAAACCATTGACGAGCAGGAACACTGCATAGAACGATTTGGGAAGAGACCGGCTGAACAGTTATTTGAGTGGGGATGGACTGGGGATGATGTTTGGTTTGCACATGGAATTCACTTTTCAGAGAAGGAGATTACGTTACTTGGAGAGGAAGGAACAGGAGTTGCGCATTGTCCCTCATCAAACGCCCGACTCGCTGCCGGCATGTGTCCCGTCACTGATCTTCTGCAAGCGAATGTTCCGGTTGGACTTGGAGTGGATGGAGTTGCCAGCAATGAGGTGGGCGGGCTCTTCCCCGAGTTAAGACAAGCTCTTTATACCGCTCGCTTGAGAGAAATGCGCCCGGATGCCTTAATGCCTAGGGACGTTCTCGATCTTGGAACATCCGGTGGTGCCAGGTGCCTAGGGGCGTCAAAATCAGGTAAGTTAGCTGTCGGATTCAATGCAGATTTTGCAGTGTGGGACGTATCTGATCTAGCCGGCGTTCGAGATCCAATTTCCGGTCTAGTTTTAGGTCCTGACAGGAAGGTTCTTGATCTTTTCGTTGGTGGCAAGCAAGTAGTTAAAGACGGAGAACTTCTTGGTTTTAGTCTTTCTGATGCTCATAAATCGCTGTCAAAGCGCTCTAAACGCTTATGGGAACACACTTAAAATCACAGTTTTTATTTCGTGTTCCTAGAGATATTGCATAAATACAGTTAAATATGGCGCTAACCTCATGCTATGGGAGGAATGTACGAAGACCTTAAAGGGCCAGAAATTTCGAGTGTTTTATCAGAATCTTCAATAATTCTTCTTCCTGTAGGAGCTATTGAACAGCACGGACCTCACTTACCTATGTCTGTTGACCGTGTCATTGCTGAAGAGACTGCTAAAGCCATAGTTGATCAATGTGGCGATGATTTGGATATTTGGCTGCTTCCGACGCTTTCTATTTCAAAATCAAATGAACATAACTGGTCTGAAGGAACGATTTCGCTACGATATGAAACCCTCATGGCGATTCTGCATGATATTGGGGAGTCCCTGAGTAAAACCAGCGCAAAAAAATTGGTTTTGTTGAACGGACATGGCGGAAACACGACGTTACTGAATACTGCCCTTCGTGAATTACGACTAAATCATTCCCTTGAAACTTTCTTGATACACCCAGCTCTACCCCCTGCCTACGGTGGATCATCGACTGAAGACGAACTAGGTATGGGAATACATGGTGGCAGGGACGAAACTTCGGTATTTATGTTTTTGAGGCCAGATCTGGTTAACTTGAGCAAAGCTGAACGAAGAGTTCCTGAACAGCTTGCTAAAAATAAGCATGTGAAGTTTGGAGGTTCCGTGTCATTTGGGTGGTTATCGAATGATTTTCATGAGGACGGGTATATTGGCGACCCGACAGGGGCCTCACCTGAACTAGGTGAAAAGTTATTTAATGCCGCAGTTGAGTCTCTTTGCGAAGCTTTGAGTGAGATCAAATCCTTTAAGTTCAAAGAGTAGATGATGAGGCTAATTCGCGGAGGAACAGTCGTTAACGCAAACCATACTGGGCGTTATGAGGTACTGATAGCAGGCGAAAAGATAGCTGCGTTAATTGACCCTAATAGTGACATGTTGGATTCTGTAGAGAGCTGGGATTGTGAAATAATAAATGCTTCGGGGAAATACGTAATCCCAGGAGGCGTAGATTCCCATGTCCACCTTCAACTACCTATGTCTGATGAGGCAACGTCCAGTGACACGTTTGAATCTGGGACGCAAGCTGCAGCTTGGGGTGGAACTACTACTGTTATTGATTTCGCAGGGCAGATAAAAGGTTCTTCGGTACCAGATGCAATAGAGTCTCGTCTAGCTGAAGCTGAGGGACAATGCGCAATTGATTATTCTCTTCACCTTTCGGTTGGTGACGTTCATACACAATCGTTAATTGATATTCGAAACACTGTTGACTCAGGGATTACAAGTTTTAAGCTATTTATGGCATATCCGGATGCCTGGTATTCCGATGATGGCCAAATACTGCAGGTAATGCAATTAGCAGCTGAAACAGGTTCCATGATTATGATGCACGCTGAGAACGGTATTGCTATCGACGTATTGAGAGAACAAGCCGCTACTCAAGGGAAACTAGGTTCAGTTTGGCATGGGCGAACCCGTCCACCAGAACTAGAAGGAGAAGCAACCCACAGGGCAATACAGTTAGCTGTAGTTGCGGGAGCTCCGTTGTATATCGTTCATTTGTCCTCAGTGAATGCGTTAAAAGAAGTTTCTCGGGCGCGTGATGAAGGTCGTAACGTGTTTGCTGAAACTTGCCCCCAATACCTATATCTGACACTGGAAGAACACCTAGATCAAACAGGTATTGACGGTCTAAGACATATCTGTTCTCCTCCTCTTCGTTCGTCGGCGGAAAATCATCAGGATAACTTATGGATGGGTCTCAGAACAGATGATTTATCTGTGGTCGCAACTGACCACTGCCCATTCTGTGATGCAGAAAAACTCTTGGGGGCTGAAGATTTCAGAGATACACCGAACGGCTTAGGAGTCATTGAGCACCGCATGGATCTCCTATATCAAGGAGTTCTAACAGGGGAAATCACCTTGCAGAGGTGGGTTGAGTTATGTTCAACCACCCCAGCTCGACTTTTTGGACTTCAAGGAAGAAAGGGCATTATTGCTCCGGGCGCTGATGCCGATATTGTGATTTTCAACCCGAAAACGGAACATGTTCTTGGAGCTAGCACCCACCATATGTCAATTGATTATTCCGTTTGGGAAGGCATCAAAGTTCAAGGTCAATCAGAAAGCGTAATTAGCCGGGGTTCATTTGTAATTCGAGACAGGAATTTTGTTGGTAAGTCTGGACACGGAGAGTTTCTGAAACGTTCCCTTCCGGAACCGTTGCGTTAGGCAGGCAGCAGAATAGATGCTATCTGGTCAAGGTATTTTTTAGGATCAGGCATATCAAACATTGGTATCAAGAATTCGTCAACTTCGTTCTTGTCACAAATCTCTCTAATTTCTTCTTTGCACTCCGAAGGAGTTCCTTGAATTATGAATGGAGCAATCCATTCATCCTTAACATGCCGAGCAGCTGATTCAAGACCGCTGCCCAATGCAGAGCGGATCCTACCAATTTCTTCCGGTGTTATCCCTATACTTTCTTTAACTCGGGGCGGTGCATCAACGAGCCTGTACGTCATATGAGGTCTGACGAACTCAAGGTCCTGCTCATCAGTTACGATGGCGGTTGAGTAACATACTTTTGTTTTCTTACTGTGCCTTATGTTCTCTATATACTCACCTAATTCTGGCTTATAGATAAAATCTAACATGACGCCATCTGCCAATTCTCCGCCGAGGGCGAGCATTTTTGGACCTCGACCAGCAAGCCATATCTCAATATCTTGTCGTGTGTAGTCTATTTGTGCCGACTCTATGGATGCAATTAGCCCCTCATGTGAAACTCTCTTCCCTGTGAGAAGTTTGCGCGTAATCTCAATTGTGTCCCTTACAGCAGTTAAAGGCTTCTCTCTTCTGATTTCGAGAGGGTCCAAAGTAAGCGAACCTCCTGCACCGATTCCAAGAAATGCTCTTCCCTTTGATAGTTCATCTAGAGTCATTATCGCAGCCGCTGTTTGGGCAGGATGACGAGTGTAAGGGTTTGTGATTCCCGGCCCTATTTCAATAAGGTTTGTTTCAAGCGCAATGGCAGTCATGACGATATGGACGTCCCTTGTTGCTAGCCCCTCGTCATATACCCAACACCTCTGATAGCCAAGATTCTCAGCATGTTTTACTACTTGCACTATTTGTTCAATTGGGCATTCTGGAATAACGTTTAAACTTATTTTCATCTCTGGGCCTCAAGATCTTCCTCAAAAGATACACCAATTAGTTGCCTTTGAGAGTCAATTTCTTTGACTGCTTCGTGGAGTTCTCTTACTAATTTCGTATTTTCTTCGCTGACTTTTGTTACCGCAATGATCATTTCTGATTTGTGTGGGAGTTCTTTTAGGCTGCCCCTTTGCGAGAGAAGAACCTTTGCTGCAGAAGCTGGAGTCAACCTTTGGTAGGGTTCGCACTCAGCTATTGCGGCCACTCGTAACGGTCTGTGACATTGATCTGCTATTACTCTACCTAGTGCGTCAGCACCGATAACTGAGATCATCAGTGTCGTTTTTGATGGGATTACTGGTTCATAGTCTGCTGGGGCTTTAAAAGGTTTTCTTCTAGATCCATCTGCCTCTACAACAACATGATCAACATATGAGAACCATGAATCGCAGGTTTGCTTTTCCACGCCGATAGCTTTTTCTCCCACAACTTTTTTCCAGATCATTACTGTCTCATTGTTTGTGATTGATTCAATGGCTTTCGCATCAGGTCTCATGAGTGTTCGAAGGTCATAGTTTTGGTCAGACCCCATTTTTGTCGTAGACGTCAAAATAGTACGCCCGGATAGCTGTTTTCCAAGAGCATGGAGCAAAGTGGTCTTACCGCCTCCGCCTACTAACGAAATAAGATGATTTTCTCCTTTCCTATCTAATCCCAAACTTTTGACAAGACTTGGAAGGCTTATAATTTCAAACACGAAAACACCGCCTCTAATACCCCTCCACCTATAGATAATGCTTTGTCGGAGATATACCTCCAATTGTCTGTTCGTCTAGGGTCAATATCACCTATTTTCATATTCTGTTTTGTCATTACCAATGGGTGTATCAAACCCCTAACTACCCCATCAAATGGTGCGTTGATTGTATCCTCTGCTATGAAGCCGAGGGTTTGATTTCTAACAACTGACTCTCCTATTTCAACATTCCAGTGGACTTGTCCATCTTTCGGGGAACGAAGAACACGTTCATCTCCCCTGCCTTCTACTGGTTCCGGCCGGCCTGTATTCTCTATTGCTTTCCCATCTTTTATAACTCTTCCTAAGAAATGCCCTCTTTTCGTTTCGATGACAAAGTCACAATCACGGCCTGCGGTAAACCCGGGCCCTAAACCGACGACGATGTTCGCATCGGAAATCGTGGTATCAATATTTTTCTTTGCAAGGCGTCCATCAATTACTATTGATGCGTCTATCTTCGGAATTCCTTCATTTACCAGTACGGCGACAATTCCCTCTCTACTCTTTGTGATTGCCTTTGATACAGAATCAACTAATTGCACGGACATGTTCTCAATGTGAGTAGATTTTTCGTAGACCGCATTCGCTACAGAAACTGAACGACGAACTGCTAGTGGAAATGGCAACTCAGTAACCACAATCGGGAATCCAGCATGGTGAAGTCGAGATACTACCCCAGTCGCTATATCGCCTCCTCCGCGGATGAGGCATAGTTCTTTACGGAAGATTGTCACCTGCGATTACCTCAGCCAGAATGGAAACTGCTATTTCTTCAGGGCTTTCAGCAGCTATCTCTATTCCAATAGGAGTTGCTATGCGTTCTAATTCTTTCGTGCTCATACCTGAATCGATAAGTTGGTTTCTTACTACTTTCCAACGCTGAGTACTGCCCATTAAGCCAATGTAAGCAGCCGGAGTCTCTACAATCAAAGGCAAAACTTTGGAATCGACTTCGGCGTTTCTAGTAACGATGATAACTCTGGTGTGTTCATCAATTGGTTCAATTTGGATTGCGGTTGACAAGTCGCCCGTTAACGTTTCACCCTCACCTGTAAATGTAGAAATGATGTCTTCACGGTCATCCCAGACTATTACTCTGTATCCCAGCCAGCTTGATAGTTCTGAGACTGCTTTACCGATATGTCCAGCTCCGAGAATAAATATTGTTGTTTGTGGCATAAATGGCTCCAGATAAATTGTGACATTCCCACCGCACACGCCTGGGTCTCCTTGTGAAGGGTCGACTAATGCGTAGGTGAGTTGTCGGGGTTTTTTCGCTTTAATTGATTCTTTCGCTGCATGGATTACAC
This sequence comes from Acidimicrobiales bacterium, assembly GCA_011523005.1. Lineage (GTDB taxonomy): Bacteria > Actinomycetota > Acidimicrobiia > Acidimicrobiales > UBA8592 > UBA8592. Next base: position 30,841 of record WTHU01000027.1, read on the forward strand.
GTGATTCCATCTCGCCTCCACCTATTGTTCCATAAGTGGAGCCGTCCTCATGTACGAGCATTTTTGCACCAGCTTTTCTGGGGACAGAACGGTCAGTTTCAATAACCGTGCATAAAACAACTGGCTGCCTAAGTGAAATCCTAGTCAGTAATTCCTCAAAGATTTTCATGCCGACCACAGTCTTCTGGCTTGCTTGTGCAATGCGTCTCTGGCTTGATTCACATCAATGGAAAGGATTTCATTGCCTTTTACCTGCCACGTGCCAGCGACCATGACGTCCGACACGTGTTCACGGTTTCTCCATAATATAATTTGTTCAAAGATGTTCTCACTGGTGACTGGAGTTGGGAATCGGCCATCGATAAGTTGTAAATCAGCTGAATAACCGGGCTCTAGTTTCCCGACATCTTTAAGTCCTAGAGCCTTTGCTCCCCCTACGGTCGCCATATTAAGCACTGTTGAGGCTGGCATAACTGCTGGGTCTTGCAACCTTGCTTTATGGATGAGGAAAGCTCCGCGCATGACTTCATAGAAGTCGTTGATATAGCCGTCACTGCCTAAACCTACTGTAACTCCTGCATCAAGTAATTCTGGGATAGGTGCTATTCCTCCACCGACTTCACAATTTGCAAGAGGCATATGGGTAACTTTTACGCCTGTATTTTTGATTATTTCTATTTCTTCTTTAGATAAGTGAACGCATTGACTGGCGATGAAATTTGAGTCGGCTAGACCTAAATCCTTGTAAAGTTCGAGAGGTCTTTTCCCATGTTTTTCTTCACACCACATACCTTCATGTTCTCCTTCGTTGCAATGTGCATGGACTGCTAATTTGCTCTGCTTCGCTAGAGAAAATGCTTCGGCGATGAATTCTTGTGAACATGTAAAAGTTGTGTGAATACACATCATCGCTGAGATCAGCGGGTCATCTAGAGTTCTTTCGTGAAATGATAAATTCTCTTGAATTCCAAGTTTCCCTATTTCATTTCCTGATCGTTCCGTGGCTTCAAAGCTCAGAATTCCTCTGATCCCTGCGGACACAACTTCATCCTTTTGGGTGTCTAGCCCACCCGGCAAAGTATTTGGGGCTTCAAGGATGTCGTAGAAGGTAGTTGTCCCAGATAAGAGCATTTCTGCGCATGCCCATTTAGTTGCTGCAGACAGCATCTCCTTATCAAGAGCGTCTTCTACCTTTGGCCACCAATAATCGTTTAAAAATCCCCAAAAATCTTCAGGTGGATTATCACTTGGTATTCCATGTGCCAGGACTCCGTACATATGTGTATGGGCGTTAACAAAACCAGGGAGCAAAATCTTCCCTGTCCCATCGATGAGTTCGTCTTCAGGGTACTTGGCTTTCAGTTCGTGATTATCACCGATTTCTGTAATCTGGGTGTTTTGCACACGAATACCGTGAGATCTCAGAGGTTCCTCTTGAGAATTGGCAATAAGCCAGTCTGAGGTAATGATAGTCACGCTAGGGCTCCCCCATCGATTCTGATTGATTCTCCATTTATATGTTGCGCTTCATCTGTGATCAGATAGGAAATTAGTCCTGCCACGTTTTCTGGTTCGGAGAATTTATGAAGCGGACTTTGACGCAGAAGCAACTTTAGATCTGGGTCTTCAATTTGAGGCATTTTTGTCATTTCTGTTTTGATACCACCTGGATTTATGCAGTTTACTTGGAGGCCTTTCCCGCCATACTCAACTGCTAGTGATTTAGTTAGAGCTAGTACGCCGGCTTTGCTTGCCGCATAGGCTACCGAGTATGGGATACCAGCGAGGGCTGTTGTGGAGGAAACATTGACAATCGATCCTGATGTTTTCAGAAGGTAAGGAATTGCTTCCCTACAGACTAAGAATGTTCCTGTTAGGTTAACTGCCAAGGTCCTTTCAAAGTCTGTCAATGAGTGTTCATGGGAGTGGCTCCAGAGTTGGATACCAGCAATGTTGATAACTGCATGTATCTCACCAAATTGCTTGGCCATCCCAGAAATAGCTTCTGAAATCTGCATTTCATTTGATACATCGCATTCTATGCTGATGGTCTCAGATCCTAGGCTTTGACATTCTTTTGTGGTCTTTTCGAGTTTATCTTTCGCTATGTCAGCCAAAACGAGTGATGCCCCCTCTTCCGCGAGGCGAAGTGCTGTTGCTCTACCTATTCCTGTTGACGCTCCGGTTAAGAAGATGGCTTTGCCTTGATGCTGGCCCATAGTGGCTTAAATTTCTGATTTCCTGATCTTTTGCCAGACGCGTTCAGGAGTAAATGGAATTTCATTAATAGCGACGCCAGTTGCGTTGATTATTGCATTTCGGATAGCTGGGGCGACTCCATCTTTCGGTATCTCAGCGACAGCTTTGGCTCCGAAAGGCCCCGAATCTTCCATAGTTTGGACTAGGAACACTTCAAAGTCTGGCATTTCATCAGCTCGATATATCTTGTATGGCCCCAGACTGTCATTGATCATTTTCCCTGTTTCATCAAATGCGTATTCTTCGCAATGGGCATAGCCGAGAGCTTGGAGCATTCCACCTTCTACTTGGCCAGAAGCTGTGACGGGGTTAATTGCTACACCGCAGTCAACTGCCATAACAAGTTTGATAATTGTCACTTGGCCGGTATCTATGTCCATTTCTATTTCTGCAAACTGTGCTGCGAAAGGAGCAGGGCATTCAGGTGATACGTAGGAAGCTGTCCCCATTATTTGTTCGTGGTCTTCCAAGTGAAATGCCTCCATCGCTATATCTTCAATTGATACGGATGACCCGTCGGGTGCTATTGCTTTTCGGTCACGCAATTCAATTGAACAGGGCTCTTTGATATTCAGCATTTTTGCTGCGCGCTCTTTAATTCTTTCTCGTACCTTTTCAGCGGCAAGCTTTGCGGCAGTTCCCGAAATGTAGGTTGTACTGGATGCGTATGCTCCCGTGTCGAACGGAGTCACGTCTGTATCTGATGAGTAGACCTGGATATCACTTAAGGGAACCCCTAGAACTTCTGCCGCTATTTGACCAAGTACGGTATCGGCTCCAGTTCCGAGGTCGGTCGCTCCTACCAACATGTTAAAGGACCCATCATCATTGATTTTGATACTGCATCCGCCCATGTCCAAGAACGGTATGGCTGTTCCATGCATGCAGAACGCGAAACCCAAGCCTCGCCGGATATTAGGCTGATCTTTCGGGGATACCCATTCAGGGTCGTCTTTTCGGTGCCATTTGATTGACCTCTTACCCTGAGCGATACATTCTTCAATTCCATTTGAGGTTATTTTTGGATATTCATCTATATCCTCTGGGTCTACTGCTCTTTCACCAAGATGGGGAGCGATATTCAACTCGTCACCCACTTTGACCCAGTTTTGCCGCTTGAATTCAATGGGGTCTTTGCCCAGAGAGTGCGCTATATCTTCCATGTGTGCTTCCAATGCGAATTCTGCTTGCGGAGCGCCATATCCTCTGTATGCTCCAGCGACAGGAGTATTGGTGTAGACGACATCGCAGTCAAATTTCTTGTTTTCAGCGTTATATGAGGTTAATCCTCGAAGACCTGCAACTGTCTGAACAGTTTGGCCATGCGTTCCGTAAGGACCTGTATTGCCGATTAAGCGAAGCTTTTGGGAAACGAGTTTTCCGCTGTCTTCAACGCCTGTTGTGAAGGTTAAGGTTTGCGGATGTCGCGACCGAGATGCAATAAATTCTTCGCTTCTATCAAGTTCGAGTTTTACTGGCCTTCGTGTTGCTATTGCAAGATGAGCAACTATATCTTCAATGAGCATTTCTTGTTTCGCTCCGAACCCTCCGCCTATTCTCGGCTTGATGACGCGTACATCCTTAATATCTCTTCCAATTAAAGGTGCAAGCATTCGTCTAACGTGGAATGGTACTTGTGTGGCGGTTCTAACAACTAGTCGCTCATCGCTGTCTAGCCACGCCACAGAAATATGGGGCTCAATAGGAACCTGTTGCACTTGATGCACTTTGAATGTGTCCTCAAAGACGTGATCAGCTTCTATTGCTCCTTTTTCAACATCACCTCGCTCAGCTTCGATTCTCAAAACGATATTTCTATCGGCATCATATATCTCTTCGGTGTCCGCCTCGTCATGAATTACCGGAGAGTCGGGTTCCATTGTTTCTATTTCATCAAGCACATATGGCAGGATTTCATATTCAACTTTGATGAGGTCTAATGCTGCTTGAGCAATTTCTTTTGTTTCTGCGGCTACAGCTGCGACTCTATCCCCTACATGTCTGACCTTATTATCAAAACTTACTTGGTCATGCGGGTGGGGGTTAGGCCAGCTTTGCCCTCCGGAAGCGTACTTTACTCGGGGAGTATTCTTATAGTGTATGACTGCGTGCACTCCTGGAAGTGCTACTGCTTTTGTGTCATCTATATCAATGATGTTTGCGTGAGCGTGAGGACTCCGAAGCACTTTTGCGATGAGTTGACCTCTTTCTTCAAAATCATCAGTAAATGCCGGATTCCCTTTCACCAAACGAACAGCATCCACCTTTACTTCTGGTTTACCTACAACTGCCATGTCGGGAACGTCTTTCGAGGGGACAACTCTCGGCACAGCTGGAGAAGCATCTGGACCGTGATCAGTCGGGCTGACATCAACTGGATTCTTTCCATCGGTGAGAGGGGGAAGATATACAGGTCCAAAGGGCTCGTTTGTTTCGCCCCGCATTAGAGCTGCTGCGCGCATGACAGCTTCTACAGGCTTAACGTATGCAGTTTCGCGGTCAAGAATTCCAGAGAGCATATCTCTTACTTCATGTTCTGTTGGGTTGGGATTTCGATTAAGCAATTCCCATGTTCCAAGTATCATCGCTGGTGTTGAGTACCCGGATTGCATAGCGCCTGTCGCTACGAATGCTGCTTGGATTGGATGGAGTTCAGGTTTATTAAACCACTCAACGGTTATGACATCATGGCCATCAATTTGGGCAGCCAGCATACAATCGGTACTAGTTAGTTTGCCATCTATCAAGACTGCGCCAGCGCCTGTTTCGCCGGAGTCCGAACCGTAGCGGACGCTTATCATTCCGCGTTGACGTAGTAGTTGCAGTAAAGTTTCGTGAAGTTCTATTTCGGTTTCTATTTGCTGTTCGTTTAAGGAGAAGGAAATTTTCATGCTTGTAGCTCCTCAGAAACCCGTTTGTAGAGAACAGATGCAAGATGTTTTCTATAGTCACTTGATCCTCTGAAGTCGCCTTGAGGGTTAAGGTTTGCGAGTTCGTCAGCTGCAGTGATAAGGGTAGGTACTTCTGCGACGCCGGTTAGTGAAACTTGAAATTTTCCTTTTGATTCTGAATATCCGACTGCAGAAACGATAGGTACGTCCATTGGTGTTCGGCCTACAGTATGGAAACATGAGTTGGAATCGTGAGATGGGCTAGAGAATTTGATGGCGGTAATTATTCCTGTTGGCGATGAGGATTGTAAATATTCGTTGAGTGGTATCCAATTCTTTTCGTGTATTTGAATTTCGGCATTAAGGGCAAGGAATCCGGAGAGTAATATGCTTTCACTACTTCGCTCAGCGATAGTTCCTCCGATAGTGGCTTGAGTTCGCAATGTTGATGGAAGTTCTTTGCTGCACAATTCTTGAAGCAAGTGAGGGATTTTGTCGTTGTTGATTAAATCAGAGAGCCTTGACATAGCTCCGATTTTTATTGAGGTTTCACTTCCTTCGCTTTCGGATGTTATTCCGGCTAGGCCAACTGATTGCAAGTCAATAATTTCTGTTTCGCTGGATGGATTCGCGAGAACTTGAGGTATCACGAGAGTGCCGCCTCCTATTAGGACGGCATTCTTTTCGGATGCTAACTTCTGAGCTTCATCAAGGCTTTGAGGGCGGTGATAAGCAAGTACGCTTGGCATACTAAATCCTCTCTATTTGGCCCTTCCGGGGGTACGCCTCCGGTTGAGTTCAATTAAGCTGTCATTTAAATTTAGCCGTTAGTTCTTCAAGCGTCCAACGTTCGATTAACTAATGAAACGTTTCCTTTTTCGGTAAAGCGAAACAGCTATGAGAAAACCGATGCAGGCAGTGGCTCCACTGAAGACATGAGCCCATGCAAGTCCGCTACCGATGGCCTCTGTTGTATCTGATGCAACAGTAATATTGTCGCCGGATAATACTTTTCTCACAGATTCCACGTCACCTGTTCTTGCTTTTACGACTGAGAGAAGGATCGCTCCCCCGATAGCAACTCCATAGGTAATTGCCAGGGTTCGTAGAAATTGATGTGCGCTATTGGTTCGGCCCATTTCCTCTGGCGTGCTTGATGATTGGAGAAGTGTGAGACCAGATGTGGAGATAAATCCAATGGAAGCGCCAATCAAGAAATAAGCTCCAAAAAGCACTGCTAAAGCGTATGAAAATGATACTGATATACCTGCCAAGAGCACAGAGGGAATCATTAGGGTTGAACCTAGTAGGATCACGTCTTCTTCGCTTCTTCGTTTTAGAATCTTGCTGGTGGCAAATGCTGCAACAGTCCAGCCAACTGTTAGAAAAACTACTGAGAATGACGCAAAGGCTTCGGAACGCCCCCGTGTCGTTTGCATATAAAGTGGCAGGTAATTATCGGTTGCTAGTCCGGTAATTAAGGCAAGCGCAGATGCGGCATGGATTCGACTTAATGGGAACTTTGTTATATGACGTTGTAGCAAAACAGGGTCGTTCTTTTCTCCTGAGTGACGCCAGTAAAGATAAATAAAGAAACCAGTTGCCATAAAAAGTATTGCTGATGGAATGGGTGATTTTGTTAGTTCACTGACAGCGATCAGGGAAGCGATAATGCATATGGAGAGCAATGTGATGCCAGTCAGGTCAAAATTCAGCTTTTTCTCATCGCTGTTGTCGACGGCGTCTGGTAGGCGCTTCCAGCCCATAGCGAGTGCAAGCGCGGTTATTGGTAACTGAACTACAAATATGAGTCGCCATCCGCTCAATTCAAGAAGGGCTCCAGCAAGTACAGGACCACCCAACCCGAGAGTTCCCCACACCATTGAATTTGCCGCAAATGCGGTAGGTCGAAGTTTTTCGGGATATGCAAGACCTACTGATGCGAGCGCAACAGCTATCACTAGTCCCCCACCTATTCCTTGAAGTGATCTTGCCGCAATTAGCAACGTCATAGATGGAGCTATGGCTGCTAGGGCACTTGTAAAGAGAAACCATAATCCTGTGATTTGAAAGGTTTTTCTTACTCCAATTGTGTCTATGATCGGTCCGGCAACTATCGCAGCGAGAGCGGATGTCGCTAGGTATGCAGTCAATACCCAAGGCGAAAGCGATACGTTTCCTAAGTCTTTTGCAATATTTGGAAGAGCTGCCACGATAGCCAATCCGTCAAAAGCAGCTACCGCTACGACGGTGAGGTTCGCAAGAGTTATAGGTAAGTAGCTACCTGCCCAAATACTATTTTCTTTGTTTCGTTTAGGAGACGATGTGCCCACCGATGAAGGGTATCCCGCCTTAGTGCCTTCATAGTGCATGATTGTTAAATTTGCCACCGCAAAGGAGCTACGATGGGAATGATGCGTAGTCGCCGAGGAAATCGCCAAAGATACATTCGATGGATTGCAGTTTTTTTAGTTTTTGCTGTTGCTCTTCCTTTTGCTGTTGTTGTTTTATCTCAACCTGGAGATGAAGAAACTAACTCAACTATTGAGCCTCCAACGCAGCCCACAGAAAAACCTATTCCTGTGAACTCTCAGGATGAATCAGTTGACGTGCAACCTACAACATTGCCGTTCGTCATTGAGCAAGCTCCAAATAATAAAGCACCTCAGATCACCCTTGATGGTCCAGATTGCGTAGATCCATTGAGTGAAAGCAATCTCGTTACAATAGCTATTTCTGTCAATGACGTTGACGATACATCTGTGGTACTTGACTTGTCTGCTTTAGTCGGAGAAGAAAATATTGATTTAACTTCGTCCATTAACGAAGGGCCTGAATTGGGTGTTCCCGGAATAGCTTCTGCTACCTTTCCCATTCCTCCTACCGAAGAGTCATATTTACTATTGATCTCCCATGCAGCTGATGCTGATGGGGCTAAATCTGAAGCAGCTTTAGTTATCCCTTTCAGGTGCTAATCATCGAGCTTCCGGTGTAGATTCACCTGTTCCTTCTAGGTTTATCAGACCGACTGGTGCTGGTGTGGAGAATCGTTTGAGCCCAAATGGTGCTTTGGCAACGAGGCGACAATATGGATGGATAGTTGGAGCTTCGTTATCTGAGCCGTTCTCTGTAGTTAGTTCTGATATTTCAACCCATTCTCCGTTGACTTCAAATTCGATTGTAAAGGACGTACCAAGCGGTTTTTTGGCTTTGATAGACCAAATAATTTCTGAGACTATTCCATTTATACTCACCACGCTTGGTAGATTTCCAAGTTGTAAATCGTGGCTGGGTAGATCTGTATCCGTAAGGTATGAGCTTGAGCTAGTTCCGTGTTCAAGTTTTCCGTCATCAACACGTATGGTGAATTTCACTTC
>WTHU01000174.1 GCA_011523005.1 Acidimicrobiales bacterium
CACACCTTCTGGGGAATGAGAAAAGCACTACAGCACATGCTTCCACAAGAAGATGGACGAATCATAGCCATCTCTTCAGTTGAAGGAAAGATGCGAACTGAAACTGTAAGCCACTATGTAGCAACAAAACATGCGATCAATGGTCTTGTAAAAACCGCAGCCCACGAGGTTGGGCCAACAGGCGTAACTGTTAACGCAATACTTCCGGGATTTGTGAAAACAGACCTCTTCTACGAATCTGCACCACAGACAGCTGAAGCACTCGGAATGGATAGCCTGGACGAAGTCGCAGACATGTACTCACAAGCCTCAGCGATCAAAAAACCGAATACTGTCGAACAAGTTGCCGCAGTCGCAGTCATGTTGGCACGCGATGAAGCAAGAAACTTCACTGCATGCCTCTTCCCAGTTGACGGCGGAACGATGCCATATTAAACAGCGTTCCTCAAAAATTTAAAAACCAGACAACGAATGATCAGATATAGGTAGATGTTTAAACTCGGACCGCCAAAACAGATCGCATACGCCGTACCTGATGCATTCGAAGCAGCGCAACGATGGACAAAAGATTTTGGTGCCGGCCCCTTTTTCATATCAGAACATATACCGGTGACAGATGTAATCTACCGTGGGTCTCCATCTTCGTTTGATCACACTTCAGCCTATGGTCAATGGGGTGACATCATGGTTGAACTTGTCCAAGACCACGGAACAGGGCCCTCAGTGGTAAGAGACCTCTACGATATCGATGAAAGTGGTTTACATCACCTTGCCTTCTTCGTTGAAGATATTAACCTCGCTACTTCGTCGTTAAATGATTTGGGATTCGGACTAGGGATGACAGCTAAGGCTGGCCCAACAATCTTTAACATGATTGATGCGACCAAAACACTGGGTCACTTCATAGAACTGTATGAACCCAATGAAGCACTGACAGGTTTCTATGCACGAGTGAAGGAAGCTTCAATCAATTGGGACGGAGAAGACGCAATTCGTACTCGATAATACAAATGAGTGCCCTTAAATTACAACGGATTTACTCTGGCAACAAACGTCTTTCCAGCCTTATCAAAAATCGTTTGCCTGTTGGGGTCATTCTTCAGCCACCATAGGGAAACACCGCAAACCCCGAGGTACGCAACTGTTCCTACAAACGGGATTATTGATAATAGGCTAGGCGCGTATCGCATCCCAGCAACAGAACCTGACGGCGGGGACATTCCAGTTGAAGCCTCTACGACCCGAAAGCGGAAAAGCATCTTCCCAGGAGTTGCACCCTTTAAAGTAATGAAAGCAATTTCATAAATAGCAACGACAAATATGGACATTAGGGTTATCGCAGACACGCTATTTGCCCCGAATGCAAGGGCCACAAGGAAAAGAATGATTCCAGTTATGACACTATCCATAAATCTGGCTGCGAAACGTGGGAAAAGCATCTCTCCGCCGATTACTCCGTCACCCCACTCGGAACCATTCCAAAAGCGCTTTGTGTCAAGGGGGTCCCCCTCAGCGTGATACCAACCTGGTTGCTCAGTGTACATAATTTTCCTTTAGATTTTGATAAGTCAATTGTGCCAGAATCCCTATTCAGAATCTACGACCCACAAGGGTCATCTGTCACCTCTCGATATGTGGCATAACAGGAGTACCACCAGAAATACGTCTATTCGCCTGCTCTAAAGCCTGCTGCCCATAATGCTTATGTGGAAGTATCCAAAAGATATCCCGTCTGATCTCATCAACGATGATTTCAGCAACCTCATCCGGCGTGAGATTTTCTTTACCCTCGCTAGGGAGGAACTTATCCGGTTCAGGTTTGTACTCAATCCCTTCACGATTGCGTTCACTCGTGCCAATATTCGTATCAACGATACCTGGGCAAAGGACAGAGACAGATAGGGCAGTTTTTGCAAACTCGTGGTGGAGTGTTTCGCTCAACGCTACAACACCTCGTTTAGCAACGTTATATGAAGCAATTCCAGGAAACGCGAGCAAACCTGCCGTTGATGCAGTGTTCATGATGTGGCCGGGCTCCCCACTAGCCAACATACGTGGGACGAAAGATTGCACACCATATATGACGCCCATGAGGTCAATGCCCAGAACCCAATCCCAATCATCTGGCCCTTCCCAAGCTTTGTGACGAGAAACCACACCTGCATTATTTGCAAGAAAATGCACATTACCAAAATGTTCATAAGCCGTTATTGCCAGAGCTTCAACTTGGGCTTTATCTGAAACATCGCATTGGACACCCAGCACATCAGCTCCCGAGGAACGAAGAGATTCGCATGCCCTCTCTAAAGCAGCACTTTCAATGTCACCAAGAACGATTTTCATGCCCTCCTCAGCTAATTTTGAAGCTAAACCTAACCCGATGCCGCTAGCACCCCCGGTTATGACAGCAACACGATCACTAAATTCAAACATTAAGAACCCTTTTGCGTTCCGACCATAAGGTCCTTGAATGGTACTCCCTTATCAACGCTCGGCTCACGAGGAAGACCTAACACACGGTCGCCAATGATATTCTTTTGAATTTCATCAGTGCCACCTGCAATGCCGGCTTGAAAACTTCCCAGCGCCAGACGTCCCCACCATTGGCCTCTATCGCCTTCGGTCCATGCATCAGCTTCCATACCGACAACATCATTAATTAGGGATCTAACGTCTCTGAGGATCTTAGACCCATGAAGTTTTCCAAGTGACCCTCCGGGACCTGGTGTCTTTCCTGCCTTCAAATCCGCCCTTGTGCGCATCGATACAAGGCTCTTTGTTGTTTCTTCCGAATAAAGCTTCATTAATTTCTGTCGTAAAACTGGATCAGTGATTGTTCCACTCTTTTGAGAGTATTCAATGAGGCGGTTTGCATGCGGTGTGGTAATTCCGCCAGTAGAGCCAGTTCCGATTGCTACACGTTCGTACATCAACATTGATGTTGCTAATCTCCATCCTTCGTGAAGTGGACCCAGCAGATTCTCTTTAGGTATTCGTAAATCTGTAAAGAACACCTCATTGAAATGCATTCCGCCATCAATTTGGTGAATCGGGCGGATTTCGACTGCAGGATCTTTCATATCCACAATGAACATTGAAATACCCGCATGTTTTACTACCTCGGGATTAGTTCTGGCTATCAAAACCCCATAGTCACAGACGTGGGCAAGAGTAGTCCAGACCTTTTGACCGTTAATAATCCATTCGTCACCATCAAGTTCAGCTTTCGTTTGCAAGCTGGCTACATCAGATCCAGCGCCTGGTTCTGAGAACATTTGGCACCACACAGTTTTGGCAGA
>WTHU01000051.1:0-672 GCA_011523005.1 Acidimicrobiales bacterium
CGCTAGTCTCAGCAATCGTGAACCCGGCAACATCATCATCAGTAGTAGTAACAGAGAGGGTTCGGTCAGGTACGTTGTCAAAGTCATCATCGGAGACTACGTCCAGAATACTGATAGTAAGGGTGCTTGTCTGATCTCCATCTATTGGGTCGTCATCTACTCCGGTGACTGTAACGTTTTGTGCTGTATCCCAATTCGCTGATGTAAATGTGAGTGAACTGGTAACTGTGGCTTCACCGGTATCTGAGGATGCAATCGTGAATACCACATCGGATGATGGCTGAACGTTAAGAACAATTGAGAAGAGATCTGTTGATCCATCTTCACCGACTATTGTTGAGCCACTAGTTTCAACAACGGTAAATCCTACGGAATCATCATCAGCTGTCTCAACACCAATATTTTGATCGGTGATACCGTCAAAATCGTTGTCAGAACTTGCATCAACAACTGAAATCGTTATGTTAGTTGTTTGGTCGCCATCTACCTGGTCATCGTCGACACCGGTCACTGTTATAGTCTGGGCTGTGTCCCAGTTCGTAGGCGTAAATGTTAATGTCGAAGGAGATACAATAGCTTCTCCGGTATCCGCCGACACTACGGACAATACTACGTTTGAGGTTGGTTGAGCGTCCAAAACCACCGTAATCAGGTCCGTGGACCCTCCTTCGG
>WTHU01000051.1:772-38827 GCA_011523005.1 Acidimicrobiales bacterium
TCACACTGGAGGACCCATCAGTCTGTGATACCGTAAATCCAGCTGTATCATCATCGGTTGTTGACACAGATACCGTCTGATCAGCTACACCGTCAAAATCGTTGTCGGAACTTGCATCCACTACTGAAAGGGTCACCGTCGATGTTTGGGTTCCGTCTACCAGGTCATCATCAACACCGGTCACTGTTATGGTCTGGGCTGTATCCCAGTTCGCTGCCGTAAATGTTAACGTCGCATCGGAAACTGTGACTTCGTCAGTGTCGGAGGAGGCTACCGATATGACCACATCGGAGGTTGGTTGAGCGTCCAAAACCACCGTAATCAGGTCCGTGGACCCTCCTTCGGTCACACTGGAGGACCCATCAGTCTGTGATACCGTAAATCCAGCTGTATCATCATCAGCAGTTGAGACTGAAACTGTCTGATCTAAGAGACTATCGAAACTATCATTTGAACTTTCATCCACGACAGCAATGCTGACAACGGTTGTTTGTGAACCATCAATTAGAGAATCATCGACGCCTGTGACCGTCACTGTCTGCGAGCTATCCCAGTTACCTGATGTGAATGTTAAAGTTGCGGGTGAAACTGTGACTTCACCAATATCTGCAGAAACTATGGATAAGACCACATCAGAAGTCGGTTGAGCATCAAGGACAACAGTGAAGTCGTCGGTGGTTGAACCGTCTTCAGGTACTGTGGTGGTTCCGCCCGACTCAATGACTGTAAATCCGGCTACGTCACTATCAGTTGTTGTTACAGATACTGTTTGGTCTGCCACACCGTCAAAATCGTTGTCAGAACTTCCATCGACAACTGAAAGGGTCACCGTAGATGTTTGCGACCCATCAACCAGGTTATCGTTAGCTCCTGTGAGAGTTACCGTTTGCGCAATGTTCCAGTTAGCTGACGTAAACGTAAGAGCCGATGGTGAGGCGGTTACTTCCCCAGTATCTGAGGAAGTGACTGAAATAACTACGTCAGATGCGGGTTCAGCATTTAGAACTACCGAAACATTATCTGTAGTTCCCGTTTCATCTACTTCTGAGGTCCCGAGAGTTTCAGAAATGGTAAATCCTGCCGAATCATCATCAGTCGTGGTCACAGAAAAGGTTTGATCTACGACAGAGTCATAAGCATTATCAGATATCTCGTCAACGACGGAAATTGTTATTGTTGATGTTTGTGACCCATCGATGATGTCATCGTCACTACCGGTGACTGTTACAGTCTGAGCTGTATCCCAATTACTGTTTGTGAAAGTTACCGTAGTTGGCGAAATTGACGTTTCGTCAGAACTACCGTCTGAAATAGACAGGGTAACATCAGAGGCTGGCTGGACATCCAGCACAATGGTGAAATCATCACTGGTACCCGATTCATCGACGGAAGTTGAGCCTAACGTTTCAGCAATCGTGAAACCTTCGCCTTCAGCGAAAACCGCTTTTTGGGTAAAAAGTACTGGAATTACGGCAAAAAACCCGAAGGCAATTACTTTTTTCCAGAGATTTGGACGTCCTGAATTAACCTGCTTAACAGGTAGCACCTGCGATTTACGCGGAGATGTTTTTTTGATGTTAAACGGCTTCATTCAGTCCAGTCATCCTTGCAAGGAAATGAATTGAATAAGATAACAATTAAAAACGGTTCTTTTAGAGAAAAAACTAATTACAACAAAAATCGCTAGCCAATTAAATCAGTTGTATGAACTTCATTTGAAACACAGTGAAATTAGTCAAAACCGATAGACCATAATTTAAAATCATAATATCTACATTTTCCTATATAACTAAAATGATCAATTCGAGATGATTAGACCAAGGATGGATGGAATTGAGAGATGAAAATCATCTTTTAAGTGCCTGGAGCTGCTATCAGAAGATCTTTTGGAAAGATTTGATCACTATGGTTTTGTGAATTTAATTGAATATTAAAGCAATTAAAACTATAAATAGCTATAATCGCTTCATGGATGAATTAGACCAAGAAATTCTCATGCAACTGAAAGAAGACTCTCGCAGGACTGTCACTGAGATATCGAAAGCAATCGGCAGAAGCCATTCCGCTACACGCGTAAGAGTTAATAATCTCATGAAGTCAGGCATCATAAGTCGCTTCACAATTGAGTTAGCAAACTACCGAGATGAATTACTTCCTAAAGGCTATGTAGACGTCGTCTTACCGAACGGTGCAAAAGCTGAGAGGATCGCAAGCGCATTAGAAGACATCGAAGAGGTATGCGATATCGCCCTTGTGACTGGAAAGTTCACCTGCCAAATCTTGATCCAATGCGAGGCAACGGCGAAAATGAAAGAACTGGCTGATGTCATCCAGGAGCGTCTCGGGTCAACTGAAAGTAGAGTCAGGATCATCACCGGATCCATCCCGGGTTATCCAAGATCAAATAATCCTATTTATCTTTCGCACCTCCTTGAAGAAACACAACCGAAGAGTATCGAGTCAGAAATAGAAAGCAGCGAGGAAGAAGCTGATATTGAAGTACCTTCAGAATCCGCATCAGATCCCCAGCAGAGCGACCAAGCTCTCCCTGAAGTTATTTCTGACACCGACGAAGACGATGCCACAATAGAAGATAGCGAAATTGATGGCGGAGATAGTGACGACGTAGTTTGGAGTTTCTCATCACCTGAAGAGCGAGTAGTGAAAGAAGATCGCCCGGTAATCGGTTCGACTAGTTAGCAATTTCAGAGGATCTAGTAAGTCGTGATTCTATCCCGGCTTTGGTAAATAACTTTTGAGCCGCATCATTGGCTTGCGCAAGTATTTCCGATTCATTTAACCCCAGTAACGCCGAGTCTTGGATCAATAGTTGACCGTCAACTATTACATGCCGCACTTGCGATGGCGATGCACAAAAGACTAACGAGCTCGCAACACTATGTACTGGCGCTGTGAAAACGGTTTCAAGGTCGACGACAATTAGATCTGCCTTGTAACCCGCTGAGATTTGTCCGATTTGTGTTTCTTTCCCCAGCGCACGTGCCCCTCCACGACAGGCCATTGTTAACGCGTCCTCAGGTTGGAGAGCAGTCGGGTTCAAATTGTGTACCTTTTGCAACAAGATTGTTGCTTTAAGTACTTCAAACATGTCTTGGCGGTTATTGCTTCCTGGCCCGTCACTTGCAAGAGCAACTGGAATTCCCATATCAACCATGTCTAGGATTCTCGGAACTCCAGAGGCTAGGTACATATTACTCACGGGACAGTGAACTACGATTGACCCGCTATCAGCAATAAGATCTAACTCATTGTCATCTAGCCAAACGCTGTGAGCCAACTGAGTATCTGGCCCCAGTGCCCCTAATTGTGAGAGCCACTCAACGTGCCGCAATCCACGCTCATCAATGCTCATTTCAACCTCGGTATGGGTTTCAGCACAATGTATGTGAGTTCCAGCTCCCCACGAACGTGACTCACTTATCGTCTGCGACATGGCTTCATCACTGCAACCCCATGGGATCAAGGGTGCGAGCTCTATAGTGATCCGGTCATTGTTGGTGCCATGCCATTTATTGCGAACTGTTCGTGTTCTTTCAATTACCTGTTCATGGGTTTCAGTTAATGAGGGCTCATAATTTCGGTCTGCCCAACCGCGTGCGAGAAGAAAACGCACTCCGAGTTCATCGGCAGCTTCACAGATCGCGTCATCAATACTTTCATCTATATGAACGTATTGATGGTCAATGACTGATGTGGCTCCTGTCCGTAAATTCTCAATTAATCCAACCATCGCAGCCAGCTTCGCAGTGTGGGCGTCTAGGTGCACGGCACCTGGCCAAATGCAGTGTTCAAGCCAATCCAGGAGTGATTTATCGTCACCAAGCCCTCGGAAGAAAGTTTGAAATAGATGAGTATGCGCGTTAGTCATGCCAGGCATTGTCGCTGTACCCGAACCGTCAATAACAGTTTCAGCACCCTCGCGAACGCTCGTTGGAGGGGTTCCTGAGCCGACTTCTTTAATTAGATCTCCAGTCACAGCCACCCAACCAGGATCCACGACTGTAAAGTCATCATCGAGTAGAAGAACAGCGGTGTTCTCAATCAGAATATCAATACCTAATGAACTGTTCTCAGACACGTTACTTTCCGACTTCCCAATCCGAAAATGATTCGATAACCGGTTCGATGTCATCCATGATCGGGTACAAGATAGGGCATGTAACGCCTGCTTCTATGAATTCGGAAACTTTATCCCTGCACTCACTTGAAGTCCCAACAGCCATCAATTTCCTAACTAGGTCATCAGGTATTAAGTGCGCAGCTCTCTTATAATCTTCTTCTGTTGCTGGCCAACCGACTATCTCTTTGACTTTGTCGACAAGGCTGGGATCAGCTCCTGAAGCTTTCATGATGTGGGGTTCTGTACCTAGATAGTATGCGACAAGTGACTTCCCCATCATTATCGCAGCTTCGGGGTCATCGTCTGATAAAGAACAAGCCAGTAATTCAGGCCTGTCTATTTCAGAGAGTTCTCTCCCGCTTCGCTGTGCACCAATCTCAACTTGACCTACAGCATCCTTTATATACTCAGTTGACACGACATAGTTGAGCACTGGTCCATCACAAATTTCTCCACTCAATTGCAGCATCTTCGGCCCCGTTGCTCCTATGTATATTGGTATGTTCCTAGGCTCAGTGGACCCGTATGCGACGTCTAATTTCACGTGGTCTAATTGAACGAATTCTCCTTCGTAGCTAATCTCTTCCATGGAGAACAATGCCCGAATGGCCTCGATATTTTCACGCATTGCTCTTAAAGGCGATCTACGGTCTGCGCCAACTCGAGAAGCTATGGGTTCCCACCACGCTCCGAGACCTAACATGACTCTGCTCTCCCCATCGGGCGTTAAACCCGCCAGTTCCCACATGGTGCTCCATGAAGCCGCAATAACCGCCGGATTACGTGTGTAAATTGGCAATACCCCGCTACCGATCTTTATTCGAGTTGTGTGCGTCAATAATGCGCTCATCATAACGATGCAGTCACGCGCCAGTCTCGTGTCCGCCTGCCAGATCTCAGAAAATCCCTTTTCTTCCGCATATTGCGCTATCTGGAGTTCATATTTTATATCATGCTTGTCTTGGAGGTAGAGTCCCATTCTTTGTGCCATGGATTGACATTACATGCAAGATCAGTTGATACAAGTTATTGACAATTTTTCTAGATTTGTTCAATGTATGAAATAGTTAGTGAATGAGACTTTTGATAGTTAATGCCTTTGAGGAGTCAGATATTCCATTACAGGCTATCTCTGAGTCCCTGTCGCAGCTGCCGGTTACGATCTCATCTCTGGATTTAGCGAAAGAAGGTTTCAGCGACTTCATGTCTGAGGGCGAGCGCTCGGCATACCATCTTAAAAATAATCTAGTGTCACCTGCACAGAAGAGGTCCGCAGAGTTAGTGAAAAGCACCGAAGGGTTAATACTTTGCTACCCACTTACCAATGACCTTTTCCCTGCAATCGCAAAAAGCTGGTTTGAGCGCGTCTTCATTCCTGGGGTTTCGTTCACCTTTTCAGAAAGCGGAAGGGTGAAAGGTACTTTAAAAAATTTACGCCATATTCACTTCCTTGCTCTTGCCGAACCAAACACAAAAAGAATGAAAAGGTCAAACCCTAGTAAGTCTTTATTAAGAGCTATCCGAATGAATGCTGGGTTAAAGTGCAGATCTTCACTTTCTCTCATTCATGATCTTGAATCATTTGGGATTACGGCAAGAAGCAATTTGGTAAAAGGTGGCTACTTCAGATAGCAAGGAATTTCGTTACATCGCTTTTAACTTTGGCGAGGTAGTCCTTTAGTTCTTCATCAGTGCATCGATCAATTTTGTAAAGGGATGTCCATTTCAACTGCACACTGTTGTCGCAGATCTTAGCAATTCGATTTTTTGTGTACGACCTACCCCACTCCCCCTGTAGCAAGTTAATAAACTTACTTGAGCCATGCGTCGTGATAGACAAAATCGTTCTAACGTCTTGTAATAGGTCGCTTTGACTTTGGTACATTTCATCTATCCATTGCATTAACGACGCAGGGTACCCTCCCCACCAAGTTGGGTATATGAGTATAAGAGCAGACGGTTTTTTCAAAGCGGTGTCTGCCCGCAGCTTCTCTTTGCCAAGTCGTATCAAAGTTGGATTGATGCCGCTTCGCTGGAGAGATACGAGCGCAGTATCGAGAATAGCTTGGTTGAAGCTATTCTCGCTTGGATGAGCTTGCAGGATTAGCACTTCCAAGCTTTATCACTTCCCGTATATGAAATTAAATTGTAAGTGATATCACAACTGGGGCATAACATCTTCAGCTAACCGATGTAGTTGTTCCTCCACTTTGGAGTACCGGTCACCTGGCATAGCAGGAAAGAGAACGAGGTTCTCGACTCCCCCAAGGTAGTCGCAATACCACTGGATCTGTTCTGCAACATCATCGGCGTCTCCAACTAACCAAACTTTGTTCTCCATAGACTCTTCAAGGGTGGGAATAAGGCCAGATTGTGCTGGCCCGCCATCAGGTCCCATGTACCCTTTGCTCCAGCCGTAAGGTCCAAGGAATTTCCACATTTCGTCATGACCATCACGGACAGACTTAATCGCCGCTTCTTTTGTTTCTTCAACACACGTGCACAGAACAAGAGTTCTTTTTTCTCCAGGAGCTAAAGCTACACCATGCGCCCCTTGATAAATTGACGCATATTTCTCCCAAAATTGTTTCATGAACTCGAAATGCTTTAGCCACATGACTCCACCCCAGCCATTTCGCGGAACAGTCTCAAGCGTTGGTGGTGATGTAATTGCCTGCCAAATCTCATACGGGTATAACGGACGTGGAACCAGGGTGAGGTCTTGAACAAAACCTCCTCTGTCTGGAATACCTGGAACAGGAAATGTATAGACATCTCCGTCGTAACTAAATGTGTCGTTGTCAAGAGCTAATCTAATAACTTCAACAGCTTCTTCAAATTGTTTCCTGTTGAACTCGTCCGCTGCAAGGCTATCAGGGTTGTCATATGAACCTATCTTTGAGCCCAAATTCTCTGCTTCGCGAGGAACGGTCCCACGAGCAATACCTAATGCTCCTCGCCCGCCTGAAATGTTGTGCAGTGTTGCAAAGTCTTCTGCGAGTTTCAACGGGTGCCATTGTCCGACGACATTGAACATCATACCGATTTGAATGTTCTCAGTTCGTTCAGCAAGGATACCACCTAGCATCATCCCATTTGGTACAACCTCATATCCTTCGTATTGGAAATGGTGTTCAGTTAACCAGTAGGAGTCGAAACCCAATTTGTCCGAGAGGACGCCCATATCAAGAATTCGTTCGGTGGCATGCCAGATTTCTTTTGGTCCATATCTTCTATCAGTGGGCGCGGGTGGTCCTGCCCCTGCGTCGTCCATCTCAACACCACCAAATAGAAATATGCCAGTTTTCATATCATCCTCTAAAGGGATCCTACTTCAAAGGACACCGACATGCCCTATTCGGCGTCGGTAATAACGAGAAACTCGCGCATTTCTGGCTCAATGAGATAATCACCCATTTCCATGTCCACTATTCTGATCTGCTCATCAGTTATTGCTTTCCATGAATCCTTATCCCGCCACCAAATTACTGCGTGTAACTTCTCTGAATCCTCTGGCGACTGCCATAATTCCTTTTGGACAAAGCCCTCCTGTTTTTCTAAAAAACGAGTCCACACGGCTTCATCTAAAGCTTTCCATTGCTTTTGAATTGATGTTGGAACAGTAAACGTGAGGAACTCAATGACCATAAAAGAAGCGTACACGATGCGGTTTATGCCGCAAGCAACTAAAGAAATAGCTCGATCTGTCCGTATAAGTTCGCTTAACGACAAAAGACGTTGTAATGTTTCGTTGATCACGTAATTCAAAGGAATCGTAAATGGGTGATAACAGAAGTGCTGCTTTAGCCTTTGACGATATTGGGATGATCTTCCCTGACGGAACTGAAACTCTTCAGAATATTTCTTTTTCCGTTGATAAAGGCGAGTTTGTGACTGTCGTTGGGCCATCTGGCTGCGGGAAATCTACTCTATTAAAAATTGCCTCCGGTCTCTTGGAACCGACAGCTGGTGCTGTAGATGTTGACAGGGACAGGTTGGGCTATGTATTTCAAGATGCGACTTTACTTCCGTGGAGAACGGTCCTTGGAAATGTTGAACTGCTATGCGAACTTCATGGAATGGCTAAAGCCGAGCGTCGTGAACTTGCAGAAGCATCAATTGACCTTGTCGGCTTGCAAGGCTTTCAGAATCATTATCCGAAATCATTGTCCGGCGGAATGAAAATGCGAGCATCACTCGCACGAACTCTAACTCTCAAGCCTCCAGTATTTTTATTTGATGAACCTTTCGGAGCTGTCGATGAAATCACAAGGGAACACCTCAATGAAGAGACCCAACAGTTGTTCTTGCAAGAAGGTTTCGCTGGTTTGTTCATTACACACTCAATCACGGAAGCTGTGTTTATGTCTACTAAGGTCTTAGTTATGTCAGCGAGACCAGGTAAAATTGTTGCATCCTTTGATATACCATTCGATTATCCGAGGAAACCTGATTTACGATTTGATGCAGAATTTGCAAGAATTTCTGGAGAAGTATCTAAGGAGCTGCGAGGAGGGCACTCATGACTGACACTGTTGTAGAAACTACTGCACCAAAATCAGTTGGGCCAGGAAAAGTTAAATCAATAGCACTCAATATAATACCGCCGGCATTGTTCGGAGCTTTAGTTCTTGGAGGTTGGTATTTTATTTCGTATGTAATGCTGTCAGAAAACAGAAGGTTTTTGTTACGACCCCCTGACAAGGTGCTGACTGAAGGTTTCCTTGATTGGGGAGGTACCGGCGGAATGTCCGAGATGCTTCAATCTTTATGGTCATCAACAAAAGTTGCTGGAATTGGTTTATTTCTCGCCATTTTGATCGGACTGTTTCTGGCTGTTCTGATGAGTCAGGCCGTATCGGTGGAAAAAGCCTTGTTCCCTTTCCTTGTAACGTTGCAGGCGGTTCCGATCTTAGCAATCGTTCCCCTTATTTCATTTTGGTGGGGTACCGGTCAGACATCGCGCGTTGTAGTTTGTATCATCATTGCCCTATTCCCAATCATTGTTAACACCTTGTTTGGGTTACAATCTGCCGAAAAAGGGATGCATGATTTATTCACACTCCATCACGTAAATCGTGTAACAAGATTACGAAAACTCATGTTTCCAGCAGCTTTGCCAGCCTTATTCGCCGGTTTGAGAATTTCTGCTGGGCTTTCTGTTGTCGGAGCAATAGTTGGTGATTTCTTCTTCGGTAGAGGCGAAGTTGGGTTAGGCCAATTGATAAAGCGCTTTGCTAGTCGGCTGCAAGGAGAAGAGCTCCTAACCTCCGTTATCTTATCTGCAGGGCTTGGTGTAGCAGTTTTCCTTCTCTTCACATGGCTTCAAAATAAAGCGATAGGAAAATGGTCTGATAGAGCAGGGTTAGTCTAAGCATTAGATTACTTGAATTTAGCTTTTTGCCTCTGTGATTCGTTCACCAATAGCGCTGATCCGTCTCATATCAAAAGGCGCACTGACCATGCACGCCCGTTTCGTGACACCCATTTGCACCCACTTCTCAAAATCTCCGCCAAAAGGATGGCTATAATCAAAATCTTCGTGGATGCTAATCTCGAAATCTGCGCTAGGCGCTAACTCAGTAGCGAGATGAATCAATTCTTTGATAGAAGGACCTACACGAATGTTCACACCGTCAGCATGATTTGAAGCCAACTCAATCATTCTTCTTCCATTTGCCCCAACTATTATTCGCAAAGGCGTATTAGGCACAATAACGCTCTCTAAACCCTCATATGCGAAGTAGTTTCCTGCAAAGTTTTTGTCGCCATTCCAAATACTTCTTAAAGTATTAATAGTTTCAATGAGGCGCTCACGCCGCCTGACTCCTTCTTCTTCAAGTCCTCTCCCTATCATTTCTTGTTCTAAAGCAAATCGTGATCCCGGAGGAGCTCCTGTCCCGAGACCCAACACAGCCCTTCCTGAAGCAAGAGATTGCAATGAAGAAAAGGACGATGCTAGTAACACTGGGTTTCGGTTAACCATATTTGCAACGAGTGGCCCGACGTTCACTTCTTTTGTTACATTGGCGATCGCTCCAAGGACAGTGAAAGGTTCATGAGACCAGTCTTTCCCTACTAATTTTCCACTGAAATGATCTAAGACCCAAACACCATCGAAACCACTTTCATCAGCACACTTCGCAGCTTCAACTAGCTCCGCTGCGGAAGCTCCAAATGGACTCAAAACTAAATCAGTCGCGATTGATGAAAAGCGGCTCATGAGCCTTTGTACACGACGGAACTCTGATCTACTGCTCCAACTAGTTTCCCAGCTTTGAACACTCGTCTACTCATAGGAGCATCAGCCATTGCGGCTCCTAGCGAGGGTGCATCAATTGCTACAAAGTCGGCCAAGTCCCCTTGGTTTAAACAAGCAGGTTCAAGGCCCATAGCTTGTCTCGCATTACTACTTACCATTTCAAATGCATTCTCGATACTTTGATGCCCTGCCATCACCATCAATGACGCAGTTTCTAGAGGGTCACTGCGACCCATGAGATTAAACGGATCGCGAACATTGTCTGCCCCTGCGGCAACTAGAACTCCATTCTCAATGAGGGCTTTGATCGCAGTCAAACCTCGCGGCATAGCCTCCTGGTGTTCACGCCCTTGCAGATAAAGGTTTGTCTGAGGGAGTGTAAAAACACTTATGTTTGCTTCTGCGACAAGTTTTGAAACCTCCGCCTGCGTCTTTTCAGATTGCATTCCAAGTGAAACACAATGACTTGCTGATACGGGGTATGGAAAGCTGGTGTTGATAACTTGCTTGGCTAGATCTTGCAAAGTCAGCATCTCTTTGTCAAGTGTTTCATCAATGTGGAAGTCAATACCCAGTCCTGCATCTTGCGAAAGTCCCAACATAAACGAAATCATCTTTTGAGGGTCTGGTTCAAGGTGAGGACAACCACCTACAAAGTCAACGCCGAACTCTACTACGGAATGGAGCGCTTCAACATTGCCCTTGCTGTCCGGTCCTGTCATCGGAGAATTCATCAAAGCTACTATTTGGATATCTAATACATCATTGAATAGATCCTTTGCCTCAGACAGAGCTTTTACTGATGAGGTGCCGATATCAGCAGTCACATTCACATGTGTTCGAACGGCTGTTATTCCATGAATGACCAGCAACTCCATTGCTTCGCATGCACGTTGAACCGTGTTCTCATGCGTAAATGTTCCCTTTTCTGCGGCGGCAATCCAAGCAGTGATCGCTCCCATGAGTTCTCCTGATGGATTCGGAACAATATCTGCTGTTAAAGCTTTATCCAAGTGAGCATGAGGCTCAGCCATTGCAGGCACAACTAGCCACCCGTTGAGATCATGAACTTCGTTATACGCTTGCGCTGCCCCAGGCTGCGAAACAGCTGTGATTCTCCCTTGATCAATGCTTATATCACTTAGCCCACGTTCCGGAATATACGCATTTTGGATACATAGTGAAGTGGCTGCCGAGTTGGACATATCCTATTTTATGCTCCAAAAGGCGCAATAGCTATCTGAGGTATATTCTATGACATGCCCGAGATTAATGACTTACGCTCTTTTATTGATGTCCTGGAGGAGAACGGCCAACTCGCTACGATCTCCCAAGAGGTTTCAATCAATCACGAAATTGCTGACATAACAGCATCACTCGCTCGGAGTGACGGAGGTGCAGCTTTCTTCAACAACGTAAAAGAAACAAAGATGCCGATCTTTGCTGGAGGAGTTTCATCGCACAAAAGGACAGCATTGGCTTTAGAGTGCGAGCCGGAATCGATCATTGATGTGATGGGTGAAGCACTAGAGAGCAGTAATGGAATTCCTACTCAACTTACAACAGAAGCTGATTGGCATGAGAATTGTTTAACTGGTGACGATGTTGATCTTGGAGTTTTGCCAATCCCTAAACACAGCAGAGGTGATGGTGGATCATTCATTACAGGAGCAGTTTCAGTCACAAAGGACCCAGTTTCTGGGCGCGGTAATCTCTCGTACAACCGTATGCTCGTGTTGGACAAAAATATTCTCGGCTTTAATGTCAATGAATGGCGAGATGTTGGAACTTTCATGAAGTCTCGCCCTGATCCAGAAGCACCGTTCCCAGTAGCCTTGGCAATGGGTCTTGACCCCGCAATAATGATTGCTGCTGGGGTAAGAACGCCAGTTGATGAATTATTAATAGCAGGAGCTATTCGTAACGAAGGTATAAAGGTCTGCAACGGGAAAACCGTTGATATTGATATACCTGCACATTCTGAAATCGTAATTGAAGGCCATATCAGACCAGCAGAAAGAGCACCCGAAGGACCATTAGCAGAATTCCATGGCTACCACGGGGAGATGTGGGATTCACCAACTTTGGAGGTTTCAGCAATTTCATTTAGGAATGACCCCATTTATCAAACGATAATCCCAGGTTGGTATGAGCATATCTACATAGGGAATATCCTCCCCAGAGAGCCACTACTGCGAAAACATATCCGCCATATTGACCCAAATGCAGATGTGATTATTCCGCCTTACGGTAATGGCTTTATGGCAGTGATTCAGATTGATCGGGATAACCCAGGTACTCCGAAAAACTTGGCAATGGCAGCAATGTCAGCACACATCAACATACGAAATGTTGTTGTTGTAGACCGTGATGTCAATATGCATGAATCTTCCGAGGTTCTTTGGGCGATAACGAATCGAGTGCAATGGGAGCGCGATGTTTTCCAAATCGGTGAGGCACAAGGCCACGAAATGGATCCAACCGCTGATAAGCGTGGAATAAGCACAAAGGTCGGAATTGATGCTACTTACAAGAGAGAACGGCGTGAATATGGAGAGCGGGTAGCATATCCTTCGATTGATCTTTCTAGTCTTTTGAAAGGGTGATATGGACCTGAGGAATGTGGTGGTTGCTATCTCAGGAGCTAGCGGCTCAATATATGGGATACGTGTTTTACAAATGCTTCGACAGGTAGAAGATGTGAACTCACACCTTGTTATAACCCCTTCAGCGAAAAGCACCATCGGGGTTGAAACTGAATACAGTGTTTCGGAGATTGAGGAATTAGCTGATGAAGTGCATAGTGCTAGAGATATCGGTGCATCTATCGCTAGCGGATCTTTTAAGACAGTTGGGATGATTGTTGCTCCTTGCTCAATCAAAACGCTCTCTGCTATAGCGAATTCATTTGGGGCTGACTTGGTATCGCGAGCGGCGGATGTGACGCTGAAAGAACGACGCCCTTTAGTGCTCATGGTGCGTGAAACCCCATTTCATTTAGGGCATCTTCGTCTGATGACTAAGGCCACTGAAATCGGGGCAGTAATATACCCTCCTATTCCAGCTTTTTACAACAACCCTGACAATCTAGGAGATGTTATTGATCATTCTGCAGGTAGAGCACTAGATCACCTAGGCATAGAGGTTGCTGCTTTAAAACGGTGGGAAGGACGATGACGCCTAGCTAAGTTTGCCGTTGAATAAGGTAGCAACCCGTTCAATATCCTTTTCAGCGGATTGCAGTTCGTAGACAGGTAGTTGGTACTCATCAATACCTGCCTCAAAGAATCGGAACAATTCTTCTCTGATTGACTCCAAATTCCCAGTTAATGTAAATTCTTCTACCCATTCTTCTTTGACGAATTTTCCAGCTAGCTGAGGGCCACCTTCTCTTAGTGCACTCTTAATTTTGAGCTCATCTTCTTTCGTCATCCCGATCTCTTCTTTTATGCTTAGCGGAGAGTCCACAAGTCTGAACGAGAGTTGAGCTTTAGCGTCTTCTAGTTCCTTATCATCAGTGACTAACATTGTTGAGTACACAATATTGAATCTTTTACTATCTGACCTGTTCTGTGTGCGAAGCTTAGCGATAACGTCTGCAAGGTGTTTTTTGTATATGTAGCTTAGGTAAAACCCATCAGCTTTTTGAGCTCCGAGTTCAAGCATCTTGGGGCCGCGTCCTGCCAAGAAGATATCTATTTCCTTACCCCCATAATTAATCTGAGCAGGGCCAAGTGAAAGCTTTTCTCCAGAAAATCTTACTGTTTCCCCGCTGAATAATAGTCGAAGAACCTCAACCATCTCCCGCACTAAAGTCAATGGCTTGTGCCGCTTAATTTTCATAGGGTCAAGGGTCAATCCGCCACCGGAGCCCAAGCCTATGAATGCACGTCCATCGCTGAATTCATCAATTGTAGCTATGGCAGATGCCGTAACCCCGGGATGTCGGACATAGGCATTCGTAATGCCGGGCCCAATGAGTATCTTTTCTGTCTTGGCTGCAATAGCAGCAAGAACCACATATACGTCTCGAGTGACTAGCCCTTCGTCGTATACCCAACAGCGAGAGAAACCTTTACTTTCTGCGTAAGCAGCTAGTTCCGCAATCTCTTCGGCTGGAGAGATAGGCATGATATTCACGCTAAGTTTGGTCATCTTCAGGAACTACTTATGGACTTCAGAACTGTTTTTGCTGTATTCGTTCCTGGGGCGCCGAATATTCCCGCGCCTGGAAATGTGCCTGCACCCGTTAGGTATAACCCTTTAATTGGTGTTTTATATCTACTCAATTCGCGGCTCCTTCCAACAAGTGTTGCTAAAGGAGAAGCCGCATATCCGGGACTATGACCTTTGGGCATAAAAAAGTCTCTTTCATAGATATCTGGGGTCATAGCTCTCCACTTCGTGATTTGTGATCTAAAGTCTCCATCCATAACATTTCCCCATATATCGAGCCAGCGATCTGGTTGTTGTGATCCTTTCCATCCCCCATTGAGTGAATACGGAGTGAAAAGAACTTCTAAACCAAATGTATGCAGACCATTATCTGCTTTCATTTCTGGATCTAAAGCGGAGGGTATGCTTGCTAACATAGTGGGTTGATCAGAAATGAGACCTTGATCTTTTAGAATGTGTGCTTCTTTAAGCTTCTCAGGTGATGGTGAGATGATTACTGTCGATTGCGTTAAGTCTGTGTGATCAAATTTTCCCGTAAGTTCAGACATGAATTTATATGTTGGCAAATTTTGAACTATGCCATCCAGTTTCGACTCGTAGCCTTCTGGGGCAGGTTCCTTTTGCCATCGCGATATTAAAGACTTTGCGGATACAGGTGCCTCATCAATCCAATTAACAAGGACCGTGTGAGGATCGCAAGCAGCTATTACAGTCGGGGCTTCTATAACACTGCCATCTTGAAGTTCGACTGCTTTCACTTTATTGTTTTCAACTTGGAGCTTTTCAACAATACTTTTCAAACGTACTTGTCCACCATGACTAAGATAACTTTTTAGTATGGCGTCTGGAAGTGAACCGCTTCCCCTTCGTGGCCTACCACTCGCTATTAGATGCCTAGTTGCATAGACAGTCGCTGCTAAACCGGTTCCTGGGGCTTCGGGAGGCGCACCCCATACAGTGGGCCCTGTACTAATTCCAGGCATGTAAAGATGCCAGTCATCAAAATAGTCTTTGAATACGTCAACTGCACTAGCTTTGCTCCAGCGGAGAAGCTTAGACACTCCTTTCATCCTTTTCCGGCTTGCAACTTGCAGAAACTCTGTCATTGAGGCACCGCTTTGAGCTATTTCAATAACAAGCTTTGCTACTGGTATCGCATCTTCTAAATATCGTTTGTAGTTTGCGACTTCGGAAGGATGTGTGATTGATAACCCATCCATCGTTTGATTAGAGTCATGATAAAAAACCCAAGAACCAGAATTTTCATGGAAAGCGTTCACATAAGTAGCTTCTGGCTCTAGGTAATCCAACCCGTGAGAACTTAAATTTAATTCATCTATCAAAGGCATTGCCCTGATCAAGCTATGGTCACAAGCGCAAATATTGAATCTTGCGCCCATGTCAGCAACTGTTGAAGCACAACCCCCAACGGAATCTCTTGCTTCCACAAGAATTGTGGTTACGCCTGCCTTCGCTAGATATGCAGCACAAATAAGGCCATTATGGCCTCCTCCAATAACAATCGCTTCAGCATCATACATCTAGAACAATCACCCGCACCTGTCCACGCGAATAGCCTACACTTCTTTGCGGTTCAGGTTTAAACGAATCTTTGTATTTTGATCTGTTGTGCGCTCACATTTGATGTACCTTCATTTCATGCCTTATTTCAATGATCCAACGCTCACGGAATCAGGCGATCAGGTATGTCAAAGATTCGGAATTTTTCCTCCAGAGACAGAAGCTATGCCAACTCTGGTGGAGCCATCGACTTTTCCTGATGCTCCTGATACTTTGGGCAACCTAGAAAAGGTTGATCACCCCCGCATCAAGACTATCGCAAGTTATCTCAACGCTGGCTGGAACAATGCTCAAGATGGCACTTGGTTGCGCCCCGAGGCAAATGCTCTCCTATATAAAGTCGTTGATTCACTTCCTGAACCATGGGGTTTATGCGTTTTCGATGCTTGGCGACCACTAGATCTTCAGGCAGAGTTATTTAATGCAGCCTACAAGGACCCAAATTTGCCAGAGGGTTTTGTGTCGCCTGCTGATAGAGAAACCCGACTTTGCCCTCCTCACTTATCTGGTGGGACAGTTGACTGTAGCTTCACACTTCACGGAATCCCTCTCGGATTAGGTACGGGTTTTGATGATTTCACCGATTTAGCGGCCGCTGACGCATTGGAGGTTAAGGAAAGTATCAATAGAGATCTTCGAAGGTGGCTTTACTGGTCCATGACTGAAACTGGTTTCGTAGTTCTAAATTGTGAGTGGTGGCACTTTGAGTACGGTACGCGCCGATGGGGAGCGATCCGTGGTAAAGATCCGCTTTTTGGCCCTGCTAGAATAAGCGACTGATAATCCCATTAATGACATCAAAAATATGAAAATGTCCTCTACTATCCATCTGTGCATTCCAACTCCCCATATGCCCACAAACAACGAATACCCTTAAAAGGCCTATTAGCATCTATCGTTGCATTCGTATTGCTAACAGGCGTTGTGGCATGTTCCAACACGAGCCAATCCACGCTCGCTACCGTTGAACCTAGTGAAGATCCCGCTGACCTGCCAGCGAACCCTACAGTCGAACCGATGCCGATGGCGACGCCAGCGCCTACCCCATTACCATCGCCTACCCCCATTCCAACCCCGACACCGACAATTTTTGAACAAGGCGAAATAGATAACATCACGCGATCACCGTTCAATGGTCTAGCTGTTAACGAGGAGAGTCTCATAGTCAGACCAGTAGTGGTCAAAATTGATAACCATGAAGAAGCTCGACCACAATCCGGAATCGAACTGGCAGATATGATGATCGAGGTTTGGGTCGAAGGCATAACGAGATATCTAGCTGTCTTTCAAGCTGCTGACGCCGACTTCGTAGGACCCATTCGCTCCATGAGACCAACCGACTTTGCACTTCAGAATCCCTGGGCCTCATTATTTATTCATTCGGGCGGGCAGGACTGGATAAAGGCTATCGCTGACGCATCTACTGTCCGCGAGTTTGACGAACCACCAGGTTCTTTTCGCATAGGAGCAAGGCCAAGGCCATGGAACTTGTATGGCGACACGAATTCTTTACGAACTAATGATAATCGTGGAAGTTATTCCTCGCCCTTGAGCCCGCTTTGGGAGTTCGGTGACATGCCCGATGATGCGGCGATAGCTGAGGAGGTACTTCTCAAGTATTGGTTTGACTACACGACTTCCTGGTATTGGAATGAGGAAGAATTCCACTATGAAAAGAGCACTGTAGATCGATATTCCGCCTCTGGCGAAGTTACCAATCAACCGCACTACTACTTAGACCCGAATAACAACGCTCATAGAATTTCTGCAGACACACTCATCATGCTTGAAACTCTTTATTTCCTTACCTGCTATGGTTGCGAATCTGGAGCCAATGTTCCTGTCGCTGAAACTATCGGATCTGGCACTGCATGGGTTTTCCACGGAGGGAAAATGGTGAAGGGTTATTGGTCAAGGTCAAGTGAACGGGAATGGTTTTCTCTGACACTCGATGATGGCTCCCCTATGCTTATCCCTCCTGGTCGGATCTGGATGACATTAAGTCGCCGAGACAACGTGATTGTTAATCAAGGCCTTGATTAACACTTCGGTCTTTTCCAGTTAATAAGACTGCGATTACTGTTTGAGCATCTATCTGACCCGCTTCAAATGCATTGATTGCCCCTGCTACAGATGCAGCTCCCGTCGGCTCAGTCTGTATTCCTATTTTTGGAACGAGTTCGCTTGCTTGCACGATTTGATCTTCACGCGCAACCACACTGCCCCCTTTGCTGAGTAATAAGGAACGCGCAACTCCTATCCAGTCATAAGTTATATCATCGAGAATACCGGTCGCTATGCTCGTTGGATTAGCCCATGGTTGCATAAGTTCAGACTGGTTTTTTTGGCAATACTCAATTACTTCTTCAACAGGTTTTTCTGTAGGTATCCTTTTCCAAGCTGCATCAAATGGTGCGCAACCCTCAGATTGCACTGCCCAAATTTTCGGTACTTTGGAGAGTTTTCCGAATTGTGCGGCCTCAAACAGCCCTATCGCACAACTAGTTAGAAGCGCTCCTCCTCCTACTTGAATAAATAGATCGTCGGCGGGGTTATCTTCAAGTGCTTCAGCCAATTCCCACCCTATTGTTCGTCCGCCATCAAGAGTAAGTATGTTCTCTGTAGCTTGAACACCAAATGGTAGAGAACCACTTTCAATCGCCTTATGGAATTCAACCATACATGGGTCACCAAGTTGACCCTTTTTTCTCTCACACACATGGATTTGCGCTCCAAGAGATTCTAACTCTGCGACTATTGAGGGATTTGCCCAGGTAGGTATGAACACATCTATCGGCCGCCCAGCAGCTCGTGCGACGGTTGCTGCCCCTATTGCTGCATTTCCACACGATGATATCGCAAGTCTTTTATTGTCTTCTATCGAATCAATAGCAAGGTGAAGTAGCAACCCCATAAGGTGACGAGCCTTATGGGATCCACCTACATTTTGTGTTTCATCTTTCCAAATCACAGAGGAGGGCAACAAATCTGATGCATTTCCCCAGATTCCGGTGGGTGTTATTGTGAATTTTGATTCGGTTGTCCTCTCGATAGCATCATTTATTTGTTTTACTAAGAGAATAAAATCTTCGTCTTTCCAACCACGATCGATCGCTTTGTGCCACGACCACAACATTTTTCGCCACCGAATATAGGGATTTAGCTCTTCGTCATTTTTACTAGGCCACTCTGCCCCATCAGGTGTGAGTATCCATGAAGTATAGCTGTTGTGATCTGAACCCACGTTAGGCCGACACGCCTGTTTGGGCATTAAATTCACGAATCATTTCATCCCAAATAGGTGGAAACTTATGGAGTTCATTCCAAAATTCTTGTGACCGACGTGCGTCAAAGTCTTCCACAGAAATACCTTGTTGCTCAACCCATGTGTAATAGCCAAGGTTAAAGATCCGATTTCTTCCTACATCACTGAGAATTTCCAAGTGCTGTGAGTCCGCATTCACAACGTGGGAGGTAAAAATCTCATGCGCATCTTTAGCGGTAAAGCCGTTGGGATACTTGTCTCTCATCAAATGAGCTTTTTCGCTTTCATAAAGTTCTGATCCATCTGTCGCTACCGTCATGATTACGTCGTTGGGGCCTAGATTTAACTCTTTTGCTGTTTTGATAGAAGCCATCATGTTGCAGATAGATGAAAATCCCAAATGCTTCAAATTTTCCACAATTTCCTCTGAAATCTGATGTTCGGACTTTAGGTATTCCTTTCCGCTATCGGTCGTAAATACGAGATTTAACCCATCTGTAGCCGCATCAGATATTCCGGCAACAATATCTGTATTCATGACGTTATGGATTAAAGGTATATGTTTGTCGCCTATTCCCTGTATGTTGTGTTCGCCATACCCGTTGTAGAGCATGGTTGGGCACTCTAGAGCTTCCACAGCAATAATCTTTGCACCGTAATCGTCTTTTAGTCTGTCACCGGCAGCGAGCGTACCTGCTGACCCAGAGGCAAATGTGCAGGCAGCAAGGTTGAGTTGTGGTTCATTAATTTTAAGAGTTTCAAATATATGACCTAATGCCCTACCCGTTACTGCATAGTGCCCGATATGGTTTGCATATTCCGAAAACTGATTAAAGATATAGTTTGATTCATCTTGTTCGAGTTCGTTACACGCATCATAGATCTCTTTGACATTACTTTCTGAACCAGGTGTTCGAATGATGTCGTCTGGGTTCATAACCCACTTGTCTAACCAGTCAAAGCGTTCTTGACTCATGTTCTCTGGCAAGACAGCTACTCCACGGCTGCGCATTAGAGTAGATATCGCTATTCCCCCTCTGGCAAAGTTACCAGTTGATGGCCATATAGCCCGATGGTGAGTCGGATTAAATTGGCCGCTTATAACACGTGGCGCAAAGCAGGAATATGCAGCTAAGACTTTATGAGCTGTAATCATGGGAAAGCGATTCCCGTAGGCCAATACTATTTTTGCATCAACCCCTGTTAGCTCTGACGGGAGGACAATATGTTGCGGGACATCTACGGTTCCACCCGTGCCATATTCATTGTACCAATGGACTCTAAATAGATTTAATGGGTGGGCTTCGTTAGGATCTATTTGCTTTAGTGCCTCTTTAACAGGATTAGGTATTTTGGTTGGGTCTGCCAACTCTTCAAAGGTAGGAAGCAAGATATTTTCTTCTTGAAATCTATTTACTGAGCTTTTGTAATTGCCTTCATTGACGACAGTTTGAAGGAGACCGAATCGTTCCAAATCCATACCTATTGACATATCCTTAACTTATCGTCTCTTACCGTAATTTGGGAGTTCCGTAAGCGAGTTTTCAAGACCAATGAGGCGATGTTTCTAGATACGGGGTACTGTGTTTGCGTGGCTGATAGATCAATTGATCTCCTTGATGGAGAGTTCTATACGAATAACCCCTATGAGACGTACCGTTGGATGCGAGAAGAGGACCCTATCTATTGGGACTCCAGCAATGAGATATGGGGTATCTCGCGTTACGACGACATAGTAGAAATTGAGAAGAATAAAGCAATTTTCATCAATTCAGACAAGGAGAAGGGAGGGTACCGTCCTAACCTGCCTGCAGATTCGTCAATAATTGGTTTAGATGACCCTGAGCATAATGTTCGGAGGTTACTGGTTTCTAGAAGGTTCACTCCTCGTTCAGTAAATTCTTGGACGCCCCATATTACTGGTGCTGTGGAGCATCTTCTTGATAACGCCTTATCTAATGAAGGCCCAACCGACATTGTTGGTGAACTCGCTGCTCCTCTTCCGGCAATGATGATTGGGCATCTACTTGGGTTTCCTGAAGACCTTTGGCCGTCACTTCACAGATGGTCTGAAGAGACGATCGCGTTGGGTGGCGGGCCCCGTTATCAGAACGAGGAAGGCACCAAGGCAGTTTTTGAGTTCGTGGAAGCCTGCATGAAGCTTTATTCTGATAAGAAAATAAATCCTTCGGATGACATCATGTCAGCTTGGATTACGGCTGAGTCTGAAGGTTTAAAGGATGGTTCAGATTTTGGTCTAGATCAAATAATAAGTGATTGTTTGCTGTTACTTGATGGAGGAGCAGAAACAACACGTACAGTAATTGCGAGATCGATGCTTAATCTTGCTAACTCCCCCACTCAGTGGGAACTCCTAAAGGGCGGTGCAGATCTTGAAATCGCCGTAGAGGAATTTATTCGATATGTAACTCCAATTCATAATATGTGCCGTGTCGCTACGGAGGATTATTCCATGCATGATAAAACAATACGCAAGGGTGACCAGGTCGTACTCATGTACTCTTCAGCGAATAGGGATCCAGAGAAGTTTACTAACCCTGAAGCACTCGATATCAGCAGAAACCCAAACCACCATATTGCTTTTGGGTTTGGTACTCACTTCTGTTTAGGCGCATCTTTGGCTCGTCTTGAAATAAAGCTCTTCTTTGAGCAACTGATAGAGCGTGTAGAGAACTTTGCACTTGCTGGTAACCCTGTAGAAATGCCTAATGCTTTTGTCTATGGTTTAGCATCTTGCCCTATGGATTTAACCCCAAAAGCTAGCCACGTTTAAGATCAGATTTCAACACTGGAACTAGATCATCCTTATGCCTTCCCAGTTGTTCAATTACTTGATCAGCCTT
Source organism: Acidimicrobiales bacterium (assembly GCA_011523005.1). GTDB lineage: Bacteria > Actinomycetota > Acidimicrobiia > Acidimicrobiales > UBA8592 > UBA8592. The sequence continues at coordinate 23,062 of WTHU01000051.1, forward strand.
TAGCCGAGCTACATGTACACGTATATTGACTGTATCGCATCCTGAGTCATGCACTATTCCGCTTAAACGCTCAGCCGCTTCAGCACCATTTTGGCCAAATACCGTGCTATCTCCCTGAATCCAATTCGCTTTAGCTCGATCACTTGCGTAGCTATGGTAATGCTCCATTTGAGCTTGAATCTGTGACGTTGGGGGGCTTCCAATCCAAACACGCCGGATCAGTATGACTGGGCCGTTTCCGCCAGCCTCTCGATATATAGAAGACAGCTTCTTAGAGACTTCGGGAGATTGCAACGAATCAAAGAGAATTCCTGCATTAAGTCTCGCAGCTCTCCTACATGCTTCGGTACTCTGTGCTGCGATTACAATTGGAATCGGTTGAAGTTTGCATTGATTTATGGCGAGATCCTTAGCAATCGGATCTTCAGCTATCCCGCGCAAAGTATCAACGATCCAAGGAAGGTTACTTTTGAATCGGATATTTCTCTCATCAAATGGGACTTCTGCCAGCTCAAAGTCAACTGGAAGCGCACCTGCTGCGAAGCCTATTCCGACTCGATGCGGGTAAGCGCTGGATAGCCAAGCTATTTCTTCTGCAAGCATGGCACGAGGTTTGGTCGGGAGTAACAGCGGACAAGGAGAAACCCATATTTTCTCAGTCGCTGCCAAAAGAAACGCACTGAGCTGAAGCGGGTTGGGTAAGTATCCCGGAAATCCTGCATGATGTTCACTAACCATGACACCGTCATAGCCAATATCCTCAGCGAGTTGTGCCTCTGCTCTCATTTGATTTACCTGATCAACTGATGTCCCCTCGGATGCATAAAGACGAAGCGATACAGAACCTGCACCTAATGTCATTCCCGACATTTAAGGAAGTTCTCCGTGAAGCTCGTCATTAGAAAAGTTGCTTAAAAACTGTGTAAATTGAGGCCCCCTTCTTAATGAATGACCACCATCAACATTTATGCACTGCCCAGTGATCCATCTTGATTCGGAACTCAGAAGAAACTTTACAAGCGCAGCGACATCATTTGGCTGGCCCACGTCTCCAAGTGGTGTGTTTTCTATATAGCTGGAAAATATCTCACTGTCTCTGGGAATGCCCTCCATGATCTCAGTCTCAATAAAACCAGGGCGAACCGCATTGAATCGTATATTTGCTGGTCCATACTCATCAGCTGCATTTCGAATGATCGCTTCAATACCAGCTTTCGCTGCAGGATACGCTCCGAACCAAAGATGGGTTAGGTGACTTGCTATAGATGACATCCCCACAAAAGAAGCTTTATCAGACTTTCGCAGTATAGGAACAGCATGTTTGATGCAAAGCATCGTGCCAAGGACGTTCAAGTTTAGAACTCTTGAGAACTCTTCCGCGGTCTGCATGTGGTACGGAACTATTGCTCCTCCCCCTCCTGCATTTGCAACAACTCCATCAAGGCCCTCACCAAACTCATCAGCAGCTAAAACAGTTTCAAGGACCTGTTCTTCGTCAGTTACGTCACAAGTCACATATTGAATAACTCCACCATCTTGATGGTTTTCAACTATTTCTTGAACAGACTGTTTCAAGCTCTCTTCGGTTCTTCCACATATAGTCACAAGCGCTCCATGAGAATACATTTCAGCAGCACAAGCTTTTCCGATACCGGTCCCTCCTCCAGTAATAAGGACTCCAAAATTTTCTAGATCTCTTTTCATGTCATCTCCAAAGTTTTAAACATCTTTCTCCAACTCACCTTTCAGAAGTGAAGAAATTCCTGGAAAACCAACAATTTTCCCCCATTCACGATCTAAATAGTAGGCGACTAATATGATCACCGCAGTTGTGTACACCCAGTTCACAAAGAATCTAATGATCAGGTAACCGTCAACCGAAGCATTGTTATACAGCCAGATATCAAAACCAGAACTTACAAGCAATGCAACTCCTAAAATGCAGCCAACTCGGTTAACTCCCAATTGGAAAGCCGGATGGTCTGTGCTGAATTTATTGGAATAGATAAATTTCTTAACCTGCTTTGTCAAATATCCACGAGATAATAATGCTGTAGATATAAGCCCAATTCCCACAGAAGCTTTAGTTCCAATTCCAATTCCAAAATATACAGCTTCGCTGTCAGTGATTATTCCTATGACTCCCCTTATCACAATTCCTGCAGTGACTATGGGAATGAACTTTCCTATAGGATGCCCGTTTCTATACCTGCGAATGGAGATAGCTACAGACCAAACAGTCGCAGCGACGATAGCCTGTGCCAAACCCAACATTCTATTGAAGACGATAAACAAAACAATTGGCATGATTGATTCCCATGGGTTCTGCTTTACCCGAGGAGTTTCTGGCGGACCAGATTTATTTGGATCTTCTTCAGCCACGTATTCATTTTGCTGCTTTAGAGAAAGAATTACACAATATGCAGTGAAATTTAGTTGAGTCTAAAGTTTAAATAGCTAAGGGGAGGTTTTTGTGAGCACTATAGCAATAACAGGATCAGGGTCGGGCATCGGAGCTGCAACTCGGGAGTTAATGGAATCTCAAGCGGTAGATGTTATTGGGATTGATATCCAAAATGCGGAGATTGAAGCTGATTTGGGAACACCCGAGGGAAGGCAGAGAGCAATTGCTTCAACGCTTGACATGGCCGGAGGTAAACTTGACGGTTTGGTAACGTGTGCTGGTGTTTCAGTTCCCTTCGACCCGAAACTAATGCTTTCAATCAATTGGTTTGGGACCATGGAGCTTTTAGAAGGGTTAAAAGACTCCTTAGCTAAAGGCAATGAGAACTCATACGTTGTAGCTGTATCATCGAACTCAACTACGATTACTCCAAACATTCCCGATGAACTTGTTAACGCCTGTCTAGATCGTGACGAGCAAACAGCCTCTGAAGTTCTTGATGGGCTTGAGAGCCCACAGGATATGGCAATAGCTTATGCCGCATCTAAGTTAGCGGTTGCTAGATATGTTCGAATGAACGCACCATCGGAAGATTGGGCAGGGAATGGAATTCGTTTAAACGCTATTTGCCCGGGAGCGATCATGACTCCATTGCTCAAGAACAGTATCAACGACCCTGTATTTGGACCTGCTGTTGAGCACCTACCGATTCCTGTCGGAGACTTTGGCTCTCCTGACCTCATAGCTAAATGGATAGCAATGATGCTTTCCCCAGCTGCAGATTTCATGTGTGGGTCACTAGTTTATGTTGATGGCGGTTCGGATGCTTTAATTCGTCCAAACGATTGGCCACGGTCTTTTTCCATCTAATGTAATCTTCTTTCCTTGTCTCCATGTTGCAAGACTATTTTGGGTCACTTAGCATCACTCAAAGGATAAAGGAGTAAGAATGTACCCTGGTGAAATAGCAAAGTCGACCCCTGATAAGCCTGCGATCATCATGTCTGACACAGGTGAATCAATGTCATTCCTGGAGCTTCATGAGTATGCAGAAAGAATGGCCAATCTATTTCAGGCAGCTGGCTTGAAACCCGGTGACCATGTTGCGCTATGCCTTGAAAACCGTATGGAATTTTTACCCATCTGTTGGGGCGCCCACTATGCAGGTTTATATTACACAGCAATAAGCTCTCGGCTTACGGCACCTGAGATGGCTTACATCATTAACGATTGCGGGGCTGGTGCTTTCATCACCTCCACATACAAAGCGCAAGAGGCTATTGAGTTAGAAGACGATATACCACATGTTTTTTTGCGACTTAGTGTGGGCGGAAATATTGATGGCTACGATCAGCTAGAGGCGCTTCTGGCAGAACAGCCAATTACGCCTGTCGGACCAAGGGTTGAGGGTGCTGACATGCTCTATTCTTCAGGTACCACTGGGCGTCCCAAGGGAGTCAAAGTTCCCTTGCCAGAGACTGCTCTAGGAGACACTGATGGAGTTACAGCCTTACTTGGTCTTCTTTTTGGCGCTAACCAAAACACTGTTTATCTATCTCCTGCCCCTTTATATCACGCTGCCCCACTTCGATTCTGCCGAGGAATACATAAGATTGGTGGGACCGTAATTGTTATGCCGAGATTCGACCCACTAGAGCTTCTTGAAAGTATTCAGGAGTACAAGGCAACATTTATGCAAGTAGTCCCAACAATGTTCGTCAGGCTATTAAAACTTGATAAAACCGAGCGCGAAGCATTTGATGTTTCCTCGCTTGAGTCTGTGGTCCATGCTGCAGCACCATGCCCAATTCCGGTCAAGAAGCAAATGATTGAGTGGTGGGGAAAAATTATTCATGAATACTATGCCGGCACCGAGGGTAACGGATTTTGCTATTGCAACAGTGACGATTGGCTCAGCCACGAAGGAACGGTCGGGAAAGCAATATTGGGAACATTACATATTGTTGATGATGATGGTGCTGAGCTGCCGGTCGGAGAAATAGGTGGCGTTTACTTTGAAAGTGATGGCAATTTTGAATACCACAATGACCCTGAGAAGACTGAAAGCGCCAAACTAAATAATGGCTGGTCGACGCTAGGTGATATTGGAAAAATTGATGAAGACGGTTTCTTATACCTAACAGATAGAAAAGCATTTATGATCATTTCGGGAGGAGTCAATATATACCCTCAAGAAGCGGAAAATGTCTTAACGATGCATGAGAAAGTTCTTGACGTTGCGGTTTTCGGAGTTCCCAATGATGATTTAGGAGAAGAGGTCAAAGCAGTCGTTCAACTTCTTGACCCAGATCAAGCATCACCAGAAGTTGAAAGAGAACTTCTGTTATATTGCCAAGAGCAACTCGCAAAAGTGAAATGCCCAAGAAGTATTGACTTCCGAGATGAACTTCCTCGGCATCCCACTGGAAAGCTTTATAAACGACTGTTGCGTGACGAGTATTGGGGCGATAGCGAAAGTCGAATAGTTTAGGAAGACATGAATATTGATGAAATAAATGATCATTTTGAGATTGAACGGTTAATGATTAAATATGTCGAAGCAATAGATAATAAAGACTGGAATATGCTTGATGAGGTCTTTACCGAGCAAGCATTTTTAGACTACGAAAGTTCGGGTGGTCCTGAAGGAAAAGGTGACTACCCCACCATCAAGAAATGGCTTCAGAAGAATTTGTCTATGTTCCCGATGACACAACATATGATCGGTAAGTCATTTATTGAATACCATGGGGATTCTGCAAAATGCAGAACTATGTTCCATAACCCTGTTGGAGTTCCGATCAACGCTGACGGGGTTTATGACCCTGAGGGAGAAAGCCTCCACGTTTTTATCGTTGGAGGATGGTACAACGATTTTTGTGTCAAAACCGAAGAAGGCTGGCGTATCGAAAAGAAAATTGAGGAACAGGCTTACATGCAAGGATCGTTCCCCCCTCTGCAATAATTTCAAACTTGTGAATGTTGCCTAAGCCATTCGTACATTGCTACACCACTTGCGACTCCAGCGTTGATTGATCTTGTTGAGCCATATTGCGTAATTGCAAGTATTTTCGCTGATGCTTTGATCATTTCGTCACTGAGTCCAGGGCCTTCTTGCCCAAATACGAGGACACAGTTCTTAGGCATCGAAGATGTCTCAATAGCTTCAGAACCAGGGATGTTATCGATTCCAATTACGGTGCACGATTGATTGTCTGCCCATTGAATGAAATCTTCCACGGTTGGGTGGTGGTGAATGTGTTGATAGCGATCAGTTACCATAGCGCCTCTTCTATTCCACCTGCGTTTGCCTACTATGTGCACGCCTCGGGCTAAAAAAGCATTGGCGTTACGGACAACAGTCCCGATATTGAAATCATGTTCCCAATTTTCAATTGCAATATGAAACGAATGACGGGACTGATCTAGGTCAGCAATGATGGCTTCGCGACTCCAATATCGATATTTATCAACGACGTTTCTAGTGTCGCCTTCTTCAAGTAAGTTGACATCATATTGAGGACCGTTTGGCCAAGGCTTTGGATGTGGTCCTAAAGTCATCTATCTATTAGGTCCTTTCTTTGTTTGTGGTTACTCTACTACTTTCGGGCCTTGAAATTACTGAAACCTAGGCGTGAGGAATGATACCGAAAGCCATCACACAGTAATGAAGTGTTGCGGCAGCTACAACCATTGCATGCCAAATTTCATGGTACCCAAAGGTGTCAGGCCAAGGGTCTGGTCGTCGCAAACCGACAATAAATGCGCCGAGTGTATAAAGTACTCCTCCTATTCCAAGAAGCAACAACCATTCGAATTCAAGGAAGTCAATCAGCTGGGGAATAGCCAACACCGCTACCCAACCCATTGACAGAAATAAGCCATTCATGAAGCCATATGGAGGGTCGAATGGCAGAAACCTGATGGTAGTTCCTAACGCAACACTTACCCATGCTGTGATAAGTAACGTGTTCTGGACCCAGCCATTTACTGCAATCATAGCTATCGGTGTATACCCGCCCGCAATGCATAAGTAGATCCCGATGTGATCCAACCTCCTAAAGCGCATCCACTCAGAGTCTGTGAAGTTTGTTCTGTGGAATAATGCACTGATTCCAAGCATTGCAGAGTTGCCGAATGCAAATATAAACGCAGCGAACTTTCCTGTTGGTGAGGGTGCGGTGAGTACTAAAATGATTCCAACAGGAATAGAGATGAAAAAGAAATAGCTGTGAAGCAACCCCCGAAATTTTGGCCGATTGATGGCCCGGTTTCTTATGGGTTGGAGAGAGTCTGGAATTTCCGTTTCCATTAGAGCCTCAATGCCAATTCGTGTACGAGTGAATTTATCTCCTGAGCACAGGAATCAAAGATACCTTGGTCTCCCCCCGCTGGGTCTATTACTTCTTCCCATTGTTCAAAGTTCTTTTCGGCTAGACGCAATTTGTCTAGCCGTGTACTTAGACTTTCATTTGTTTTCTCAAGTTCTCTGCTTATTCTCGGCAGAGACGAGACTTTTGAAAGTGAATTAGCGTGATGTCTCGAGATGTATTCTTGATGTTCGCGTTCAAAAATAATGATTAGGTCAGCCCACTCGCAATCCTGCTCTTCAAGCTGGTGGCTCTTGTGATTAGGGTCAGACAGATTGAATTTAGCTAGAGCCGTTCGAGTTCGCTGACTCATGGGCAGGCCAGAGATTGAGAACGTCCCAGCACCTCGAATATTGCATTCAGGGCGTTCGGAACGCATCATGGTTGTGGCCATGACCGATCGGGCTGCGTTACCTGTGCATAGAAAGAGAATATTAGGCATCAAATAGTCATTTCCCAGTTGGTTTAAGGAAGAGCGCAGTAGCCTCTGAGCATATTTTCTCTCCGTGTGAGCATTGCCCTCTAACTGTTATGCGTCGCCCTGATGATTCTAATATCCAACCGGCAAAAATAAGTTCTTCATCAATTGGCGTAAGAGATCTGTATTTAATTTCTAATTTTGCCGTGTAGCCAGTTCCAGTTTTACTTAATGATTGGACTGCCCCAAGTAATTCATCAAACAGGCCTGCTATATAACCTCCGTGCACCGCCTGTGGTGGGCCCTCATACAGATCAGATAGGGTAACGTGAAACTTAAATCCTTCTTCCCCGTTAGGGCCTGAATGTTCTTTCCAGTCTAGATCAGGGGAGAATAGATGGTAGGGCCCTTGATACAGTGATCGGTTTCTGTATGTGCTTGATCTTAATTCCCCCGAACCAGTTTCTGGCTGCCACCATTTCGGTAGTTCTGCAGCGGGTATTTCATTTTGAATGGTTTCAAGTCTTTCTGTTATTTCGTCTAATTTCTGGACAGAAATGTAGTGATTAAGAATTTTTCTGGCGAGAGTATGAAAGGATCTGCGTAGTTTCCTTGCAGCGTGTAATGATTCTTTATCCATTGGCTGAATTATGTTCATCGTTGAGGATGTTTCTCCCAATCACATCAATATGGGCAATCGCATCACCCCTTGTCGCTGCGAGCGCCCAGCCGCGCTTTAACCAAATTTGCAAATCATATTCCATTGTGTAGCCGATTGCCCCGTGACATTGTAGTGCGGTTCTGCATGCATGGTTTACTGCTTTAGATGCAAGGTATTTACCCATTGAAACCGCTACGTGCTCTTCAGGGTCAGAGACTGAAAGTGCCCATGCCGCCCTATGGACCATTGGACGCGCGAACTCAATGGCCTTTCCGGTATCTGCTAGGTGATGTTTTATCGCTTGGTTAATACCAACGGGTTTTCCAAACTGTTCACGTTCTTTCACATAGCTGATAGTTGTTTCTAACAGGTGTGTCGCTATCCCTAAGGCTTGCGCTGCCGTTGCGGTTGTAGCACTTAATATAGATTTCCGGACTACATCAGGATGCACCTCTACGGAGGTGTGCTTCGTTGGTTGCCATTTAATTGAGAATAGTCGACGTGTTTCGTCAACAGACTTTTGTAACACCATCTCTACTTCAGAGGAAGGAAGTAGGTGGATTTCGTTATTATTTTCAAGAAGTAAATAGTCAACAGAGTCCGCCGCTAGGGCGTACGTAGAACCAAGCGTTGTTGATAATCTTTGTTCACCACTAATTAAACTTTTTATTAATCCTTCGTCAACTCTCCCGTCAATTAGATTGCTCAGAATTGGAACACCTATGCAGGTCTGTTCAATTATTGTCTCGGGGCATGCTACACGCCCTATTTCCTCCATTATAAGAACAAGATCAAGGTCGGACATGCCTAATCCTCCATATCCCTCAGGCCCTGTCATACCTACAACACCCATATTGGAAAGACTGACCCATAGTGTTTGGATTGAACTATCCTTGCTCTCGGTCATCGCTCGCAAAGTCGCAGGGGTACATTCTTTATCGAGTAGCTCACCAACAGCACCTGCGAAGAGGCGTTGTGTTTCTGTGAATCTAAAGTCCATATCCGCTGCTTTCGGGTAAGGCTGTCATTCTTTTCACTGGCGTTGTGCGCTCTGGTCTTAGTCTCATTTTCTCGGGAGTCCCAATACCCTCTCAGCCACAATATTTCTTTGGATTTCGTTCGTCCCGGCGTAAATAGGTCCTGATAGCGAAAATAAGTAGCCGCTCATCCAGTCGTGTTCTGAGGTTGCGTCAGGAGCTGAAGCTAACAACTCTCCCCTTTCCGCAAGGAGTTCTAATGCTGTTGCATGAAGATCAACGTCTAACTCTGACCAGAATATTTTCATATAACTTGCTTCTGCGCCCATAGTCTCCCCATGCATAAGAGACGATGCTTTGGAAAAGACTTGCCATCTATAGGCTTGGGCTGCGGTATAACCTTCAACAATCTTATTAAATAATTCTGGAGGTATGCTTTTCTTCTCTCTAACAAGTTGTTTATATAAGTCCACGAGTTGATTTGCAGCAGCTAGAAATCTTCCTGGTGCTCGGAGGTTCAGACCCCTTTCGCTACTGGCCGTAGCCATAGCTACTTTCCAGCCTTCCCCTTCCCCTCCGAGCAAATTTGCGGTACTCACTTGACAATCATCAAAGAAGATTTCAGCGAATGCTGGCTCGCCGTCAAGCCGAGAGACTGGGCGCCTTGTTATACCTGGTGCATCGGCTGGGACAAGCAGGTAACTTAATCCGCTATGTCTCTGGCTTTCAGGGTCAGTTCTTACGATACAGAAAATCCAGTCTGCCCATGCACCTCTCGAACACCACGTCTTTTGCCCATTTAGAATATAGTTTTCACCGTCTTTTATTGCAGTAGTTGAAAGACTCGCGAGATCACTTCCTGTGTTCGGTTCCGACCAGCCTTGCGCCCATATTTCTTTTCCTTCAGCCATAGGGAGTAGAAATCTATCTTTTTGATCCTGTGTTCCCCATTCAAATAGCGTTGGCCCAAGTAATGTGATGCCGTTAGTATTGACCCGGCCGGGGGCTTTAGATAGATAATACTCTTCTTCAAAAAGAAGCCATTCAATTAGAGAGCAGTCCCGCCCCCCGTACGCCTTAGGCCAGTTAGGTACAGACCATTTTGACTCAAAAAGTTTGTGCTCCCAGGTTCGGTGCTGTTCAAAACCAATCTCAGTATCCATCGGTAGCCATTTTTCGCTTGGCTTATGCTCATTTAGCCACGTTCTGATTTCATCACGGAACTCAATCTCAGAAGTTGAAAAGGCAAGATCCATCTTTCTTACCTAACCGTGCTATCTGTTAGTGAATGTAGGCATTCTGATGCCTCAATCATGATATCTCTGATGATTTCTTCGACTGAGGGCGCGGAGGTAATAACGCCCAGGCCGACACCAGTCGGCATTATTCCGATTTCAGTGTTACCGTCAACCATTGTCGCTTTAGTAAGCATCGGGGCATTTGCAGCCAGTGAAACTTGAGCCCATGTCATATCTTGATTGCGTTTCATGGCGAGTGCTTCCGCCAGCAGGTCAGATATTGAAGCCTCAGTTGCGTTTCTAAACTTGAGAGCATTTTTTAATGCCGTAGGAAACTTAAGGATCCTATTTTTTTCAAGGGCTTTAATCATTTGGGACCTAATAACACGTTGCGGGACTCCATCCACGGAACGAGTTCTCACTGTGTCGGTAACGCCAGCATCAAAATATGCTTGCTTGATAGCTTCTGGGACTTCGCTTTCTTCTGATAAAAGAAATCTTGTTCCCATGGCTATCCCTTGAGCTCCCCACGCCATTGCCGCCACTAAACCTCTTCCGTCAGTGATACCACCGGCCGCAAACACAGGAATGTCAACGGCTTTCGTGACTTGAGGTACAAGTACGGCTGTCGGAACCTCGCCTGTGTGGCCTCCGCCTTCTTGACCTTGTGCGATGACAGCATCTACGCCCCATTCTGCTACTTTTTCGGCGTGCCTACGGGCGGCTATCGTAGGGATTGTTATTACCCCACTATCGGATAATTTTTTCACCATTTCGGGATGCGGTGCTTGTGCAAAGGAAACGACTTTGATTCCTTGCTGAATTGCCCAAGTGAGTCGATCATCAATGTCTGTTGAATCTGTTCTTACATTAATCCCGAATGGTTTATCAGTTATTTCTTTGATCTCCCTAACCGACTGTTTCATCTCTTCAAATGTTTGTGTAGCTGTAGCTAGAAAACCAATCGCTCCGGCAGAGGATGTAGCGGCAGTTAGCCTAGCTGTTGAAACCCATCCCATTCCTGTCTGAATGACCGGGAAATCTATCTCTAATTTTTCACAGAACGGCGTTTTCAATTTTGGGTGATATTCACTCATCACTTACCTCTGCGTATCTAGCTCCTTCGGGATCTATTAGCTGTATTATTTCTAGTTCTGGCTCAGTGGGTAATCTGCTTTCTTCTAACTCTTCGGGAACCTCAAGCTGAAAATCAGTGTTTTCTAGAATCTGCTCTATTTCTACTCCCGGATGAATAGATACCAGTCGCATTCGGTTATCCGGTGTTGAGAAATCAAAGACACCTAAATTAGATACCACACGGTACACATCATGAAATCTGTTACCTGGTGCTCCCAAAGTTTTCATTTTGTCATAACCAGGCCCTGAAACAACATCTACGTTTGCGACGAAACTCCGCTTTGAGTGTTTAGGAACCCAATAGCTGGTTCGGTGGTTAATTAGATTTCCCGGTGCTCCCCGCAACCCCAAAAGCTGAACTTTTGGCTTTTCATATCCGCCAATGGCGGCGATGTTCTGGTTTCCGAATTGATCTATTTGGGTGGCTCCCATCATTACATGGCGACGGCCGGACCAAACGATATCAAAGATTGTTCTATAGGGAACATAAGATTCTATGACCCGCTCAGCGCTGGAATCACCTAAAGGGAGAATATTCGCTGCGAGCACAGAGACAGCATCTGTCATTACTACTTCATTTGCAAAAGTAGCTTTGGCTAGACGGCCACCGATAATGGGGCTGATACCAATTGGATTGCAGAGAATATCTGCGTCATTTCGGAAACACTCAGCAATTTGGACTACACATATATCTGCTCGTCTCATTGGCTCTCCCTAAAGGACTTTAAGGACTTGAGGTATTCGGAGTGATTTTCAAGATCCAAAAATCGTGATTTAAAATCGTTCCATAGTTCCTCATCCTTTGCTGTTGAAGCATAGAACTTCTGAAAGTTTTCATCCCGCCCATAATCTGGTGGGCATTCAGTGAAATGGGCTCCTTGAGGGGCTTCGACGACCCCGTCAACGAATATCCTGGGAATTTTTAGAGTATGCACACTCCCGTGCGTGAGAAAATCTTCGGTATCGATAATTGATTCGCAGCTCATAAATGTTTTCTTCGCTGCCATTGCGAACAAGTCATCAAAAAATAGGTCCGGACCCAGAAATTGGCCATTCCCACCTTTATCGGCACGATTCATATGAATTAATGAAACATCTATGTCAAAGGCTGGTATGGCAACTAATTGTTCGTATTCACCGTTTGCATCGCTGTACGGTGATGAAATGACTTTTAACTCCGGATTCATTTTTAACATATCCGACCCCAACCCAGCGCGCGTGGGATAGAAGGGAACTCTGTGGGAAGCCGCTAGTAGTCCTAGATAGAAAGCCCCCTCATCAAATTCTGTCGCAATGATTGACCCCGTTTGTCTAGCGATCCGAAAGTGCGGTTCAAGCGGTATTGAATCCAAAGATACGAACCCATAGACCGCTCTACGCAACTGGCCTGTCGCCGCAAGAAGCCCAATTTCTGGCCCCCCATAGCTCACAATGGTCAGGTCCTTTCGCCCCGCACGAATAATGGCACGAATAAGTGACATAGGCTTTCTGCGCGAACCCCAACCACCTACACCAATGGTCATCCCATCTTGTATCTCCGACACAACCTCTTCTTCGGTTAGGACTTTATTTGGCACTTTGTCTCACTTTTCTTTACCTATAAGGCTAGATAAAATCTTTCGTTAACTCAATTACTACTAACATCTGGCACAATATGTAAAGGTACTTATTTTATAGCTCAAGGGCGAATCGTGAAAAGTATGGAAAACAGCTTAAAAGACAAGGTAGCTATCGTAACTGGAGGGACTAAAGGAATCGGGAAAGCGATCACTGAGACGTTCCTCGAAGCAGGAGCGGAAGTACTTGTATGTGCACGAACCCGCCCCGAAGCCGATATCAGTGTCTCAGATAGAAAAGCGCACTTTGTCAGCTGTGATGTTCGCAATAGCGAGGACATAAAGGAAGTGGTTGAACTCTGCCAAAGCGAATATGGCAAATTAGATATTCTAGTCAATAACGCTGGTGGGGCTCCACCAGCCGACTCCGCTAGCGCAAGCGAAAAGTTCACAAAAAGTATTGTGGATTTAAATTTAATAGCTCCTATGATTTTTTCACAGGTCGCAGGCAACTTGATGCGTGCTTCATCAGACTCGGCGGTGATTATCAACATCTCAAGCGTAAGCGGAATGCGACCTAACCCTTTTGGTGTAGCTTATGGGGCAGCCAAGGCAGGAATTATTAACGCTACACAGACGCTCGCTCTGGAGTGGGGACCAGAAATCCGTGTTGTTTCTATCAGCGCAGGGCTGGTATTAACTGAGGAAAGCAGAAGTTTCTATGGGGACGATAGCACCGTTGGAAAGATTGCTGAGACAATACCATTAGGTCGCATGGGCTCACCGCAAGATGTTGCAGACGCTTGTCTTTTCGTAGCATCCCATAAAGCGGGATGGTTATCAGGTTCTAATATTGTTCTTCATGGAGGCGGAGAGCGCCCGAATTATCTTGATGCAATTAACCATCTTGGGAGTTCGGAACCTTGAGCATTCCTTACGTTACAGAAATTGACCCTAAATACGGAGAAGTTGTTCAGGTCACTCCAGGAATCAGAAGAGTCATTGCAAATAATCCTGGACGCTTCACTTACACGGGGACGGGAACTTACATAGTCGGGCGTGGACAGGTCGCAGTCATTGATCCAGGCCCAGAGGATGATGAACATGTTGCTGCAATCCTCGCAGCAGTTTCAGGTGAAGAAATAACTCACATTATCGCTACACACACGCATAGAGATCACTCGCCAGCGAGTAGAGCCCTTCAAACTGCTACCGGAGCACCTATCCTCGGCTTCGGAAGTCACCCCGTGGTTTCTGAACAGTCCACTATTCTCGCAAAGCCGACTACTTGGGATGCCCTCTACCCCACCGAAGAGGAGATAGAGGAATTACGCAAAAGCATGCCTGCTTCCTCGAAAGAAAACACCGAACATGACCAAGAAGAACCCGGAGATATGTCTTTCAGCCCAGATATAGAAATTGGGCATGGAGATGTCATAGCGGGTGGAACTTGGACCCTTGAGGCCTTACATACCCCTGGCCATATCTCAAATCATCTCTGTTTCGGCTACAAGGAAGAGCAAAGCTTATTTACTGGCGATCACGTCATGGGGTGGAGCACGTCAGTGATTCCTGAGCCTGAGGGATCTATGAACGCATATATGGAAAGTCTCACCATGCTTCTCGAAAGAAAAGATAAATTCTTTTACCCAACACATGGCCCTAGAATCCCAAATCCAATTGATTTCACTTCGGCTTTAATCAACCACAGAATAAGCAGAGAAAACCAAATTCTTGATTGCCTCCAGGTCGCAAGCAAAACAATTCCTGATCTGGTTACAGAAATGTACGTTGAGACACCACATATCCTCCACATGGCTGCAGGCCAATCGGTGTTCAGCCACCTTGTGCACTTGGTTGAAAAGAATCTAGTCAAAACAGATGGTCCACCATCTGCAGATGGCCTTTTCGAGCTTGCAAAATGAAGTTAGGCGCTCAATACGGATACTGGACACGAGAGCCGAAACTGGACATCGTTTCAGTTGGGCTTGAAGCAGAGAATCTTGGATACGATTCGTTGTGGACAGGTGAAAGTTATAGTAGCGATGCTTTTACTCCCCTTTGCTGGGTAGGTGCGCACACAAGCAAAATCAAATTAGCAACGGGCATCGCACAATTAGGTGCCAGAACACCGGCGACGCTAGCCATGCAAGCTATGACACTAGACGCATTATCAGGAGGAAGGTTCTGCTTAGGAATAGGAGTGTCTGGCCCTCAAGTTATTGAGGGGTGGCACGGGCAGCCCTTTGGGAAACCGATAGCAAGAACAAAAGAAACGATTAATATCATTAGAAAAATTCTCCTCAGAGATGAACCTGTCACTGCTGATGGGCCAAATCTCCCTTTGCCATATCCAAAGGATGCCCCGAACTCCTGGGGGTTAGGCAAGCCACTCAAACTCATAAATAAACCTTTACGACCTGATATTCCGATCTATCTTGGGGCAGAAGGCCCCAAAAATATTGCATTGGCTTTTGAAGAATGCGAAGGATGGCTGCCTCTGTATTATTCCCCTGGCAGGCCAGAGATATACCAATTACCTCATTCAAAATTGAAGGAAGACTTTGAGATAGCTGTAAATGTCAATGTGAATATTTGCGACAATGTGAGTGAAGGTCTTTTTATGCAGAAGGCTATTCTGGCTTTCTATATAGGTGGAATGGGCGCTCAGAATCGCAATTTTCACACAGAACTGATGGCTCGCATGGGTTACGAATCTGAGGCTAGTAATATCCAGTCCCTTTTCCTGTCAGGGAAAAGAGACGAAGCAATACGCGCAGTTCCGGATGCATTTGCTGACGAAATTTCATTGGTAGGTCCTTTGGAAAGGATAAAAGAACGTTTGGAGCTATGGGAAAAGTCTCCAGTAACAACTCTTATCATTGGAGCCAACGATTTAGAAACTATGCGTTTAATGGCAGAATTGGTTCTGTAGAAAACAACACACTAACTTACAATCCCCCTCGCAAAGTAGTCATTGATTTGATCCGTGCTTCGTCCTATGG
>WTHU01000023.1 GCA_011523005.1 Acidimicrobiales bacterium
GGGTTAGCTGGTTTGGGCGGCGCTTTTATAACGACTGAGTTATCGGGGATCTACCAAGAAGGCGGTAGTAGCGGAAGAGGCTTTATTGGTTTAGCAGCATTAATCTTTGGGAACTGGAGACCGAGTGGAATTCTTGCAGGTTCCCTTATCTTTGGCTACCCATTTGGGCTTGGACTTCGAGATTTAGATGGCTTCGCCTCCCATGCACTTCTTCTTGTTAACGCCATTGCGTTGACTGGGGTAGCTATATGGGCGATACGGAATAAAAAAACTTCGGACGGAGTTGTAGCCCTGACGCTTGCTGTAGGATCTGCATTTTGGTATTTCTACAGCGACACTGTACCTGACTGGTGGGTAAATATCCTTCCATACGTGATTGTTATCATTGTCCTAATTTTCTTCGCGCAACGTCTCCGAATGCCCGCTGCGAATGGACAAATTTACCGGCGAGGGCAAACATAAAAGAGAACATGAGTCCACTAACCACAAAGCAAAAGAACTCTTTTGATGAAAACGGTGTTCTAGTACTTCCGGACTTTTTCTCAATTAAAGAATGCGATTCATTGATGTCAAGGATGGCAACAATCATTGATGCAGCGAACGATGAGAGCTCAACCATATTCTCAACCACCGACCGAACTCACAGCCAAGAGGACTATTTCCTTACCTCTGGAGATAAGATACGGTTTTTCTATGAGCAACAAAGCAAGGACTCAACCCCTTCGGAGCTTTCTCTAAATAAAGTAGGGCATGCATTGCATGATCTTGATCCTGTCTTCTCTGATTTCGTTAGACAAGAAAAGGTGGCAGACCTTGCGAGCGATATTGGGTTTGTAGAGCCACTTCTTCTGCAATCAATGTACATATTTAAACCTCCTCATATCGGTGGTGAAGTTGTATGGCACACTGACCACCCATTTCTGTGGACTGACCCACCATCCGTTGTCGGTTTCTGGGTAGCTCTCGAAGATGCAACCATTGAGAATGGGTGCTTATGGTGTTTACCGGGTCTACACAAACAGAACCCCAAAGAACGCTTTCGTAGGAAAGATGGAGGGGGAACCGAAATGGTAATACTAGATGACACTGATTTTCCTACAGAGGACAAGATTCCGCTTGAAGCTTCCAAAGGAACATTAGTAGTTTTGCATGGTTTACTTCCCCACTGGTCAAGTGCAAACCGTTCAGAATCTTCTCGACATGCCTTCACTCTTCACATGATTGAGGCTTCTGCCCATTATCGAGAAGATAACTGGCTTCAACGCTCACCTGATATGCCCTTGAAGGGGTTCGCGATCTAATTCATTATGGGAATTCCAGACATCACAGAAGAGTCTCTGCGTAGCTTCCCTAAAGTTCTTCTGCACGACCATTTAGACGGGGGTCTTCGACCTGAGACCATAATTGAGATAGCGCATCATACGAATTATCTATCTTTACCAAGCAATGAAGTAAAGGAGCTAGAAACTTGGATGCTTTCAACGGCGGATCAAGGGAAACTTGAACTCTATTTGGACGCTTTCACTCACACGATAGCTGTTATGCAAAGTGAAGAGACTCTCTTTCGTGTCGCAGAAGAGTGCGTTCACGACCTTAATGATGATGGAATTATGTACGCTGAGGTCCGTTTCGCACCTGAACTCTTTGGGGAGAAAGGGCTCACGTTAGATGAAATCATTACCGCTGTTCTTCAGGGTTTTGAATCGGGGATGCGTGATAGAGAGATCATAGTTAAAGGAATTCTATGCGCCATGCGATCGAGCGACAGGAGTACAGAAATTGCTGAAGCAGCAATCTCTTTCATGGATAAAGGGGTTGTCGGGTTCGATATTGCCGGACCTGAGATTGATTTTCCTCCAAGAATTCACAGGCAAGCATTTGATATAGCTCACAGAAATAATCTCCCGATCACGATCCACGCAGGAGAGGCAGCTGGCCCTGACTACATTGAAGAAGCTCTCACCATATGTCATGCTTCAAGAATCGGGCATGGAACTAGCGTGAGAGAAAAGATCTCTGATAACGGTCAAGCAATAACAAGTTATGGAATAGCTACTGAACTGGTTGAAAGGGGTATTGCTCTGGAGGTGTGCCCTACTTCAAATATTCATACCGGCATAGCTGACTCACTTCACAGTCATCCAGTCAATACATTCTTGGATGCAGGGTTAACGGTAACGATTAATACCGATAACCGTTTGATGTCATCAACATCTTTGACGAATGAACTCTTTCAGTGCTGCAACGCTTTTGATTGGACTTGGGAAGAGATAACTTCAGTGACTTTAAATGCTGTGGAGAATGCATTTCTCAATAAGGGCGAAAGAGATAAGCTAGCAAAGAGATTAGACTCTTGGAAAAGAGCTAATGGGTTGTCAACTGAAGGAAGCAAATGACTGAAATTGAGCTGGTCGGGATAGACGCAGATGACACGTTATGGCAAAGCGAGACCTTCTTCGCCGAAGTAGAAGAGAAGTTCACTGAACTCATGAGTAAGTACTCTTCTGATACGAGTCTTGAAGAGTCCCTTTCATCTAATGAAATCTCCAACCTTCGGGTTTTTGGATATGGAGTTAAATCATTTACTCTTTCAATGATTGAAACTGCTCACCTGGCTTCAGGGGGGAACATAGCGAGTTCTGATATAAAACAAATTATTTCGTGGGGAAAAGAATTACTTCAACACCCAGTTATTCTTCTTGACGGAGTTGAGGAGGCGATCAGAGAACTGGCATCCAATTTCACTGTTTATATTGTTACCAAAGGCGATTTACTGCACCAACGGAGCAAGATTGAAGACTCTGGTTTGGATAAATTAGTTGCTGGGTTTGATATTTTCCATGAGAAAGATCCTGAATCCTACTTAGATTTTCTTACTGAAAAGAATGTTGACCCAAAGAATTTCCTGATGGCTGGGAATAGTTTGCGCAGTGATGTTCTACCTATCGTTGCCATTGGGGGCCACGCTGTTCACATCCCTTACGAATTGACATGGGATTATGAAAAGGTAACAGATGGTACAGTCCCCAAATCTGGATATTCAGTAATTGGATTTATCAGAGATTTACCCAATTTCGTCTCCGAACTTCATGAATAACACTGTTGAACATTACAAAGGATGACCAGAAATATGGAAAGTAATAGTCCAGTTAAGCTCTCGGAAGAGGTGACGAAGGCAAAGGATGATGGAATACCAATCGTGTGTTTAGAGTCAACTG
>WTHU01000159.1 GCA_011523005.1 Acidimicrobiales bacterium
GTCTAGCAACTAACACTCAACTATTGCTTCCTATCATTTGCGGGATCTTTGTACTTGAAACAATCTCTGTAGTCGTGCAAATTGTTGGCTACAGGTGGATGAATCAAAGACGAATTTTCCGTATGGCTCCCTTCCATCATCATTTTGAACTTCACGGGTGGCCGGAAACAACAGTGATAGTCAGGTTCTGGATAATAAGTGGATTTTTCGTAGCTATTGCTCTTGGAATCTTCTATGCAGACTTTGTTGAGGTGTCAGACTTGAGGGAAGTGTTTACTCCATGAATGAGATGACTATTGAAACTGGGTCAAAGATTGGAATTTATGGCCTTGGTCTAACCGGACAATCTATAGCGAAATTTCTTGACGGAAAGGGTTTCTCTCTGCATCTATTTGATGACTCCCCAACGGAATCGGCACTTACATTGGCTAAGAAACTTAAGAATAAAATTTACACTTGTTATGATGATTCTGATTGTGAAGAATACTTAAAAGGTCTCGAAGTAATTTTTCCAACGCCAGGGTTGCCAGATGACCACATTGCTCTCAGATTTGCTCGAGATAATGAGTTGTTAATCCACGGAGAATTTGATTTAGCTCAAATGTACGATGAACGCTCATGTGTCGCTGTGACAGGTACAAATGGTAAGACGACTGTCACGATGATGATAAACCAAATGCTGAATACAAGCGGAATAAAATCAAAGGCGGTAGGAAATACCGACACCCCATTAGTTGAGGCAATCCAAGACCAATCTCTAGCAAAATTTGTAGTGGAGGCATCTTCCTTTAGACTAGGGCAGTCTTACAATTTCGCACCAGATGTTGGAGTTTGGCTAAATTTCTCTCCTGATCACCTTGATGTGCACAAAGATCTTAAGAGCTATGAGCTGGCAAAAGCGCAAATTTGGGGAAACCTTTCCGGCGATCAAGTAGCACTTGCCAACGAGGATGATGCAATTGTGATGAGTCATAGGCCTGCATTTGGTGTATTCAGAACATTTGGTCTAGATCAAGGTAATAGCAAAGTTTCGAATAACTGTTTGTTTGTTGAGGGGCGTAAGCTGATGACTGTAGAGGAACTGCCCAGAAGTGCGCCACATGATATTTCTAATGCTTTAGCAGCGGCATCAGCAGCAACATATGCAGGGGCCGATAATGACGCAATCGTCGAAACCCTAAGACACTTTTCTCACCTTCCCCATCGAGTTGAGATGATCAGTGAGCACAAAGGAGTTCGTTGGTTTGATGACAGTAAATCAACTACACCGCACTCAGTTACTGCCGCTTTGGAAAGTTTAGACAACGTACTACTTATCATGGGCGGCCGCAATAAAGGATTAGATCTAACAGTAATTGCGCCTATGTTGAATCGCGTTAAGGAAGTAATTGCAATAGGGGAGGCATCTGAAGAAATTGAGTTGGCTTTTGGGAAAGAAGTTAACGTATCTCTCGCAGAATCTATGCAAGATGCTGTAGGAATAGCCCATACTCGCAGTCGCTCAGGTGACGTAGTTCTTCTATCGCCGGGTTGTGCATCATTCGACTGGTACAAAAATTACAAAGAACGGGGTCTTGATTTCGCAATGAAGGTGAACGAACTCCTTGAAGAGGAGAAGAATGTCATTAATTGATCAACCACACGCTAATTCGTTCTCGCAAAGTATTAAAAGCGTTTTATTTGCAACGTTGAAATCATCCGAAAAGGTAAACCGGTCATCTAAAGATACATGGACTTCAACTCAACGAAGATTGTTCTATACAGTGCTTGTTCTGAATGTATTTGGTATTGCGATGATCCTTTCAGCAGGCTCTGTAGTAGCAAGTCAGGAAGGGATAGGGGAATTCTCATATGCTATGAGGCAGTCGATCTGGTTTGTCCTAGGCCTAGGAGCACTTTACTGTGCCTCAAAGTTTGATTATAGGAATCTCAAACTTCTCGCACGTCCTTTATTGTATGGAACTTATTTCTTGATGTTTTTGCTTTACACCCCTTTAGGTGTTCAAGGAGGCGGCGCAACACGCTGGATTGCTATTTTTGGCATATCATTTCAGCCATCCGAAATCTTAAAGATCGCAACTGTGATTCTTGCTGCGCAAGTCATTTCAGATTATCAAAAGGACCTACGAAATAAGCGTGCTTATGCAGAACCGTCTTTTGCTCTATTTCCAGCAATCGTAATGTTATTTAGTCAACCAGATTATGGAACAATGTGTCTGATATTTTTCCTTCTCGGCTCAATTCTTTATCTTGGCGGAATCCCATTGGATAAACTCGTCAAATTCGGTCTAATTCTCACTCCATTGTTAATACTTGGTGCCATTGCAGCACCCTATAGAAGAAAACGGTTACTAGCAGTGCTGAACCCTGAGGGCGATGCACTGAACTCAGGATGGCAGACGCTCCAATCGCTGACAGGAATAAGTAACGGTGGGTTGCTAGGGGTGGGGCCTGGTTCTAGTAAATCTAAATGGTGGACTCCAGAGACACATACTGATTTTATATTTACCGTAATTGCAGAGGAAATGGGTTTGTTCGGTTCACTTATCGTGTTATCACTTTTCGTGGGTTTGGTTTTCTTTGGGGTTCAGATAGCGAAGCAGTCTCGTGACAAGTTCGGTTACTTAATAGCCATGGGTATTACAAGTTGGTTTGCTGTACAAGCATTGGTGAATATCGGAGTCACAATTGGACAAATGCCCAATACAGGTTTGCCACTCCCGTTCATATCGTATGGTGGTAGTTCTCTTGTAGTAGGTATGGCGGCAATCGGGATAATGATAAATATAGGACAACCGAAGAAAAGATGAGAGAGTCCTTTGCTTTAATCGCTGGTGGCGGAACTGCGGGACATCTATATCCTGGATTAGCAGTTGCAGAAGCTCTTGTTTCTTTGGGGAAAAGAAGAAATGAGATTCATTTCTTTACTAGCGATAGGGAGATCGACAACAAGTTGTTAACAGCTGCTGATTTTCACTTCACGCCATTGGAGGGGAATGGATTAACTCGCAGGAACATCTCCTCCTTAATTGGAGCAGTAATTCTTTTGATCAAATCAACTATCTTCGCATATCGATATGTTAGAAAATCTAAACCTAAGGTCATATTAGCTTTAGGAGGTTTTGCTGCAGTTCCTGGATCAGTTGCAGGGCTATTAACCGGGACTCCAGTTGTGCTTCATGAGCA
>WTHU01000045.1 GCA_011523005.1 Acidimicrobiales bacterium
CTGGGTCATCCCTTCCAGCTAATGTGGGGGCTGGAATCCACCCCTTCTCGCGGTAAAGTTCCCGCAACATACTAGATCGCCTATCGGTCTTTGCCTTATCACGCTGATTTCGAAATGATTTGGTGTCTTTCAAAATTTCTTGCACGTCTTCGTAGCGGGTAATGATGTACATTCCTGATTTAGGATCTTTCCAGACTGGTGCTTTTTCTTGAAGGATTTTGTAAGCACCGTAAGGACACTCCGATATCTCGGGATCAAAAAAATCCACTTCTCTTTCATCGAAACTGCTCATGCTATATTCCTTTAATCTGGTTTTTGACTGCTATTGAATTTTCTGCAGTTGTAAAGCGATCAGCGTGGGTAAGCTTTGCAAGGTCTGCTGCAATAGTTACCCAGTCGTCATCTATTCTGATACCTGAACAGTCGGCAGCGATATTAAGGCTTTGAAAGATGGAAACTGTGATCGCCGCGTCCACCATCCCCTCAGCTCCGACTTCTTCACTGAGCTGCTTTCGAACTTGCGAAAGATTTGAAGTTTGCCGATTTGCCGATTCAGTAAATGCAATAAGCGACTCAGCATTTGGTACTCCTGACTGAGACCCCGATCCGTTTATTGCATTACCTAGATCCAAGTTTGAATTTATTGCTTCGCTACTCGAACTGAGAAACATTGTGTGTGCACTCGTTCAATAAAAGCATTCATTTATTGCGGAGGTTCTGGCCGCAACAAGTTCAATTTGTTGACGTGATAAGCACCGGTGCTGCCAAACCATATCATTAAAATTAGTTCCGGAGTACATTGACCTCACAAGCAGCATCCGTCTCGCATTATCAGCTTGAGCGAGGCTCAACGAAACTGCGACATGCGGCAAGCCTTTGGGTGAAAAGGTTGGAAGGAATGCGACATTATCAACTAGGTCGTCAGGCCTTTCCTGCGTTGTGGAACCGTTGTGCGCAGTTGGTAATTCCTCTCTGGGACAATCGAGAATATCTGCGAGTGAAAAGATGGGGACTACCTGCGTGACGATTGCGGCAAGTTCCGCGTATCGGTCTTCACCTAGAACTTCCACGATACTGTCATAAGTATCCCTGTCTATGGTTGAAGATTCATATGTTATTTTGCGGATAACCGCCTTTACATAAGGACTTATGCTCTCTGTTTCTTCATGAGAGTATTGAGATAGATCATTAGTTCTTTCGTCTAATGCAGGTCGCTCAGAGTTTCGCACTTCATTAGCGATCTCAATCCTTTGGTGACCTGTCCACCACGCTCCGGGTTTTCCCAAGCTCTGCCACACGATTTTGAAGCTTTGGATAACCTCGTCGGGCACTGTTGTCTTCAAAGTTTGGAAGAGCGCCATTGCAATGGTTAAACCTTAGGTTCCTTGGGGAGCCCAAGTACCATCTCGCCTAAGATGTTTCTTTGAATCTGAGACGTACCAGCATAAATTGTTCCTGCTCGTGCGTTGTAGAAGGCCCCTATCCATGAGCCACTTTGGTTTGAAGAACCCGGATTGTCGGCATGGAAAGAAGTTGAAGCTTTAGCGCCTGAAAGAACCATAGATTCATTACCTAAAATATCTAAAGCTAATTCAGTTATTCGTTTATGGTATTCGGACCAATAAAGTTTAAACATGCTCTCTTGAGGGCCTGGCTGCTTTCCATCCAAGAAACCAGTGAGAGTTCTCATCCCGAGCAATCGCATTATTTCAACTTCGATATATGACTGTGCAAGTCTTTGGCGGAATGCAGGCGTTGTGTGCTTATCCTTTGCCACTGCTAATTCAATTAATTTGTCCATTTCATTTCTGAACATTATTGGCATCGTTGCAGCACTTTCACCTCTTTCGTAACCCAGCAAAGTCATCGCAACTGCCCAACCACCATTAACTTCACCGACAACATTTTCTTTACTGGTTCGGGCGTTGGTAAAAAAAGTCTCATTGAAATCTGATTCGCCTGACAACATTTCGATGGGACGCATCTCAACACCTTCTTGATCAACTGGGCATAGTAAAAATGAGATCCCCCTGTGCTTGGGTGCTTCTTTATCAGTTCTACAAAGGACAAATATCCAGTTCGCGAATTGTCCGGCGGAAGTCCAAATCTTCTGCCCCTCTATTACCCATTCATCTCCATCAAGAGTAGCTGAGCATCCAAGTCCTCCCAGATCGGAGCCTGCGTCTGGCTCTGAATAGCCTTGACACCAGACGTGTTCGCCAGAAATTATTTTAGGAAGAAATGACGACTTTTGCTCTTCCGTACCCCAATGCAAAATCGTATTGCCGACCATCTGTATGCTGAACGCATCGTTTGATCCACCAGATGGAACTCCGGCTTTCATAAACTCTTCTGCAAGAATGACTTGCTCAAGTTCGCTTAAGCCACCACCGCCGACTTCTTTAGGCCATGAGGGGGCAAGGTATCCATTCTCTGCAAGTAATGGCCGCCATACAGTGTTGGCGAATTCATAAGCTTCTTCAGGATTTAGCGACCCTATCCCTTTCCAATCGGAGGGTAAGTTTGTCTTTAGGAAAATTTGAACAGTAGCTCTAAACTTTTCTGCTTCTTCTGAGTAAGTTGGTAACAAAGTTCCTCGATTCTTAGATATCTCTCGGCTGTTCAGCCAACTACGCCTTTTTCTTTGAGTTCTGAAATAAGCTCCTCTGAGTAGCCTAACGCCTGAAGGGTTTCTTCGTTATGTTGACCGCGGTGAGCTGCGCTGTATTTCGGATCTACTGTAGTAACCGAAAATCGGGCTGCAGGTTTAGGTTGGCGGACAATTCCTGCATCAGGGTGTTCCCACTCAACCAAAGTTCCGTTGTGGAGGACTTGTGGGTCAACAATAGCTTCTTCTCCTGTAAGTACAGGTCCGCTTGGTACATCAGCTTCTATTAAAGCCTCTATTGCTTCCTCACAGTTCATTTCTAAAAACGCGCCTGCTAGCATTTCCCCTAGCAAGACAAAGTTTTCAGGATTTGCTGCAAGAGCTGCCATCGATGAGAACCTTTCGTCCTCCCCCCATTCTGGATGACCAACCGCAGCGCATACTCCTGCTCGCTGTTTATCTGAGGCGGCGAAATACACTATTTTCCCGTCACTGCATTCTGTTAAGTTATAGACACTAGATAGCAAGATCCCGCCATTTGCGTCATCGTCTACCATTGTCAGATCCATCATGCCATCTGGCCAGAAGAAATACATGCAGGCGTCGACCATTGGGATTTCAACATGTTGTCCTGCACCAGTTCTCTCTCGGGCCAATAACGCTGCAGTAGTCGCTTGCGCTACTGTCAGGGCTGTTGATTTGTCAGCATAAAGATTTCTGACCAAATCGGGGAAAGGTATTTGAGGATTCAGTTGGCGACTGATTACTCCACAAATTCCCTGGATGACAGGATCTAGAACTGGTCGGTTGGAGTAGGGGCCAGTGGGCCCAAATCCGCTGATTGAAACGTAAATCAGGTTTGGATTAATTGCAGATAACTGCTCGTAACCCAGTCCCATCCTGTCAATTGCGCCGGGCCGGAAGTTTTGGACAAAAACATCAGTACTCTTAGCTAGTTCCCTAATAATTTCAACGCCTTCTTCTTTGGACAAGTCAAGGGATAAAGAATTCTTTCCCCGATTGTTATTCATATAGAAGGCGCCTATCCCGCCTTTGTCGAAAGAAGGTAATCTTGTCATGTCCCCGAGCCCATCAACGGGTTCCACCTTCAAAACGTCTGCTCCTTGGTCGGCGAGAAGCATAGTTGCTAGTGGCCCAGATACGACTTGTGTTAAGTCCAAGATCTTAAAACCGTCTAATGGTCCAGTCATAAATCTCCTTAGTAATTGGTAAGAGGCTATTCCCTCACTATATTCCGGCAAAATCTATCAACCTAATTTTCTTATCTTTCGTCTACAGAGAAGGTGCAGATATCTCAGTGCAAGATCATGTGAGGACGGCATTGCTCTATTACCTACTTAGAGCAAAAGCTAATTTATGCTCTTTTGCCTACTTGATTGGTTAGGCGGTGCTCGCCATCACCAAATCCTGCAACCTGTTTGTTTGCAAGTGACAAGCCGATAAAAATCCCGGCTATCACAATTAAAGAAAGGAATACTCCCGAGGTAAGCATTACGAGGACTGGCGCTGGACACGTTCCCGCAATTGCCCATCCGCTGCCAAAGATTGCACCGCCCTTTAGATGATTTGCCTTTATATCTGAGCGTTGAAGAGCAATCGTACCTCCAAAGCTTGTTTCGGTGTCTCGACTTTCCAATATGCCAAGCCCGAGAGTCGCTATGATGACCGCAGACCCCATGAAGCCGAAGACGTAAAATTCTTCTAATTTCAGCATATTGTGTATTGTGTCGTATTCGTGCAGTGACCCTGCGGCTAATACTCCCCCAAACATTGCTCCGAAGGCGAGACCGATAATATTCGCGCTAAAACGATTCATAGTTTCCCTCCAGAAATTAACCGAATAAATCCTGTTGCGATTATTGCCGAAGTCATGAAGGTAACTGTTGCAGCAATTGACGATTTTGATCGTTGAGCTGTTCCACATATTCCGTGACCGGAGGTGCAACCTCCACCTAGTTTGGCACCGTAACCAATCAATATTCCTCCTATAAATAGGGCAGGTACCATAATCCATAGAGGCGCTGCATTTCGAAAAGAGTCAAACCCTGTTCTTAGACCCTTTGCGTCTTGAAGAAACTGGGTTACAACAAACCCTC
The DNA here is from genome assembly GCA_011523005.1 of Acidimicrobiales bacterium. Taxonomy (GTDB): domain Bacteria; phylum Actinomycetota; class Acidimicrobiia; order Acidimicrobiales; family UBA8592; genus UBA8592. Next base: position 4,726 of record WTHU01000045.1, read on the forward strand.
CGAATGCAATCCCCACGAAGTACCAGACTCTCCATGTGACACTGTCGCCTGATCTGCGAACGTAATTCATTGTATGGATATACGCACCGCTTGCTCCTAGAGGCTGATTCATGGCTAAGAAAAAAAGGACCGTAATCGCTCCGAGTATGGGTCCGAGGATATACCAGTCCGCCTGTTGAGGTAAGATAGCTCCGAAAAGCATTTTGTCCGGCATGAAACTCACGCTATTTGCAATGTGGGAGTTCGGCAACAATTAGACTAAAATTTGAGGGGGGTTTAGATATGACAGATCTTCAAGACAAAATAACTACCGAAGTTGGAATCCCTCGTGTCAAAGCACCGGAACCTACTTTGGGTTCGGACCCTATAATTTTTGGGGAGCGTTACTACTCTCAGGAATTTGCTTCGAATGAGTGGGATCGTATGTGGACGAGGGTTTGGCAGATTGCTGGACGAGTTGACCAGATCCCAACACCTGGGGATTACATTAACTACGAGATCATGCACGAATCTATAATCTGCGTGCGAGGGCAAGATTCACAAATTCGAGCCTTTTATAACGCCTGCCAACATAGGGGAAATCAACTTGTTACTGCGGAAGTAGGTTCCCTCGCAAGTGGTGAATTCCAATGTGCATACCATGGCTGGAGATTTAGCACTTCTGGAGAATGCACCTGGGCATACTGCGAAGATGACTTTCCGCAAGGATCGCCATGCGGAAAAGCGAATCTTGTGGAAATTCCTTGTGATACATGGGCTGGTTTTATTTGGTTTAACATGGATCCGGAGTGCATTTCCCTGAGGGATTCATTAGAGCCTGTTGCTTCACATCTAGACACCTACCGTATGGAAGAGATGAAAAGGACCCACTGGGTGACCATAGAGGGACAATGGAATTGGAAATGCGTGCAGGATAACTTCAATGAAAGCTACCATCTTCCTTTCGTTCATCCGCAGACTGTTGCCACTATGAACGAACATCATACGGGCTGCCAGTTTGATTTATACCCTTCAGGGCATTGTCGCATGCTAATGCCCGGCGGCGGGCCGGGCCCTCACTTTAGAGGGTCAGCTGACAAAACATTCAAGGGACTACAACAAACATTTGACTTTTGGGAATTTGACCCTGAACCTTTTAGGAATGACCTACCCGGTCTTCGAGTAGCACTTCAAGAAAGAAAACGTGAACTCTCAGATTCAAAAGGATATGACTTTTCCCAATACTCAGATGAACAATTAACCGACCATTACCACTACACAGTTTTTCCGAATATTTCTTTCAGCATGAAGCCTGATGGTTGCATTTTCTTAAGATCTGCCCCACATCCGACTGACCCAAATAAATGCTTATTTGATATGTGGTACTTAACGATGTTCCCTAAAGGAGCGAAAGAATATTATTCGAATTCAATGCGTGATTGGGTCTCAATAGATCATCAGGTTGAGCATGTAACTGGTTTGGCTGGTGAAGTTAGTTGCGGTCCGGGCATCGACCAAGATGTCGCTATTTGGTCGACTCAGCACAAAGGTCTTCGCTCGCGTGGATACAGAGGAGAATACCTTCCTTCACAGGAGAGGAGAATACGCTATTTCCATGAGACTCTTGACCGCTACCTTGCTATGGACCCTGCATGAGCGACGATAAATCTCACGAGTTAGGCAATCTCGATGATTTAGAAGAGGGAGAAATGCGAGTCTTTGAAGACATTGGTGACTACGGAATTGTTGTGTGTCGTGTCAATGGGGAATTATATGCTTTAGAGGACAACTGTAGTCATGCTGACACGCCTCTCAGTGAGGGACGTTTACGGTCTCACAACCTTACCTGCCCTTTACATGGAACATCATTTGACGTGCGAACCGGAGAACACAGCGGACCTCCAGCATATGAAGGGGTTCCGTGTTTCAAGGTAGAGGTGGATGGTGGTGTTGCTGTAGCGCTTCCATTGAACAATAAAGCAAATAACGATGATGGATATGGGGGTATCGGTGGGATGTTCCAAACACGCTAAGGCAAAGACGAAATGAGAACTATAGATAATCCAGTAGCGATTGTTACAGGTGCGGCACAGGGACTTGGGAAGGCAATTGCTAAACGACTAGTAGATGAGGGTTGTAAAGTTTCTATAACTGACAAAAAGTCGACAGTACTTGATACTGCAGAAGAGATAGGCGCTGAATCGTATCTCGGTAACGTTGGTGAGGATCACCATGTCAGACATGTAGTTGATTCTGTCATCAAAACTTACGGCAAAATCGATATTTTAATTAATAATGCCGGTGAAGTCTTTCCCACCGGACCTCAAGACGATTGGGATAGAACAGCTGAAATGTTTGACAGGGTTTTTGCATCTAACACAAAAGGGGCCTACTTATTTGGTCGCGCAGTAGCTACCTACATGATGGAAAAGAATTCCGGTCATATCCTTAATGTAAGCACCGACCACGTTAAGCCCTCTCCGACTTCTTCAAGGCATCATGGACACGGAAATATGGATCTATACAACGCTAGCAAATGGGCGCTGAACGGATTTACATTTGATTGGGCAAAGTCTCTAGCAAAGCACAATATTCGTGTAAATAACTTGTGTGTTGGTGCTACTGATACTGAGATGCTTAGGAAATGGAGTGGTTCAAACCCAGACCCTGTGTGGGTAAAGAGTTGGATGAGGCCAGAAGACGTAGCTGAAGTCATTATTAACCTTATTGAAGAGGGGCCTGACGGAAGAACTGGAGATAACGTTGGGCTCTATGCTGGCTTTGATTGTGTTCTTCCACCGCCTGAAGCGTGAGGTTTATATTTCTATACTCAAATCCCAGCAGGTGTGAATATCTCGTAAGTTAAGAGCGGTGAGCTTTGGGTTTGTCCCCTTTTGGAGCTTTAGATCTGGATGGGAATGTAGAAGTAGCTCCGATGCGACTACAGCGGAGTCGCGAACGATCGCATACATTGATCTGGCTCGCTCCTTTGGAACAGCGGGGTAAATAGAAGGTTTACCAAGAGAGAAGGCTATTCCTGATGGCAACCCATCGGCCCTGTATTGACCTCTTGGCTCGCGTTGACAAAGATCTTTTCTTCCGACAATAAATTTATCTGGGTCGTTGAATTGCCTCGGATCCCGATTTGCAGCAGCAGCGGAACACATCAGTAGCCCGCCCTGAGGGATTAAGCGGCCAAAGCGCTCGATTTCATATTTCGCAAAGCGTTCAGCCGACAAAACAGGCGGGCTGAACCTGAGCGTTTCTAGCCAAGCAAACTTAAGCATTCGTCGATCATCTAAAACCTTTTCCATCTCAGTTGGATTAGCCAGTAAATTAAACCACAAGTTTGATAACCCGCCTATAAATGTGTCTTGGTCGATATCAAGTAATGTCAGGATCGCATCCTGTGCGGTCACATCGCGATTGAGGTTCGTATTTTGGATGATGCTCGTTATCAGATCATCCTGCGGTTTAAGTAGCCGAGCGGCGCAAATCTCCCCCACCATAGTTTCCATTTCTTGCATAGCTGAAATACCACTTTGTTTGTGGCTCGGGTTCCATCCATTTATCAGTCTTGATTTCCAATAAAGGGTCATGAATTGTTCCATATTCTCTTCGGGAATGCCGATTACTTTCCCGAACAGACGAAGAGGAACTTGAATACAGAATTCCGTTGCTAGGTTCATTCTTTTATTGCTAAACGTAGATAGAACCTCGTCGACTACATCACGTATATATCTGTCCACTAGGTTTTCATATTCCCGCTGGACTTCTACCTCTTGCCAAAGGCTCATAGAGCCGCTCTTCATCAAATTTTGCCAACTCTTAGGGCGAGTCTCGAAATTCCTGTCATCAGTAAATACAGATGTAACGTCATCATAACGAGTTATCCAAAATCGATTATTTAGCCAGTCCCGATAGCAAGGATAATTCTCACGCAGTATCTTAAGAAGTGGGTAAGGATCCTCAAGGTATTCATTCGAAATCAGTTGCCGAGGTTTTATGAGATTAGTTGTCTCACCGACTCTTTCGCGCTGGTATACCTCGTAAGTTCGAAAACCTGGTGCTGCTTCTGGTTCCTCGTCATGGTCGTATTCCTCTGGAAGATCCATGTCACTTCGTGGGGATTTCAAAGTCAAGCCATAATTCTCGTATTGAGCCGAGCCCTATAGGGGCAAGGGAGACACCATCTACGTCTTTAGGCATTCGATCGTTGTTGATTCGGACATTCGTGAATGCTGCTTCGAGTATTTGTGAACCTATCACCGTTTCTTGATGCGATATCCAAGCGCCAGGACATAGGTGTGGACCAACCCCAAATGCCATGTGGCTGCACTTCCCTTCTTTATTATGGCCTGATCGTAAGATTTTACCCGAATAAAGATCGTCTCGGAAGATATTGAATTCCTCGGGATTCGAAAAGATTCTCTCATCATGATTAGCTGATACATCAACCATATGGATTAGAGATCCGGCAGGGATTGTGACTCCATGCATTACTATCTCATTGGTGTTGTGCCTCGGTTGGCCACCAATTGAAGTTGAGTGCCTAAGCATTTCATGAAAGGCGGTATCCCAAAGTTTCTCATCCCTTTGAACTGCTTGATACTGGTCTTGATGTTGGAGTAATAAATACCACAAATTCATTATTGCTCCACGCGTAGTTTCTCCGCCTCCACCCACTACCAAAGCGATAAAAGAAGTTATTTCTTCTGTAGACATCACATCGCCGTCAATTTTCGAATTGCACAGCTCTGAAATGATATCCATGCATATCTGTTCACCTGACTCGTCTTCCAAGTAGGTTGGGTTACCTCTTTTCTCTTCAACAAGATCTTCTACATAGTTTTCGAGGTCCTGGCGAGCCTCAAGTCCTTCGTGATGTGTCTCTGAACCACCAAGCCCAGACATCATCGCATCGTACCACCAGGTAAATTGTTGCCTTGCATCTTGCGGTATCCCGAGCACCTCTGCAACAACACTGATAGGGAACTCGTTCGCAAAGGCTTTTCCTAACTCCAGTGTTGCTATCCCCCTCTCATTGTCAATGATGAGATCTTTGGGATTATCTTGTGACCACCATTCTTGAATTAATTCCTGAGCGATTGCTTCAAGAGCATGCAATCTCTTAGTGAGTGCCGCCCCTACTAAATGACGACCGTATATGTTTCTACGTCTGCGGTGCTCTATCCCACTCAACTCAAGTTGCGTATTGCCCAACACTCCACTTGATGAGCCTTTAGGGATCGTGTTAAAGCCCAATTCATCGAAATAACAATTTGTTATGTCCTCATATCGAGTAACGAAGTAACAATTGTGCAGTTCATCATAGAAAACTGGATAGTGATCTCTCATTATTTTGTAATAGGGGTATGGATTACGCCCAAACTCTCCACTGTCAAATATGCGTGGATCAATGAGTGGCACTCCATTGTCATCAAAGCCCATATCAACTGCTTCCCCTACCGGCATATGTGGGAATTTTCTTTGAGCTGCCTCACGGTTTTCTTCGTAATTCAGGATTCCATTCATTATGTTATTTGTTGATTTTCTAGCCATAGCGTCCTCAGGTTAGTAGGTGAATTCTCTTCGCTCCATCTTCATTTAAAAATCAAGGAACAATTCCATTTTCTTTCAAAAGATCTCTATCAGATTTTTCAATGCCTAATTCATTTAGTATCTCATCAGCATGCTCATTCAAGAGCGGAGCATTAGCTAAGTTAGCGAGCTTAGTTTTGCTAAATAATGTTGAGTGTCTCGGCGTTCGAACTTTCCCGGCAGTGGGGTGTTCCCACTCGTAGAACGTTTGATTATGACGTATCTGGGCATTGCGATGAGCCTCTGCTATCTCCGTTACTTCACCACATGGAACGGAGTGTTCATGCAAGTTCTGAGCTATCTCATGCGTGTCAAACCCTCTGAAAGCATCAGCTATCAGAGTCCCTAATATCTCATTATTATTTCCAGTATGACGCGCTTCGCGTGTAGCAAACCTTGGATCAGTAAACCACTCTGGATGGCCAAGTGATTGATAGAGGCCCTTAATTTGATTATCAGTAACTGCAAAGTACACAATGTGGCCGTTTTTAGTTTCAGTCATGTTCATGAGTCGACTCAGGTGGGTGCCTGGTTCAACATCTTCATCAAGCAAGGTCTCGGCCATTCCTCCATCGGGCCATAGGAAAGAGATAGCTACGTCAACCATAGCTATCTTTAGTTCTTGACCTCCACTGCCTTTCTCCCTAGCAAAAAGCGCTGCTGTGACAGATAAAGCGATTTCCCAAGCAACTGCTTTATCAATGATTGCTGTTCGCATAAGGTCCGGGAATGGTATTTCAGGGTTAACTTGCAAACTCACATAGCCACATTGTGCTTGTAGAACTGGGTCGTATACGGCTCGCCCAGAATACGGACCGTCTTGTCCGTAACCGGAAAGTGAAACATAAATGGCAGAGGGATTAATTTTGCTTATTGATTTATAGTCAAGTCCAAGGTCTTCTATTTTCCCTGGCCTCATTGACTGCACAACAACGTCAGCATCTCGAACAAGGTCTAGAGCGACTTCCCGCCCTTTGGCCTCTTTCAAATTGATCTGTATGGAACGCTTGCCTCGATTACAATTCAGAACGGCACTATTCATGCCGCCCTTGGAAAATCCGGAACTGCGCGTAATGTCTCCGATTCCAGGGTATTCAATCTTTATTACGTCAGCCCCAAGCTCAGCTAATAACATCGTTGCTACTGGCCCAGCAACAACTTGTGTGAAGTCAACGATTCTAATTCCATCTAACGGACCCATAATTTACCTCAGTGCTTGATAGATGACAGCTTTGAGTTCTCTACGAATGGGGTAAAAGCTTGAAGGCATAAAT
>WTHU01000022.1 GCA_011523005.1 Acidimicrobiales bacterium
TTCCTATACTCCGCTTGGGACCTTTCTCTAGAAAGGCATAATCCTTCAATTCAAGACCAAAAATTCTCATCTACTGTATTTCTTTTTGCCATTCCTTTCCTTCTTTTTGTCATTCTTAGAGTGATGTACCTAATCAAGACTAATGAAGACTGGAGACTATCCTACGAATTCATGGATGAAGTCGGAGGCTTCCCAGTCACAAACTGGCCTTGGCAAATAGATCCATCGAATGACTCTCGATGGACGTTCTTCCGAGCTGGTGTCATTAACTCCGCAAGAGTCACTCTCATCAGCATAGTACTTTGTACAATCCTTGGTATATTCATTGGAGTTTCAAGGCTCTCAAACAATAGACTCGCATCAGGCCTAGCAACCGCCTATGTCGAGTTCTTTCGAAATATCCCTCTTGCAATACTGCTATTCTTCGTATCTATCCAAATCAGAGAATGGGCACCTGCCTTCTCCGAGGTATTCTTCCCCTTCGAGATGTTCTATTTCAGCAAGGAAGGATATTGGATTCCGCAACCAGCTATTGTTAATCTAATCATAGCAGTTTCAATCTTACTTGGGACTAGAATCCTAACCCGCTACCTCGACAAGGACGGGGTTGATGATAGCGAGCAGGGGGTAATCAGGAGGATGGCGATATGGGCTCTTGCCTGTATTGTATCCCTTGCGGTTTTCCTATCAGGTGATTTTAGTCTACCAGAACTAATCCAACCGGACATGGATAGGCCAGGCGCATGGTACATCGCCGAAGGCACTGGGTTCAAGATATCGAGTCCGTTTATTTACATCGTAACTGGACTAACGCTCTTCACCGCATCTGTAGTTGCTGAGATAGTTAGAGGCAGTATTCAGTCACTTCCACAAGGGCAAGTAGAGGCTGCAATATCTCTGGGCCTGAATCCATTCCAAAGACTCCGCTTAGTTATCCTCCCTCAAGCCCTCAGAAGTATGATCCCACTTCTAAACAGTCAGTACATGAATGTCTGGAAGAACTCAAGCTTGGCAATTATAGTCGGGTTTAGTGATATATTCCTGGTAATTTTGGTCATGATGAATAACGTGGGCAAACTAGTTCCATTATTCATGCTACTACTATTCACATATCAGGTCGGTAGCTTGCTGATATCAGCAATCATGAATGCATACAACGCTAGAGTCACGAGGGTGAGAATATGATTAGCGATAATTCTGATGCTGAAAGCCGAGGCCAGATGGGCATGGAAAAGCTCATCTCAAAAATCAACGGTCTAGAAGAGGCAATCTCAGGTAAACCCTCAAGCTGGGCCTCAGGCAAGAATAACAAAGTTACATCTGGCTTAGCGTTAGTTGTATCCATTGTTACATCGTTATGGATGGCAGCAGACAAATACGGTTCGCTTGGCGATGAACTACAATCGAAACATTACGTGTTCCTTTTGGCCTTCGCTGCTACTTCTTTCCTGCTTGCTTGGACTTTCTTCATCACCGTTTTCAAGGGAACTATACTGAAATCACGGGCTTCAGCGATTTTAGGGCTTATTGCAGCGGGTACAATTTTCTTCCTTTGTAATTGGCTCTTAGGGTTCGTTTTGGTGGAAGCAAACTGGGGCATAGTTTGGTCTGCCAGGGTCCAACTTTTTACCGGACACGAAATGAACTTCCGAATGGTGAATGACGCCAAGGAAAATGAAATGTGGAGACTATGGGCTACCTTAGCCCTTCTAACTGCTGTTGCGAGTTCCGCTTATGGTACATCAGAAATTTCCACTCGAAATTTCGTTGGTGGATTCTTCCTTCTTTCTGTTATTGCAGTATTGTTTACGGCTTATCCTGCATACAGGAGTTATGATCCAGAGGGTCCCATAACTAACTTCGTCCTTGTCAGCGCACTTGGTTTTACATCCTTCTTGTTGACTAGGAAATACTGTTCTTCCGCAGAAGAATACCAGATTAATAGGCTCAAACGATACCTAGCATTGCTTGGAGTTTTCACATTCTTCTTCTCCCTCTTTGTGATGGATCCACCCGATTCAGTCGTCGAGAGAGGTTGGATGGAAAGTGGACTGGAGCCCGCACTGTGGGGTGGTCTATTCGTCAATCTGATTTTAGCAACGGCGGGAGGAGTTCTAGGGCTAGGAATCGGTGTTGTACTCGCTTTCGGTAGACAAAGCGAGTTACCGATTTTCAAGTGGCCATCGACTGCATTAATTGAGACGGTTCGTGCTGGTCCAATGATTGCATGGTTGTATTTCGCCAAGTATCTGTTAGAGGATGTAATTGTGCCTTTCTCTGATGCGGACGCAATCATGAGAACCCTACTGATGTTTGCCTTCTTCGGAGGTGTTTACACTGCAGAGATACTTAGAGGAGGAATCCAATCCATAAGCGGTGGACAAATTGAGGCGGCCACGGCACTGGGTCTGAATCCTAATCAGATCAAACTTACCGTTATCCTACCAAACTCTGTTCGCACTACCCTTCCTTCACTTGTTAGTCTATTAATCGGACTTTGGAAGGATACTACCTTAATTTTTATAATTGGTATTTTCGACTTCTTCAAGATTGCCAAGGACCTAAACACCTCTGACCTTCAATTCGCATTAGATATCCTAGAGCCACTATACATGGCAGCATTTGTCTTCTGGATTATTGCATTCTATCTATCTCGGATATCCATGGGTGTCGAGAGGAAATTGGGCCTCGGCTCACAAACAGGTGGGGAAAGAACATGACTGATAGCGATGAAAATGAAATAATTAAGACAAATGGTGTAAAGGTTAATTTCGGAGATTTCTGGGCCTCAAAAGGTATAGACATTTCAGTTAGAAGAGGAGAAATAATTGTCATATTAGGCCCGTCTGGCTCGGGTAAATCGACCTTCATCAGGACTCTGAACAGACTGCAACCACACAGTGGAGGTACGATTGAGGTCGATGGAATCACTATTGACGAGGACACTAGTGTCGCTGATTTGAAGTACGTTAGGTCAGAAGTCGGATTTGTATTCCAACAATTCAACCTCTTCCCCCATCTTACAATTATGGAAAACATCACTTTGGCACCTATGAAAGTTAAGGGAATGACAAAGAGCGATGCTGAAGAAAAGGCCATGGAATTACTTGAGAGAGTAGGAATTCCTGAGCAGG
>WTHU01000168.1 GCA_011523005.1 Acidimicrobiales bacterium
CCAATTATCGGTCAAAGACGGATCTCACCTAAAAGTCATCCAGGGGATGGATGGCTAGACGTTGTTGAATTCTCTCTCTCATTTAGGCAATCCCTTAAGGCATACAAACGCTCCTCAACTGGCGATCACCTCCCTCACCCCCAGATTAAAACATCAAAGAAAAGAACATTTATGATCAATTCAAACAGGAAAAGAAAAATTGTTATCGACGGAAAGAAAATAGGCTTCGGCAAAGAACTCTCTATCTCAATAATCCCTCACGCAATCGGGGTAGTGTTGCTTTGAGAATAATTTTGCCCCCTCCACATATTTGATCTAGAAAAAGCCTAATCTCAGTTGTCGTGAGTGTTTACATTGCTGAAGAGTGGACAAGTGAAGAATCGGACGTCCTGAGAAGATACTTCACCAATTTAGACGAGCCGGTTTTCGCTCTCGTCAATCTACCTGAAGTCGTTAAGGGAGCTTTATTTGCCCGTTACAGTCGTTCGGCAAAAAGTTTGCGACGACTCTTCTTAGACGAATTTTTGGGAGATCTAGATATCTCTGGAGATGCCTCTATCGACGCTACTATCGGCCTTGAACATGCTGAAAAGCTTTATCACAGAATATTTTTTGAATATGGAGATGACTCCGTCGCTCAATTAGGTGGCGTCCACCTAGCATGTGAACAAGCTTCAAATCTCCTCACCAAAGTCCTTGAATGGGGACGGTTGATGAGTTACCTCGAGCAATCAACGCGCTACATTTCCTATGACTCGCGTTTCGGAGGGAGATACAGGTATTACCGTGATCCCGAAATCATGGAATCTAGCTTTGGTGCCAGATACATAGGAGACATGGACCGGATATTTGATACCTATGCCCATCTTGTTCCTCAAATGCAGGATTTCGTTCGTGAGCAATTCCCTAAACACCCCGATGATGGTGACTTTGTATACCGGCAAGCAGTAAAGGCAAAAGCTTTTGATGCCCTTAGAGGACTTTTGCCAGCAGCCTCTTTATCAAACGTTGGGATTTACGGAACAGGTCAAGCATACGAAGCGTTACTTCTCAGAATGAGATCGCATCCCTTGCCTGAATCAAGATACTATGCAGACCTTATGCTCCGTGAGCTAAGGAAAGTCATACCATCGTTTCTTGAAAGAGTAGACAGAGAAGACAGGGGAGTAGTTTGGAGCGAATACTTGCAAGAGACACGTGAGGACACTGCTGACGTGGTAGCAGCCTTATTCCCTGAAGGGTCAATCGTTGACCCTTCGCCAACTGTCAGGCTTGTAGACTTTGATCCAGAAGGTGAAGTAAAAATGATTGCTTCCATGATGTACCCACACTCAACGATGTCGGAAGATCAACTTGAAAGACGAGTAGCTGGGATGAACCACGAAGATCGTATGGCTGTTGCCAGAGCATATGTTGGGGACAGGCGTAACAGGCGGCATAAACCAGGTCGCGCTCTTGAACGCCCATTTTATAGATTTGACGTCCTAGTAGATTATGGTGCTTTTCGAGATCTCCAACGACATCGAATGTTATCAATGGATTGGCAGAACCTCAGTCCTCATCATGGCTACATATCTTCACCACTCGTGAACGCAGCAGGTATGGGGCCAGTTTACGAGGAAGCAATGGAACGTTCTGCGGCGCTATATGACTTACTCGTTGATGATTTCCCTGATCAAGCCTCCTATGCCATAAATTTGGCATACAAAATTCGATTTAATATGAATATAAACGCTAGGTCAGCCATGCATTTAATTGAACTTAGGACAACACCGCAGGGACACCCCTCGTATCGTGAGGTGGGACAAGAAATGCACAGATTAATAGCTGAAGAAGCCGGGCATACTGTTATTTCAGAAATGATGAAATTCGTTGACCATACAGATGAAACTGACCTGGAGAGGCTCCAGAGCGAACGAAGAGCTCAAGAAAAACGACAATCGACAAAATAAAACTCAGAATTAACGCCCCTATTGACGATAAAGGCTCTATAGTCCTCGTTAAATAGGCTATTTATAAGGAAGTAAGGTGGCTGACGAAAAATCAGAACTTGAAGAAGAATATGAGGACGCTGAAGCTGGTCTTGAGGGTGTTGACCCAGAAGACGATGCTATAGAGGACGTTGAAGACGGCGAAATATTTGATGACGATGATGATGAAGAATTCGAAGAAGATGCTTCATTAGAAGAAGTCGCTGAATCAGAAGAGGACGAAGAGGATGACGAAATAGAGGCCGATCTCTCAGTTATCTTGCAGGATAGAATCTCAGCCGATGATGATGAAGAAGAAGAAGAAGAGAGTAGCGACGCCAAAGATAAATCAGGTGAAAGTTCAGATACCGATGAACCTGTGTCGGCTAAAGATGATGAAGTCCTATGCCAAAGTTGTTTCACACTAGTCTCTCAAAAGGCAATAGATGCGGAAGGAGCTTGCCCTAACTGCGGTGCAGAAATGTAATGCAGGAAAAGGAAAACATTTATGCCTGAATTTGAGTCAGCTCGTTTTGCAGACAAATCAGATTATGAAAACTTTCAACAACTCTTTGTATCATCACGACATGAAGCTGATACATACAAGGCCGCAGATATCTGGTTTGCGCTCGAGGCTTTAGAGGGTCCCCCCTCGCAGATCTTCAGTGACTACCTAGAGTCAGAAGACAAATCTATTTTGATAGGAGAATATAACAACGTTCCAGTTGGATTCATGCTTGTTCATCTATTTCGCATAAATGACGATATTGCTGCGCGTGTTGACGAAGTCTTTGTGCATGAAGATATGCGTGAGGTCGGGGTAGGAGAACATTTAATGGATGCTGCTATTAACTGGGCGAAAGGCAACAAAGCAAAGCACATACTGGGCAGGACTTTTCCAGGTGATAGGCACATGAAGAATTTTTACGAGAGATTTAAAATAACGGCTAGATTGATTGAAGTTTCAAAGAAGCTTGATTAAGTCAATGTAAAGACTTTTGCAATCTGAGGTATTCGGTCTCCGTGTTTTTTGATGCTTTGCTTAAGCTCTTCAGAGATTTCTGTCGGTAGTCCGTCCGGAGTAATCTTTTGCCTCACTGGTGAAAATGCGACAGCTTCTGCAACGATTGACCACCGATGAGCGGTAGCTTCT
>WTHU01000173.1 GCA_011523005.1 Acidimicrobiales bacterium
CACCGAGTACCAAAAACGGCTGAACGTATTCGTTTATCAACGGGACCAAGGATCAATCTAACGTTTCGTACTATTTACTCAGCAGATGACCCGTTGTTTGATATCGCATGACTAACAGTCCTGATTCCCTGGAAGAAAGTAGCATTGAAAAATTTTGGGGTGATGGTTTCGTCGTCCTAAAAAACGTCATTGACCCTAATTATGTTTTGTCTATGGAGGACCCGGTCAGGAGGGTAATGGATGAAGAAGGGACTGACCTCTCAGAGCTCGGATCTCTCATAACACCAGAAACTACTCTGACCGATAAGGGTATTTCTCTAGGCAAGAAGGTAGGAAGTTTCTTGGCTGGTACTGATCATTGGGTCAATAATAAAGATTTTGAAAACTTTGCATGTAACTCTGTTATTCCTGAGATTGTGGCACAGGTCCTTCGGAGCGAGTCATTGTGGTTATATGAGGACTCTGTTTTGGTCAAGGAACCAAATACTGCTGAAGAAACAGCATTTCATAAGGATCTGTCCTACTTTCATGTGAGTGGAGAGCAGGTCTGCACGGTTTGGGTTCCGCTTGATTTCGCTTCTCCAGACACCGGTGCGATTCGGTTCGTGAAAGGGTCACATAAGGATAGATCTACATATAGGCCAAACTGGTTTGTTTCAGATGATCCTCTTCCAAACACTGAGGGGAAGCGGGTCCCATCAGTTGCTTTTGAGGATGTTGTCGCGCCTACTCTGTCAGTGGGTGATATCAGCATTCACCATGCCCGCACCCTACATGGAGCATCAGCAAATCGGTCAGTAAATCAGTCTCGACGGGCTATCTCTATTCGGTATTGCGGAGATGATGCCAGATATCATCTCCGGCGGGGTGCCCCGTTGAAACCGCACCACGAAACAATTACCGAGGGAGATATCCTCACACACGAATATTGCCCAAAAGTCTGGCCTAAAAACTAGTTATTTAACAATTCTCTTACTTGGGCTAATGATGATATTGATTCAAGCGTCTCTTCGTGCGGAATGCTCATGCATCTGCATGTGACATCTGTGAAGCCCATATCTTTGAAAGGGAGCAGTTGCTCAGCGGCTTGAATTGGATTACCGACTATGACTGCATCGCTTTTCATACCACGGTAACCGCGCTGAATAATCTGAGATCCCATTTCCGCGGCTTTGTCTCCATCTTCAAGAATAATGACATCTTTACGAATAACTGGCCGTGGCTCTTTCCCGCGTTCATCACAGGCTTGTAGATAATGGGTGAGCAATTCTTCTGCCTTTGCGGGGTTCAGGAATGGTGCGGCGTACCAGGCATCTCCCATTATTGCCGCTCGTTGGATGCCGTTAATGCTCGTACTTGCTCCAATCCACCATTCAACTTTCTGCTTCGGAATCGGATTGACCTGAAGATCTGGGTTTCCTGTTACTCCCCGACGCTCAAAAATAGTTTTAATCTCAGTTATGCTTTCCTCAAGTACTCTTCCCCTAGTCTTGAGATCTGCACCCATAGCTTCAAACGTATCCTGCCCATCTCCAACACCTGTTTGAATAACAAATGTTAACTGTGTTAAAGCAGCCAGAGTTCCCACCTGTTCGGCGACCAGCACAGGATTCCAAAGCGGCAATAGAAATAGGCACCCTACCGGACGGGAATTCCACTCAGCCATCAAACGGCCAAGCATGGGAACGTTTTGAAAATAGTTCACCGGTGTCAAATGATGATCCCCAAGCGAAAGAAGGTCTAACTTTGCTTGATTCGCTACTCGCGCCCTCTCAATTAATTCACAGGTACCTGTATACGGGTCATTTCTGAAAGATGTTGACGATAGCGAAACCCCTACTCTCATAATGTTCTCATGGGTGGCGGGACGGCAGAATTTCCTGCCGTGGAGGGAGCGCTATAGGGTGGTTTAACCAGATACCGATATTTTCGCCCGTACGGCCATCAGGACCCTCGCTATAAAGCTCTAGCATTAGATCTGCGAGCTGATGAGGTTTCATCCATGAATTAACTATGTCATCGGACATGTCGCGGTTAAATTTCTGTGACGCGTACCTGATCATCGCCGAATCAGTTGCATCCATGCAGAAGGCGTTAACACGGATATTGTCTGCACAGAGACGCTTTGACCAGCTCTGCGTTAAGCCGTTTATTCCCCATTTGGAGGCATCATAAATATCCATTCGTGTACCGCCTCCTGTTGCGAATCCTGGAGGGGGACAAATGTGATCAGTAGCGATATTAAGAATAAATCCTCCCCCACTATTCACTAAGTGAGGGATTGCTGCCCTGCCTGTCAGAAAGACACCTTTAAGATTCGTGTTAACGAGCAGATCCCAGTCAGAGACAGCCTTTTCCTGAGAGTCCTCTACAGGATCTGAGGAAGTCCACACCCCAGCATTTGCTACAACAATATCTAGGCCACAAAATTCATTGACCGCATCGTTAGTGAAAGCGAAAACTTGGGATGCTTCCCTAACGTCAACAACGGCCGACTTCACTTTGCTGCTCGTCACATCGCTTATTTCGTTTGCAATATTGTGCACATTCGATTCGATATCGCAAAGTGCAACGTTAGCTCCGTATTCAGCTAGCCTTTTGGCCATGCCATACCCGATGCCTGATGCTGCTCCGGTAACTAAAGCTGTCTTTCCTGATAAATCAATCATGCAAACCCCTCACTTCTTACATGTATAGCGCGCAGGTTACTACTTTGTCTTTTTCAGAATCAAACAAGCCTTTTAAAAGATAAAGAATTAAGCTCACAACATGATTGAACATCATATTGATATCCAAACAACCGAAGGTTTGATGGGGTCGTTCATATGTCATCCAGAAGAAAATGGCCCTTTCCCTGTCATCTTGTTTTTTATGGATGCTCCGGGTAAACGCGAGGAGCTTCATGATATGGCACGACGCCTTGCTACAACTGGATACTATGTTGTTCTTCCTAATTTGTACTACCGGACGACAGACCACTTTGAATTAGATTTTGAAACCGGAAGCAATGTTGAAGAGATGTTTACATTGATGGCTGGTATTGGAAACCGAATGGTAGTTCGAGATACCGAAGCGATACTGAACTTCCTCAAATCAGATGATAATGCTGATGAAGAGTCCATCGGATGCGTTGGCTACTGTATGAGTGGGCCATTTTCGCTATACGTGGCGTCAGCATTCCCATCACAGATAAAGGCGGCAGCATCAATATATGGTGTGCGATTAGTGGTTGATGCCGATGACTCACCACATTTAGGGTTCCCGCAAACGAAAGCTGAGCTATATATAGCGTGTGCAGAACATGATGAGTATGTACCGCTAGAAATGATTGAACAGGTTTCAACCGAAATTGAGCAATCAGGCGTAAACGGAAGAGTTGAATTGTATGAAGGCACACATCATGGTTTTGCTTTTCCGGGTCGAGGAAAGATTTACGACAAAGAAGCTGCTGAACGCCACTGGGAACGATTACATGCATTGTTTGATAGGAATCTCCGATGAGAGACGAAATTAAAGTCACCTTTAAAAAAAATCATGTTGCAGTTGTTGAGATCTGCAAACCACCAAATAATTTTTTTAGCACAAATCTAATTTCTGGTTTGGCAGATACTTTTGAACAGCTTGACGAAAATAATGACGTTCGCGTTTCAGTGTTGTGCTCTCAAGGTAAGCACTTTTGTGCTGGTGCGGACTTTTCAGGAGATTCTAATGGAAACGACACGCTTGGTCTGTATGCAGGCGCAGTGCGCATCTTTAGATGCCGTAAACCCATCATTGCAGCGATACAAGGAGCTGCTATTGGCGGCGGTTTAGGACTTGCATTAGTCGCCGATTTTCGTTTTGCTTCTCCAGAAGCCCGATTCAGCGCAAACTTTTCTCGCCTGGGCTTTCATCAGGGATTCGGTTTGAGCGTCACGTTGCCCCAACTTATTGGAACCCAAGCAAGTAACGATATGTTTTTCACAGGAAGAAGAGTAACAGGTGAAGAAGCCGCTGAACTAGGTCTCTGTGACAAGCTTGTCCCACTACCGGAATTGAAAAACGCCGCTACTTCGTACGCTCAGGAAATAGCTAAATCAGCCCCATTAGCAATTGAAGCAATTCGTAAAACTTTAAGAGGTGATCTCGCTGATCGGGTTGAGAAGGCGACATTGCATGAAGCATCCGAACAAGCACGCTTGGTTAAAACAAAGGATTGGGTTGAAGGTATTTCAGCTTCTTCCGAAAGAAGAGAACCTAAATTCCAACGAGAATAATTACAACAAACTCGTATCAGGAATCCAACTTCCATGCGCACCATAGGGAACTCGCTGCGGTAAATGAATCGTAGCTATTGGTTCTGATTCAAAGTCTTGCGCATCCACAATGATCATCTTTGACGAACCTGTTGTTTCGCTATGAACGATCGTGATTATCCAACCTTCATCCTCACCGTTAGATTCGGGATCAGCAGCAAAGACAGGTTCTCCACCTCTGACACCCTCTCCAAGATGATGCTCCCAACATTTACCTGTGTGTAGATCATATTTCCATAACGCAGAACCGTATACGGGCTCTTCGCTGTTTCCTTCGCCAGCCATTGCCATGAGATACCCATAGTTAGCGTCAAGCCCTACAACTGAATCTGCTACCCTACCGAAATCACCTGGCCGGTCATCAATCTGTTCTTCCGTCACCGTTCCAGACGCTAAATCAATTGTCCAACGCCATAGCCTCCCAACTTCAGCGTAATCGTCAGAACTAGAGCCAAAAGCTTCAGGTTGACGGGAGACGTACAAAACAATCTTTTCGCCTTCTTCAAATGCATTTACTGGGTGGAAGACATAGCAGGGATCAATATCAAACCATCGGATATCTGCATTGCTTCCTTCTCTTGGCATAACTCCCAGACGTGCCCCTGCTGACGGATTAAAACCGAAAGGGACTCCTGACTCCAAAAGAGATAAATCTAAGACGAGTGGGAGATCCATAAAGACGACGTGGTTTCTGGTGACATTGAAGTCGTGCATCATGACCATATTGGGAATATCAATTCCTTCCGATTGTAATAGCTGACCATCAGGACTGATTCTTAGGTAAGTCAAATAAGGAGGCTCAAAGGAGAAGTAGCTAAAGGCGAGCAATTCTCCTGTTTCCGGGCAAATTTTAGGGTGTGCTGTCATTGAGGTTGCTAGTGATCCACCATAATTTTCAAAGCCAACTGTGTTTAGCTCCTTATCTATTTTCCAAGGCCAGTGGCCTTCTTCAAGGCATAATATTGTGCCGGCATGCGTAACAACATGGGTATTAGCGCTGCCATTTGATAAATCTCCTAAGTCGGGAGTAGAACTGTTACCGGTTTTCGTGATGTTTGGGGTTTGCACAAACCTATTCCGGTACCATTCCGCTTTTCCCTTAGAGAGGCGAATGCCGTGAACCATCCCATCTCCCATGAACCAATGTGGCGAAAATCCTGACTTTGGGTTGGGTCCAGTACGAATATAAACACCTTCTAATTGAGGAGGAATTGACCCCTCAACAGTTAGATTCTCAGCAGTTACTTCGGTTTGGACAGGCGCCCAGTTACCTCGTAAATGCCATGGAGTTTCTGATTCGATAGTTGCCATGCTTTTCTGAACTTTCTGTGTGGTGCTTTGTGGGATCCCCTTTGGTAAAGTTTAAGACTTTTAGGATGGTTAAGTGATAGTTAGTGTGGAATTTTGTGTTAAACATTAACAACCCCCCATGACTGATAAAAACTCGCAAGAAATTCATAACTATTCGCGACTGGCACTGGTCGGCGCTGCTTTTGCGGTTACCGCATGGGGGTCGTCTGGAGTAATTGTTAAATACATCTCTGTGAGTTCTACAGAAATAGCAGTCTACAGATTTACATTCTACTCAATAGTCATGATTGCTTTCCTGAAAGCAAAAGGTACTCCCCTCACATTTCAGTCTATAAAGATTGCATTTTGGGGTGGGATTGCTTTGGGGCTCAATGTCGCATTCTTCTTTGAGTCACTCAAGAGAACAACAGTTGTGAATGCAACTATTATTGGTTCGTTGCAGCCTGTGTTGATATCTGTTTATAGCTACAAAGTTTTTAAAGAGAAAGTAACGCGCCGAGATATCTTTATTGGAGTCATAGCTTTGGTGGCGACCTTTGGCGTTGTCGCTGGTTCTTCTGGAACTACCGAATGGGACGTCACAGGTGATTTGTTCGCTTGTGCCGCATTATTTACTTGGACTGCGTACTTTATTATTTCTAAACAGACTCAGGACCGTGTTTCACCTCTTGAGTTCACTGCAGCAACAGGTGTAATAACTGGAATTCTCAATTTTCTTATAGCCCTAGTTTTCTCTGTTGCTCTAACCGTACCTTCGAGTCGTGATATCTTCTGGCTGTTCATTTTGGCAACTGTTGCTGGCTTAATCGGTCACTCGTTGATGAATTGGTCTCTTGTACGAATCCCATTGTGGGTCGGGTCGATCCTTACGCTTTTCGTTCCAGTTGTATCGTCACTTTTGGCGTGGATTTTTCTTGAGGAGTCTTTAAATGCTCTTCAGATCTTCTCTACCTGTGTCGTAATCTTAGCCTTGGGGGCAATATTGCTAGGGCAAGGTACGAGTAAAGAATCTGTGTGAGGAATGCTATCCGATCTCAGTGCCAAGTATTGACACGAAACTAACCATTTCTCCTGGATATCCTCCAAGATTATGAACGAGGCCAAGATTTTTATCGCTATCAGGTATTTTTCGGTTTTCGGGTGCTTCTCCACGTAACTGTAACCAACACTCGTAGTGCATTCGAATACCTGATGCTCCAACTGGGTGACCGAAACTTTTCAAACCGCCATCAGTGTTTATGGGCAGTTCTCCTGTTAGTGCGAACTTGCCTGCTAAAACATCACTCCACCCTTCGCCTCTCTGGGAAAACCCAAGGTCTTCCATGAGAATGAGTTCGGTTGGTGTAAAGCAGTCATGTACTTCGGCCATTGCGATGCAATCTTGTGGGTTATCTATTCCTGCCTGCTGGTATGCGTCAGTTGCTGCAGCTTCGCACTCAGGGAAGGTCGTATAGTCGTACTCGGGGTCTATGAGCCCTGATCCATTTCCGGAAACAAAGGATAAGGCTTTTACGAATAGGGGTTTATCGGTATATTCGTAAGCCTTTTCAGCAGGGACGACAATTACTGCTGCGGCCCCATCAGCTACTCCGGCACAGTCAAATACACTCAATTTCCCAGCAACAGCTGCCATATTACAAATTTCTTCTGCGGATATCTCTCGACGGAACTGAGCTAGCTCGTTTCGTGCACCATTGTAATGATTCTTTTCAGCAATTTTGGCGACAACCATTCGTAACTCGTCTTGATCTATCCCATATTTCTTTGCATAAGCTGGGAGAACAAGACTGTACATTGCTGCTGCAGTTAGTGTTCTATTTGTTCCAGCTGTTGGCATTGGAAAGGCGTTTAAACCTTGGTACCCGCTGTCTTTAACCTTTTCCACGCCTACAGCCATTGCTGTATCGTAAGCTCCACTGGCTACTGCATAGCATGCTTGTCTAAGGGCTTCTGATCCTGTTGCGCAGTAGTTTTCTACTCTGGTAACTGGTTTACCGTGCAGTTTCATTGGCATAGATAGTGTTAATCCACTCATCCCGCTTTGAGCAGTCCCTACCCAGTAGGCATCAATGTCCTCGGTGTTCATATCAACTGCTTGTAAAGTTTGCGTTGTTGCATCTATCAATAAGTCGTCAGCGCTTTTGTCCCAATGTTCTTTGAACGGGGTGCAACCTATTGAGATGATGGCAACTTTATCTTTAATTCCATTTGATGCCATCGTTATTCCTTCGTAGATCGTATTGGACGGACTTTCCAAAAGTAATTATGGATTCCGTCTGCGGTAAACAGTTTACGGAATGTGGGTTCTACGTTCATCCCTATCTCTACTTCGTTTTCCGCTACATCGGTTATTTCTATTGGTATTCGTCCGCCATTATCGAAGTCCACAACAGCAAATACAACTGGAGGGTTTTGTGAATAAACCAGATGGTCAACTGTGAATGTAGCGACTTTACCGATAGATGCAGCCATTGACTGCATTAACATTGCATCGTCGTTATCTGTTTCGTCGATTGAAAGGCGTGATGGAGGCATATGAATGAGCCCTGATTGGTCGCCGCGTGATGCGATGAAGCCATGCTTCCAGTCTGATTCTCTTTTCGAAGCAGAGGCAGAAATCCGAGAGGGTGCGGGTCGGTTGGGTGGTTGTACAGGTAGCATTTCACGCCATTGAAGGAATTTCCCATAGGAAAGGTCAGATCGGTTTTTGATTTGGTGTTCAATTGGGTTTACACCTTCATTATCACTTTCAACTTCAAAGATAAGTATCTCAACGCCGTCGTTGAAGGAACATAAAGCTACCTTCTGTCCTACGTGAGCATGTTCCAGTGCAGAAAGGAGAAGCAAGCCAGCTTCGGCAGCGCCAGCGTTCCCAATATTTGAGGCAACATTGTCTTGGAATCTTTCAGTTGTGATAATTTTTGCTGCTTGACGTTTCACTCTGTCATTTTGACCCGAGAAAATGACAGTATCCACATCGCTTTCTTTGAGGCTGCTGTTTGCCAAGGCCTGAGTCCAGGCTTCTCTAATCAATGGAAGATAGGCATCTTCTACAAAACGGGACTCCCATTGCTTTGTTACTTTTTCACTAGGGTTTCGCCACCTATCAATGAATTCTAATGTCTCTGAAGACCCACCGAGATAAGAAGCGAGCAACTGATCAGCATTTGCATCACCGATCAGAAATGCAACTGCAGCATCTCCGCCTTGACTTTCATCGGGGCTTGATGGCAAACCTCCACGTATATCTGATTGAACGAGTAGCACTGTTTGATTTGAGGTTAGGGCTGTTTTGATAGCACCAATTCCTGATTTTAAAGCCCCGTTAAAATCATATGCTGAGGTACCTTTCGGTAATTGAAGTGCAGAATGAATCACGTTTGCGTTTGTCTTTTCCATATACGGTGGTTCTGAAGTCGTGAACCATAATGCTTCAGGTTCAATCTTCCCTTCTGCAGAAACAATCATTCGGGCGGCTTCAAAACCCATTGTGACCGTGTCCTCGTCATGTGAGGCTACTGACCGAGTTCCCGATGCTTGACCAGAGCCAAAAAACGCAGTTATGTCTGTTCGATTCAACCGGTAGTGCGGTAGATAGGCTGAACTTTTGACAATTCCTCTCACGCTCTTATTGTAGTGATTTTTGCGCAACGTGAGTGATGGTCGCAACGATCAAGAGATCAGCCGACGCCTTTTTTGTATAACAAGAGAAGATCTTCGTCGCTTTGTGCTTCTAAAAGAGCGTCCGTCCACCTATGGAACCGCTGCCCGCCTTCTTCGTTTCTGCCAAAATAAAAGTGGGATTTCGCTCCAGTTTTGACTGTTTTTTGGATCCTATTTCCTGTGAAATAGTCCTCTTCCGCCACTACGTAACGAAGAAATTCCATCGTTCTAGCAATTTCTTCCTTTTGCTCAGAGTTAGGCTCAAAGGTAGCAAGGAAATTCTGGTGAGTTACAGATGTATCGGGGTCAGCTCCTGGGAATAGCTGCGAAACCATATAGATATGCCCTCCAGCTTCAAAAGAAGCAATTGAGATGTGGGGAAAGATTGTCCATACCCCACTCACTAATTTTGTATGAGACCATTCTTCTTCAGGAATATCCACTAAATCCAATAATCTATGGTCAGGTGCTTGTACCCGTTGATGGGGACCCCAATTATTAAAAATAGACTTGTTATTATATTCAGGGCCAAAAGTGTCTTTGTGAAGGATCGGTAAGTGGTAGAAATCAAGATACCCATCGTATGCAACTTTCCAGTTCGGACCCTCAATTGTTTGTTGACCAACTAAGTGACAATTAGCGAAATCATGGCTTTCTAAATATTCGTCGTATCCAGCTAAAAACTCATTCAGGTGCAAATCAGTGTTTGGAGTAATAGAACCCCATATAATCCCTACACGCTCCTCGACATTTAATGGCGTTAAGCCGAGGCAAGAAGTATCAACTTCACCAAATTCTTGCTCATCAAGTATTGCGACAAGGTCTCCAGCCAAGTTATATGTCCATGCGTGGTACGGGCATGAAAAACTTCTTGCGCGGCCTTTCCCTTCATCTAAAATTTGTGCTCCTCTGTGGCTACACATATTAACGAAAGCCCCGACGCTTCCTTCTCTATTCCTGACAAGGATTAAGGGAACCCCACAAACTTCCATAGCTTTATAATCACCAGATTTTTGGAGTTCGGAAGAGAAACCTAAGACAAGAGGAACTCGCCCAAATATTAATTCCATTTCAGCTTTCCATCGATCCTTATTGAAATAGTTTTGTACAGGTATTTCAACGACTGTCTCAGCCAACGGCACTGTCCCATTCACAGCATGGTGTAGATGGGTTCGTGCCAATTCAATTAATTTATCCCTCGACATATCCCCTCCGGTTTACCATAGTTTTGCACGAAATACGTCTCTGTGTCATTTCGGATAAATATTACCTTAATCTCTGCATTTTCCGCTTGAAACCCCAGATAGATCATAACCTTGACTGACTTTGAGAAACTCTGTGCTTGAAATACCGTAAGAAATTTCATTTTGGGTAGTTGATCTTGAAAATATCAATCCAATCACCTGCCCCTTTGCATTAATTATCGGCCCTCCTGAGTCTCCTGCTGCCACATCAGCGGATAACTCTAAACCTGATCGCGTGTGCTTACCTTCGCCATAAATATCTGCGATCACAATGTTGAGCAGACGCAAGAGCGTTACAGGAATACTCTCAACAAATCCTTGACTTCCAACTAAAATTGATCCTTTTTGATTTTCTTTGGGCGCTGCTATCTGAAGAGGGGATATCGCTAGATTAGGATCTTTCAAAAGTGCTAAGTCAGTTTCAAAATCAGTATTAATCGGATATGTCGTGCTTCTATTTCCATTGAAATCAATTACCTCTAACTTTTCAGTTCCTGCTATGACATGCGCGTTCGTCAAAATCCCTTCCTCTATAAGGACCCCTGTACCAACAGAGCTTTTCCCACATGCTAAACCTTCAACTATGAAAACAGAGTTCTGGGCCTGGTTCAAGACCTGTTGCGTGACCGGCTTCTCCTGATTCCCACAGCTCAAGGAGACTACTATCAGGCACGAGAGCGCT
>WTHU01000066.1 GCA_011523005.1 Acidimicrobiales bacterium
GTCCTCCATCGCTATGGAGCTTCCAAAAGCATCATTCAACTTCGTCATTAGTGTTCGGAGTTCAAATTCCTGAAAGAAAACTTGTGTGGCTTCGGCATCAAATTCACCGACTTCAAGGCTCAGCACCTCAACTTCAAGAGGAACATCTCTAATTAAAGTCATCACTTCCTCGTTTAGACGAGCTAAATCCTCATTTGAGAGTAAATTCTCTTTAAGTTTTGGCTTCTGCTGATCAGCCGCTTGAAATATTCCGTCTAGCGTTCCAAATTCATTTACTAACTTCGCAGCAGTTTTCTCCCCCACACCAGGAACACCAGGAAGATTATCTGATTTGTCACCTCGAAGAGCAGCGTATTTGACGTAGTCAATTGGCGCTACACCTGTTCGCTCTCTGATCCCTTCTTCATCAAATAAAATATAATCCGAAACTCCTCTTCGATTATACAGAACCTTTACGTATGGGTCCTCAACTAGCTGGTAACTGTCTCTATCGCCAGTTATGACGATTGTTTCTATCTTGGCCTCCCTCGCTTGCGTTGCAAGAGTGGCAAGAATGTCATCAGCTTCAAAACCTTGAAGCTCAATTGTGTGAATCCCCATTGAAGACAAGATTTCTTTTATTTTTGGAAACTGTTCCAAGAGATCATCGGGCGTTTTAGCCCTACCTGCTTTATAGGTCTCTACTCTTTCGTGCCGAAAAGTAGGGTGCGGTAAGTCAAATGCTACGACTAAACCATCAGGTTTATGATCCGTCAGTAAGGTAAAGAGCATCGTTAAGAAGCCATAAATTGCTCCTGTAGGATAGCCATTTGAATTCCTCATATCTGCGTCACTCAATGCGTGAAATGCTCGATACACAAGAGAATTTCCATCAAGCAACATAAGCTTTTTCATGATTTCTTATCCATTTTCTCTGGAGGATCTGAGTCAAGGCGTGAAGTATCCGTAAGGATATCTTCTGCCACAGCTTTCATGGTAGTCCTATCTTCCATTGCTTTCTTTTGTAGATATCTATACGCATCACCCTCTTTAAGGCCATAATTATCTATCAATAGTCCCTTTGCACGATCAACCAACTTTCGTGTTTGCAGGCTTTCTCGAAGCATCAGAGTCTCTTGCTTTAGATCTGAAATTTCTTTAAATCTGCCTAGTGCAAGCTCTATAGAGGGAACTAAATCACTTCTTTGAAAAGGCTTCACAAGATAGGCCAAGACACCTGCATTGCTAGCTTCTTGAATTAAATCTTGTTGACTGAAAGCCGTGAGGAGAATCACAGCTGCCAATCCCTCCTCAGAGATCACCCTTGCTGCATCTATACCATTCATACCAGGCATCTTTATATCAAGAATTACCAAGTCAGGTTCCAGCATTCTTACAAGGTCAATCGCCTCATCACCCCGGCCTGTCTCGCCAACAACAGCGTACCCTTCAGCTTCGAGGCTTTCTTTTAGATCCAGTCTGATTATTGCCTCATCTTCGGCAATTACGACACTAATCGTTTTAGACATTCTTTGAATCCATCTGATCTAGTAGTTCATCCTGAAGTGCTTCAACACGCTCAATTTCGGTTTGAAGCATATTTTTATGCTTTCTCATAGATTCGGCATGTTTGTTTGCCTCTCGATGCTTTTGATCTGCTAGAGGCGTCTCCGAAACCAGTGACCGTAATCGCGCCTCGTCAGCTTCGTCCGAAAAATGAACGAGTTGTTCTTCGGCAACCTTCAATTCTTCTTGCAGTTGTCGTAAACGAAGAGATGTATCTGCAAGTTTCTTCTTTAGTAATCTTTGAGGCACAGGTGTATCTTACATCAGTTAGGCCATCAGAATAGAGTGCAAAGGAGTACCAACAGAACAGAGTTCCATAAATTAGCAACTGCAACGATTAACTAGCAGTTGCTGTCAGAATTATTTTGTGTGCCCGGGGCGGGACTTGAACCCGCACTCCCCTAAGGGAAAGGGATTTTGAATCCCCCGCGTCTGCCGATTCCGCCACCCGGGCAGAATGTTAGTCTACCAAGCAAGATACTAAAGCAATGTTTGCGGAAGCTAACTCCTTACTGTTTAATAGAGCAGTTAAGCAACCTAAATATGCCCATAATTCAAAACATTAGAAGTTCTGAGGTTTACAAAATTAAAAGTGAAAAAGCACACAGTTGTCAGACAAAACAATTACAGTCATTGAAGGTTAGAAAATGATTGTTTTTACTTACCCCGGACAAGGGTCACAAAAAGAAGGCATGGGTCAAGAATGGGTCGACCATCCATCTTGGGAATTAGTTGAAGATGCATCATCTATCTCTGGTCGAGACCTAGCTGCATTACTACTTGAAACAAACGATGATGAACTTAAAGAGACTAAGAACGCACAGTTAGCTACCTTTTTGACTTCAATGGTCATCTTTGATGCTCTACAACGTGTTGGAGTTGATGCTGCAGCTCATGCTGGACATAGTTTGGGAGAATACAGCGCTCTAACTGCTTCTGGGGCTTTAGATTTTGAGGACGCTGTCAAACTTGTTACCGAACGTGGTGCTGCAATGCAAGTTTGTGCCCAATCCCATGAGGGAACAATGGCAGCAATACTAGGACTTGATGATGAGTTAGTTGAGAGCGCGTGCCATAGGGTTGACGACGACGTATGGGTTGCCAACTACAATGCACCTGGCCAAGTTGTAATCGCTGGATCTCATTCAGGAATTGAATCAGCTTCGGAGATAGCTAAGGAATTAGGCGCCAAGCGCGCCATGAAATTACCGGTTTCAGGCGCATTCCACACACCCTACATGGAGCCTGCCCGAGATCGACTCCGCAACGCAATCGATAGCGTCGAGTTTCGATCACCCGATCACCCTGTCTTTGCAAATGTTGATGCAATCGGCCACGAGAATGCCAAAGAATGGCCTGCTCTATTATCTTCACAATTAACCAGTCCAGTTCGGTGGAAGCAAATCTTGCATCAACTTTCAGGATTAGGTTTCATCACTTTCGTAGAAGTAGGACCAGGTTCCGTTTTAACAGGGATGGCCAAAAGGACTCTCAAGGACTTGACGACAATATCTATCACTTCTCCAAGCGATGTGGACAAATTGTTAGAAACAATTGCCGGTCAACAACCCCCGTCACCAGATGCACTTGAAGGTGAACATCTATTTGCAACCGAACGCCTTGTTGTAAGCCCCTGTGCTGGAATTTTCACACCTACAGATAAGGATTTAACTGGCAAGAAGATCAAAACCGGTTTTCTCTTAGGGCACGTGAACGAGACTGAAGTTAGAAGTGCCTTTTCTGGAGAAATCCAAGGTTTTCTTGCTATCGAAGGTGAAAGAGTAACTTCAAGCCAGCCAATAGCATGGCTCAGGGTCATAAAATAATGACAGTTAACACGTCTAATGGCGGTCAAATTACTGGCTGGGGAATTGCCCTAGGAAATAACCTCATAACAAATCACGACCTTGCGTCACGAATGGACACCTCTGATGAATGGATTAAAGAGCGAACAGGGATTTCGGAACGAAGAATCGGTGGGACAACAGCAGGGTTAGCTGTTCAAGCCGCCAAGGATGCTCTCAAGATCGCTGACTGCTCTCCAGACGAGATCGACTTGCTGGTCTTGGCCACAACCACACCGGATGACCAAATTCCAGCAACGTCTGCTATGGTCCAACATCTTCTTGGCCTTAAGTGCGGTGCAATGGATTTGAACGCTGCTTGCAGCGGCTTTGTCTATTCGCTAGTTACTGGATTTGGGATGCTTGCCCTTGGAAATAAACGCGTTCTGGTTATCGGATCTGAGACATTGTCACGAGTAACTGATTGGGAGGATCGTTCTACAGCAATCCTGTTCGGAGATGGGGCAGGCGCCTTTGTGATAGAGGCATCAAACACTAAAAGTGCTCTCTTGGGGTGGGAATTAAGTTGTGATGGTTCTCTTCGAGATATTCTTCATGCCGAAATCGGTGGAACAATTGTCATGTCGGGCCAAGAAGTATTTCGTAAAGCTGTAATCGCAATGACTGAATCTGCATTAACTAGCATCGAAAACGCTGGATTAACGCCTGAAGATATTGCTTTTGTGATACCACATCAAGCAAACATAAGAATCATTGAAAGTGCTATGAAAAGACTGAATATACCTATGGAGAAGTCTGTTTCAGTGCTTCATAAAACTGGAAATACGTCTTCTGCTTCCATCCCTCTAGCACTGGTTGACGCCGTGCTAGACGGAAGAATCCAAGAGGGAGATAACCTCCTTTTAGTAGGATTCGGAGCAGGGATGACGTCAGCAAGCGCCATCGTGAATTGGGGTAGATCTAAATGAGTAAAGTAGCGTTAGTTACTGGAGCGAATCGTGGTATTGGATTTGCGATTGCCCAGAAACTACATGGCGAAGGTTTTACCGTTGTGGGGACTCATCGATCCTCGCCAGCTGAAGACGCAAAATTTCATTCTGTTCCATGCGATATCACTATCCCGGAAAGCATAGAATCTGCCTTTTCTTTGATCGAGGAACAATATGGGCCCGTTCAAGTCCTTGTAGCAAATGCGGGGATCACAAAAGACAACCTACTCCCACGAATGACTGATGATGATTTCGTATCAGTTATTGAAGCGAACCTGATCTCTGCCTATCGGCTCGCTAAGAGAGCAATCAAACCAATGATGAAAGAAAAATGGGGTCGGGTCATATTGATATCTTCAGTTGTGGCCTCTGCGGGACAGTCCGGGCAAGCAAACTATGCAGCCTCTAAATCCGGTCTCGTTGGTTTTGGAAGATCGCTAGCAAAAGAATTTGCATCAAGGAACATAACGACAAACATTGTGGCTCCCGGACCCATAAAGACTGATATGATCTCAGCTTTATCCGACAAACAAAGAGAATCAATTCTAGGTTCTGTACCACTCCGTAGGTTTGGTGAAGTCAATGAGGTCGCTTCCACTGTGTCTTTTTTAGCAAGTGAGGATGCAGGCTATATTACAGGCGCTATTATCCCTGTTGATGGCGGACTTGGCATTTCTTAAGATCTAAGATGAACATAACGAAAGGGAAACTAAAATGAGTGACGAAAACTTTGAACGATTCAAGCGCTGTGCTGTGGATGTCCTGTCAGTGGAAGCTGATCAAGTAACTCCAGAAGCGAGATTCGCTGAAGATTTGGACGCTGATAGCCTTGACTTGGTAGAGCTAGTTATGGAACTTGAAGAAGAGTTTGATATAACTGTCGAAGAAGAAGAACTTCAGGACTTACCAACGATAGGTGACGCTTTTAAGCTTATATCTAGCAAATTGTAATGAGGGCACGGATTGCCGTAACCGGTGTAGGCGTTGTTAGCAGCGCTGGTATTGGCAAAGAGGCATTTTGGAATTCATTACTAAATGGAGTTCCAAAGAATGGGTTTTTGATTGAAGACTTTGATCCGCTTCCTTTCTTTGATGGGAATGCCAAAGAGGCTCGTAGGGCCGACCGATTCCAGCAGTTTGCTCTTGCTGCAGCTAAAGAAGCTATCGATCAGGCTGGTGACTTCGTGATTGATCCCACTGCAGTCGGGACAATGATAGGAACGGGTGTAGGGGGATTAGGAACGCTTGAGGATCAGGTCAGAGTACTTCTAGATAAAGGTCCGCGCAGAGTTTCACCTTTTCTAGTTCCGATGATGATGGCAAATGCTGCTTCTGCAAGTGTCTCTATGACGTATAATCTTCAAGGACCATGCGAAACGATCGTAACAGCTTGTGCCGCAGGCACTCATTCCCTAGGTCGGGCTGCTGAGCTAATACGCTCTGGCAAAGTTAAAGCTATGGTCGCTGGCGGCGCTGAAGCTACTCTGACACCCATAGGTACTCAAGGTTTCGTTAACATGACTGCGGTATCTAACGAAGGAATAAGCAGACCTTTTGACACGCAGCGAGATGGTTTTATGCAATCTGAAGGAGCTGGAGTCCTTATCTTAGAGGAATGGGACCATGCAACCTCAAGAGGGGCAGATGTGCTCGCTGAATTTCTGGGCTCAGGAAGCACTGCTGATGCTCATCACATAACTGCGCCAGCCCCTGGAGGAAATGGTGCCGTTAGGTGTATGGAAATGGCACTGAATGACGCTGGTCTGTTACCAGCTGATATTGGACAAATAAATGCTCACGGTACCTCAACACCCCTAAATGACGCTGCTGAAGCTCAGGCTATCGCAAGAGTTTTTGGAGATTTGAATCCTCACGTTACTGGAACTAAGGGTGTTACTGGACATTCATTGGGTGCTGCAGGCGCGTTAGAAGCAGTTGCCGTAGTTCTCTCATTGCTGAAAGAAACTATACCGAGGACTCATGGAACGACAGAAATTGATCCCGAATTTGGGGATTTGAACCTTGTTTATTCTGATTCAATTCCTTGGAGTCCGAGGCCTACCATTAGTAACTCATTTGGATTTGGTGGTCACAACGGTTCGATCGTGATTGGCCCGGCCTAGCGCATTACTTTTCAACAGCTATAAACATTAACTCAGCTGAACATGCCAGGTTCCCATTGACATACGCTTCACCAAAGGCTTTTCCGCCGCGGGCAGATAGTCGAAGTACTTCAACTTGAAGCTTGAGAGTATCTCCTGGAACTACTTGTTGTCTGAATCGTGCATTTTCAAGTCCGCCAAAGAGAGGTAATTTATCTTTAAAGCGGTTGTCCTGAAGAACGACGTATGCTCCTAATTGTGCGATAGATTCGCACATTAAAACACCCGGTAGAGTTGGGCGGCCCGGAAAGTGGCCTTTGAAAAAATATTCGGTACCGTCAAGAACCCATAACGCTTTTGCAGATTCACTTGGAACTAGGTCAGTGATCTTTGAGATAAACAAAAAGGGATCTTTGTGTGGAAGAATAAGCGTTGGGTCTGGGAAGCTCATAATTTCTATTCTAAAACTGCGTTAGGGGCCGTCTAGGACGGCCCCTAACCATTAAACATCAAAGATCAGGTTGAGGCTTTTGCCGCTGCTTTGAGCTTGGAACCTGCAGAAATTTTAATTGTATTCGCTGCTGCGATCTGGATTGTCTCTCCTGTTTGCGGGTTTCTTCCGGATCGTGCTGCACGGTGTCCTCGTTCGAATGTAACAAAACCGCTCAGTACAATCTTGTCTCCGCCTGCGCAAACTGCGCTTGTAACGGTTTCTTCGAGCCCCTTTAGGACTTTGTCAACATCACTTTGGCTAACGCCAGTGCTACCTGAAATGGCTGCACACAGTTCTGACTTATTCATATTTTCCTCCTATGCTATGGGCTTATCCCTAAGCAGTTAACACTTAATGTGTATAGGACTAAATTACACTGTTGTAACACTAAATGTGGATCATTCGCTTAAAAATAGCTAAATAATGCCTTTACTGTGAGAACATTTGCTTGGTTTCAATCAAATTTTTGCAAAAAAAATTAGGGGCTCCCCGGAGGTAGCCCCTAATTTTAAGAAGTTTTACCTTCCGACTCCCTTGCCTAGAGCAGAAATTGCTGCATCTTTGATCGGGCCGAAAGCGAGAATGATAATTGCAAGT
This sequence comes from Acidimicrobiales bacterium, assembly GCA_011523005.1. GTDB lineage: Bacteria > Actinomycetota > Acidimicrobiia > Acidimicrobiales > UBA8592 > UBA8592. The sequence goes on from WTHU01000066.1 coordinate 7,532, forward strand.
GCAACGTCTGAACCGAAGTCACCCATACTGAGAATTTCAGTATCGACTCCATATCCAGCAACGGATGCATCTGTGATTACCACAAACAGGTAAGCCCAAATTAGGGATAGGTTAGCGCCGATGACAGGAATACCTTTAAGCATTCCTCCCACTCCAGCGACGTCGAGAATGCTATCTAGCACTGCGATTACGCCTTGCAGCAGCATTCCCATGATTATAAGTGTGACAAATGTTGCCATCATAATTTTGAAAGCTCCTTGTTTAATTTAAACAACGGACCAAGATCCTCAACATGGTTGATTAGCTTGGCTACTTCTATTTTAGCTCTTTTCGGCCTTTGGTGTGACGATAGTTACACTACTCGACAAAAAAATAAATGCTATATGTCAGAAAAGTGCTTTGAACAGGGTTTTTAAGCCAATTAACATAATAACGATTTTTCTAAATTTTGGGAAAATGCGTGTACTTTTAGCTGTTATCAAGCGCTGAGCGGAATTCTGCGACTAATTTCCCAACAGCTTCTGGTCCTCCGCCATCCAATAATTGTTGCACTATCGCTGATCCAACTATGCACCCGTCCGATACCTTGGAAACCTCTACAGCTTGGTCAGGTGCCCCAATCCCTACACCAACCAAAACTGGTTTTTTAGTGATCTCTTTGCAGCGACCGGCGATTATTTTCGCGCTTTCGGCCAATTCTTTTCTGGCGCCTGTTGTTCCAAGTAATCCGACAGCATATACGAAACCCTTTGTTTCTTTACAGACTTCTTTTAGGTGTTCTTGGGTTGTTGTTGGAGCCGCGAACAAGATTGCTTCTCTGTTCTTCATATCGGCAGCAGATTTCCATGAATTAGCTTCGATCAAAGGAAGGTCAGGAAGAATAGCTCCTGATATTTTGGCTTCGCTCAAATACGAAGCGAATCTTTCTAAACCAAATCTATAGACGACATTGTAGTAAGTCATGACTGCAAGCGGGATATCAACATCTAATGAAGCGATTTCGTCGATTATTTGCAAGGGTGTTACTCCAGCTGAGAGGACTAGGTCGTTTGCTTCTTGTATTGTCGGGCCATCCATCACGGGGTCAGAGAAGGGTATGCCAATTTCTATCGCATTGGCGCCTGCTTCAGCTGCAGCTGAAATGGCCTCCAAATAACCATCAAAACCGCCTGTAATGTAGGGGACAAGACATTTGCGCCCATCTGAAATTACCCGAAGAAGTGTATTCTCAATTCCTTCTTCGCGTAGGGTCATCCAAGGACTTCCATCATTTGTGTCGCATCCTTGTCTCCGCGTCCGGAGAGGTTAAGTAGAACAGCTTTACCAGAGAGATATTCGCGTTCACGGCTCATCCATGCAAGTGCGTGAGCAGGTTCTAATGCAGGGATTATCCCTTCCGTTCTTGAAAGTAGCTGAAATGCCTCCACTACCTCTTTGTCACTAACTTTTTCATATCTTGCTCTACCAGTCTCAGCTAGGTGTGCGTGTTCCGGCCCAATACCTGGATAATCTAACCCTGCTGAGATTGATTCTGCTTCAAGTACCTGTCCCCATTCGTCCTGAAGCAAGTAGGACAAAGACCCGTGTACGACTCCGGGTATGCCGCGCGCTACTGCAGCTCCTCCCGCTGGTTCAACTCCCACAAGTTCTGCATCAGTCTCTACGAATCCAGAGAATATGCCTAAAGCATTAGATCCACCACCGACACAAGCTGTTACAACATCAGGATTGCTTCCTAGGATGTCTTGACATTGAGAATAAGCCTCAAGCCCAATAACTCTGTGGAATTCTCTGACCATCCATGGATAAGGGTGAGGGCCCATTACTGATCCCAAGCAGTAATGGGAATCCTCTACGGTCGCTACCCAATCTCGCATGGCTTCATTTATTGCGTCCTTTAATGTTCTGCTTCCTGATAAGGCAGGGCGGACTTCAGCACCCAATAGGCGCATTCGAAATACGTTCAACTTCTGCCTCTCAATATCTACTTCCCCCATGTAGACTACGCAATCCATCCCGAATAGGGCTGCTGCCGTTGCTGTTGCCACACCGTGCTGTCCGGCTCCAGTTTCTGCTACTAGTCGGGACTTGCCCATGCGTTTAGCAAGCAACGCTTGCCCTAGAACATTATTGATCTTATGTGAACCGGTATGATTCAGATCTTCTCTCTTGAGAAGTACTTTGTAGCCAAGCTCGTTTGATATCCTCTCACATTCTGTGATGGGAGATGGTCTGCCCGCATAATCCTTGAGTAGTGCGCTTAGCTCGTTTCGAAAGTCCTCTGATCCCCATGCTTCTCTGAATGCTTTTTCTAATTCTTGACAAGCAGGAATTAGTGTCTCTGGGACGAACATTCCGCCAAAGTTGCCGAAACGTCCGTTATTTAGGGGTTCCGTCATCGCCATGTTGGATCCTCTTTCCAATCGTAGGGGGTATTTGATTCATCTCCATTATCGCCCAAAGATTGAAGGTATTGACTAGTTTTCTTTGCTTCTTTGATGAAATCTCTAACCAAAATAGGGTCTTTAACTCCAGTCTTACGCTCCACTCCTGACGCAACATCTACGCCCCAAGGCCGGACTTTCCGGATCCCTTGGCTGACATTTTGAGGCGTTAGTCCGCCTGCAAGGATGAGCGAAACTCCAGTTGGTCCATTTTCTGCCATTTGCCAATCGAAAACTTCACCCTCCCCAGGAGTTTCTGAATCAACTAGAATCGCGTCTGCACCAAAGTCTTCTGCGTTATAAAATGCCTGAGACCCTGCTGACACTGCTTTAAAAACAGTACGAACCTCCTGTTTGATACGTTTAACACTCTCTGCAGTTTCCACACCATGTAATTGGGCTGCCATCAGCCCAGTTTCGTTTACTACCGAAATCACTCTTTCCGGTAAGTCGTTTTGAAAGATTCCGACTGTTAATACGTCGGGAGGCAATCTTCGGGCTATCTCGGCAGCCCGTTGTGTGGCTATTTTTCGTTTCGACCCATTAACGAAGTTGAAACCGAGAGCATCTGCCCCCACGGCTATTGATAATAACGCATCCTCTTCATTAGTTATGCCACAAATCTTTACGAACATAATTTGACGTTATCGGAAATTATTGCGCAAATAAAGGTTTCGTTTAGAGGTTGCGTAATTGTGTAACTAATTCTTCGGGAAAATCAGACATCACCAAGGATTCACCTATTAAAACTGCATCGAATCCTGCGGTTTTTAATGGCTCTGCATCCGACAATGCTCTAATTCCGCTTTCGGCCACTCTAATTATGTGCTCGGGTATTTCACTAATAACACGAAGGGCTCTCTTCTGGTCTACTTTGAAAGTTTTAAGGTCTCGTTGATTGATTCCTATCATTTTTGCTCCAGAGTCAAGAGCGATCTCGACTTCAGCCTCATCGTGTGCCTCAACCAACGCAGCCAGATTCAAATCTTCACAAAATTCAATGAATTCTGCGAGTAATCTTTTCTCTAGGGCAGCAACAATCAGTAGTACACAGT
>WTHU01000061.1 GCA_011523005.1 Acidimicrobiales bacterium
CCTTTTAACGAAGGGGCCATCGAAACGCCAAACGCTAACGATCGCAGATTCAAAAGTAAACCTGCAGTGACAGCTGCAATCACAGTGCCATCATCGGCAAGAACTGAAACAGCAGCAAATTGCGACGACCCACCAAAAACTAGGGATGAGAAACCTAATGCTTCCCAGACCCCGATCCCAGACTCAGCGCAGAGGGCCCCAAACGCCAACCCAAATGGCGATATTGCTAAACCGATGGAGATAGCTTGAGCTCTAATTGATCGACGTTGCGCGTCACTTGCAACCATAGTGTTATCAGGATAGAGAATGAATCGGTATTTAAGGGAATTAACTTCAAATCAAGCTAATAATGGCCCAAATTGCCGCAATGACTCCTATCAGGATCATCACAATTGACCGAAACAGCGGCGGCTTTTCAAAGTCACTATCTTCAGGGGCTTCTTTTGTGCTTATCAGTGCTAGAAAGTTGCCAACTGCTAAAGCTCCACCAAATGCAAGAACCAAGTAAACGATGAGATTTTCGCCGAGAAACATGTTTTAATACTCTTCATAGTGTTGAGGAGTTGGAGCTTCATCATCACTTGTCCTCGCCATGTCAGCAAATTTCGTATAGTGCTTCAGCCAAGCAAGTTTCACTCTTCCTGTTGGACCAGAGCGGTGTTTTGCTACTAGAACTTCAGCCATGCCTTGATCTGGCGATTCGGTATCATAAACCTCATCTCGATATAGGAACATGACGACATCAGCATCTTGTTCAATTGATCCTGATTCTCGCAAGTCTGAAAGCATTGGTCGTTTGTCTTGTCGTTGTTCAAGATTTCTACTCAGTTGGGATAACGCAACAACCGGGCACTCTAGCTCTCGTGCCAAGATCTTTAAGCTTCGACTTATCTCAGATACTTCAACTTGCCTATTTTCAGCACGCATTCGACCGCTCATGAGTTGAAGGTAGTCAACGACGATCATTCCGATATTCCCAACTCTACTTTTCAGTCTTCGTGCTTTAGCTCTGATTTCCATGACTGTGGTGTTCGGATTGTCATCAATCCATAGCGGAGCACTACCAAGCCGTCCTACTGCATGGCTTATCTTGGTCCAGTCATCATCTGTCAACCTACCGATACGAACCCTACTTGAATCCACTTTTGCTTCTGTACACAAAATTCTTTGACTTATCTCGTACTCACTCATTTCTAGAGAGAAAAACAGTACCGGTGCACTCGTTTCCATTGCAGCGTGTGCAGCAATGTTCAACCCAAAACTAGTTTTCCCCATCGCTGGTCTGGCTCCGACAACAATAAGGTTATTTGGTTGTAGCCCAGCAAGTATCCGATCTAGTTCTGAAAATCCAGTTGCTGTTCCAGTAACTTCATCTCCTCGTTCAACCCTGGCTTCAATCTGATTTAATGTTTCTCCTAAAAGCGACTCCAGAGTTGAATAGCTACTTGTATCTCTCCCTTGTGCGAGACTGAACATAAGTGTCTCTGCTTCATCAACTGCTTTGACAACATCATCGGGTTGAGAAAATCCGATTTCTGCAATTTCACGACCGGCCATTGTTAATCTGCGCATTTGAGCAAATTCGAAAACAATCCGTGCATATTCAGTAGTGTTCGTCGCTGCTGGAGTATTCGCTTGAAGTTCAATAAGTGTTGCGTTTCCGCCTAATCCCTCAAGAAAGCCGGAACGTTCAAGCTCATCAGCTACCGTTACGATGTCAGCCGGCTCCCCCGCTGCAAACAGCGATGTGATCGCATTAAATATTTTCTGGTGAGCAGGCTTGTAGAGATCATCAGCAGTGACAATTTCAATTGCGTCAGCAATAGCTTCGCGACTTAACAGCATTGCTCCTAATACGGCTTCTTCTGCTGCAATATTGTGAGGCGGAACGCGAGTTGGTCGTCCTCGTTCCGGTGGTTCATCTGGAGGGAGAAATTGATCAGACATGCGTTATATACAATGGTGCCAGATGCCTGTGACATGCAATAGGAAAACCGAAAAAAGTCTGTGGATTTTAGGTATTTTTCTGTGGATGAAATAACAGGATCTGTGAGTAACTCTCTTCAAGAAAAAGTTTCAATATTAGGACGACAAGTAATACGAGAATTCTTCATTCGGTTCGACTATTTCGCCTTGCCGTTGGGCTTTCTCAAATGATTGTCTTATTTTGATTTGCTAATTGCTCTCTGCAACAACATCGAGAGAAATAGTGAATTCCACATCTGGGTGAGGTTTGATGCCTACTTGATATGTTCCCACTTCTTTAATGCTTTCAGCAATCGTGATTAGTTTCTTATCGATTGTTATATTTTTTTGATCTGACAGAGCTTCGCTGATGTCAGTGGCTGAAACGGAACCAAACAGTTTGCCGCCCTCTCCTGCATTCACTGTGATGGATAACGTTTCATTTTCCATTCGGGTGGCCATTTCTTCGGCCATTGCCTTTTCCTCCGAAGCACGTAATTCACGTGATTGTCGCATCTTTTCTGCTTCTTTTTCGGCTCCTGCAGTTGCCTTAAACGCAAGTCCCTGTGGAATTAGCTTATTCTGGGCGTACCCATCGGAAATTGATACGATATCGCCCTTATATCCGAGACCATCTACGTCGGCACGAAGTACAACTTTCATTCTGCTGACTCCTCAGTGGTATTTTCTTGGTTAACTTCTTCAGTTTGAGGTGACGGCGTTGCGGTTTGTTTAGGAGCGTCTGTTTCCCTTGGTTCTCTTGGTCTACGATCATCATCACGTTGCCTACGGTCGCCTCCGCGTCCACCGCGTTGGGTGGTGACTCGATTTTCGTATGGGAGCAATGCCATTTCCCTTGCATTTTTAATAGCCATTGCAACATCTCGTTGTTGTTGAGCGCTATTACCAGTTACTCTTCGAGCCCGGATCTTTGCCCGGTCGGATGTAAATCGCCGCAAGAGGTTAACGTCTTTCCAATCAACGTACTCTATTTTTTCCTGCGTCAAGATAGATAC
>WTHU01000020.1 GCA_011523005.1 Acidimicrobiales bacterium
AGTTATAAGCAGGAGAAACAACGCAGCATGGACTGTCCCATGGGATATTTATTCCACAGTAAATGATCAACACTATACGGGGTATACAAACGAGACCGGTTCATACTTTGATAACTGGAAAGCCGCTGTTGATGGAACTAGCGACACAATATTAACCATTAGTGGTTCTCCTATCACGACATACTACAGTTCCTCAAACGGCGGGTTTTCCGGTGCTGGATCCTACGTCTTTTGCACTACATCAAACTACCCGTGCAGTGATATCTCGTACCTTCCCGCGCAACAAGATGATTTCGACCATATCGGTAATCCGTATGCTAACTGGACCCGAAACTACAGCGGAGAAGAGTTAGGTAGATGGATAGCTGACTCATCATTAGGAGGAGTTGGAGATGTCACAGGAATTCACATCTCCGGAGACTACGGAACGTCAGGGCGTACAGACCATGTTGATATTACAATCATAGGTTCCGGAGGAAGTGTCACCACTAAAGGTGACTCTTTCATGGCAATTGTAAATAGTGGGCTCATTGATGAAGGAAGAGGCCTAACAGAGCAAATCTTATCAACAAAATATTTCTTCCCTAATTTTGCCCTTTCGGACAAAAGAATTCACCAAGATTATGCCAATTTTCTACCTTCCGGATGGATAGGTTCTGAATCAAACGACCTATTTGGTTCACACTTTACAGATGGTGACTTTAATGGAGACCAATCAACTGACCTAGTCATAGCGGCCCCAGGAGAAAGCATTAGTAACATAACGAACGCTGGTCTTATACATGTAATCTATGGGGGGACCGGCGGAATAGACAATAACGACGCTATTTATCAGGGTGAGGGTGGTTGGCCTGGTGTTCCTGAGTCTGGGGATGGTTTTGGGTCTTCGGTTGCTGCTGGTGATTTTAATGGTGATGGGTTTGATGATCTTATTGTTGGTTCTCCTGGTGAGAGTGTGAATGGTTTAGAGAACGCTGGCATTATTACGATTGCTTATGGAACTGCGAATGGGTTAGAGACAGCTGAGGTTCTTCATCAGGACACGAACTGGGTTGCTGGTATAGCGCATGCTGATGACCGGTTCGGAGCGGCGTTAGCGGTTGGTGATATGGACGCTGACGGCTATGACGACCTCGTTGTGGGCGTTCCCGGAGAGTATTACTGGCCTAATAACAGGTTCTGCACAATCCGTGGCGCTGACGCATGCGGTCATGTAGGCGCTATCAACGTAATCTATGGTTCCCCTACCGGGTTAAGCGGATGGGATGACCATTACTTTGGTCAGAACACGAGCCGTGTCGCTGGCATAGCCCATGTCGATGACGAGTTCGGGGCTGCTGTCGCTGTGGGAGATATTGATGGTGACGGCTACGACGATGTGGTTGTGGGATCCCCACAAGAATATTACTGGCCTAATGCACGCTATTGTGCCCGCTATTCATGCGGTCAGGTAGGCGCAATCAATGTGTTGTATGGGTCTGCTGATGGTGTGACAACCACTGACGATCATTACTTCGCTCAGAACTCGAGTCGTGTCGCTGGACGTTCAGAAGTCGGTGACCGTTTCGGAGCGGCATTAGCGGTAGGTGACATTGACGCTGACGGGTTCGCTGATGTCGTGATCGGCGCCCCTGACGATAATTACCGTCCATCAAACTATTATTGTCGGGTTCGTGGAACATCAGCATGCGGCAATGTAGGCGCTGTCAATATTTTGTACGGAACCGCGAACGGTTTGAACGCCGCCGGAGACCAATTCTTTAATCAGAACAGTAGCGGTATAGAAGAACTAGCGCAGACAGGTGACGAGTTCGGGGCGGCATTGTCGTTAGGTGACCTCAATAGTGACGGTTTCCTTGACCTCGTTATAGGAGCCCCCGGTGAAACCATCAACGGTCATAACGACGCTGGCGCTACCCACATACTCTACGGCAACGCAAACGGTATAAGCGCAGCAGGAGACGAAATCCTCCACGTCGACCAAGACGCATTCACAGGCAACGCAGAAACAAACGGACACTTCGGAGCTGCAGTATTAATCACCCTCGGTGACATCATCATAGGGTCACCCGGAGCAACCATATCCGGCGCCCCAAACGCCGGAGCCATCTACTACCTTTCATCATGACAAGTAAAGAAAGTTCACTTATAGCGAGATAGATTTACTGTCTAATGCAAGCAAAAAAGCTTCAGCTTTCTGCAATTTGATTTCTTCAAATCCACGGACGGAATCAGGTAACTCTGCCAGGCTAAGAATCGCGCTGAAGTTCGTATCGGTGAGTGACTCTAATGAGTGCAAAATTTCCTCAATATAGCGGTCACGCATTATGCGCTCTAATTTCCTTACTTTGGCATAGCCGAAAATATCAAGTTTTGTTCCTCGTAATACTTTTCCCTTTGCAAGAACTTTCATCAGCGGTGTGGCAACTCTGTAAGGCACTTTTAACTTCTTTTGCATCCCAAGAGCTCGAAGAAATGGAGGGTGCAGGTGCCAGACAGCTCTCCCCACCCCATTACTTTGCGGTAGTTTGTTAATCTCATCTTGTAACTCTGGTAGGAGAAACAAACGAGCTACCTCATACTCGTCTTTGTAGGTTGTAAGTTTGTGAGCGTTGCGAGCAACGGTTCGTATTAAAGATTTTTGACTATCCGTGTTAGATAATTTTGTTACGGATACAACTACGTGCTCAATTAGAGCTAGATAGTCATCAACCGCTTTTTTGTTTTGGAACGCCAATATGTCCGAAGCAAAGAGAAGAACCGCTTCATGTTCTTCAGCCTCTAATCCCATTTCAATGACTCTTCGTACCGTATCAGCAGGGAGTTCGGGCTGAGAGATATTACTATTCCATATATTTGTCTCTTCTATATGATCAAGAACATAGTGAGTATCAAAAACCCATATTCTCCCCCATTGAAATGCTGCGAGATTTTCTTCTACATTTACATTATTGAGTCGTATGGCTT